>JAYRMT010000009.1:0-29047 GCA_041912575.1 Fluviicoccus sp. | reverse complement strand
TGATGTCCTGCCACTGGAGCCGGTTATTTTCGAGTTGTCGACGCAAGGGCTCCAACCCCGAGGACAGCTCATGCCGCTGGTGCTCAAGCGCGCGGTAGAGGCGCGCGCTTTCCTGCAATTCGGCTTCAGCGCCCCGGAGAGCATCCTCCAGCTGTTCCTTTTCCGCCAGATAATCTTCGTGCCGCAACACCAGTTCCGCGACCGGCTCGACCGTATCTTCCGCGCCGCGTTCAAGTTCGCCGATCTGCGCGCGCAATTCCGCGCGATGCTGCTCGCCGCGCTGCAGCCCCTGCCGCAGGGCCAGCTCACGGGTGTGCAAGCCCTGCGTTTCGAGAGCCAGCGCATGCTGCGCGGCCCGCAGCTCCTGCAACAGCTGACGGTCGCGGGCGAGTCCCGCACGCAGGGACTCCCGCCCGTCAAGGATGGCGCGCTCCCGCGCCTGCTCGCGCTGCCAGGCGGCCAGACCGTCCTCGAGCGTCAGTCGCTCCTCGGCCAGAGACTCCGCATCCTGACGCTGGTGGGCCTCCAGCTCGGCCAGTTCCTCGCGCAAACGCTGCCCCTGCAGCTGCGCCTGGGTCAGTTGGGCTTGCGCACGGGCAAGCCCGGACTGCATCGCCCCCCGGGACTGCAACAGCTCCGACAGCACCCGCTGCTCGCGGCCGCGCTGCTGTTCGCCGGCGCGCAAGCTCTCGGCCAGCGTTGACTGCCGCGCGAGGCCGTCGCGCAATTCGGTTTCCCGGGCTGCCAGCGTCGCCTGCAAATCCGCAATTCTTGCCTGACGGACAATCACGCTGTCTTCCGCGCGACGTGCGAGCACGGTCAGCCAGTGCCGCCCCAGCCAGTATCCGTCACGGGTAATCAGGGAGTCCCCCAGGCCTAACCGGTCCCGCCGGGACATCGCCTCAACGAGGCTGTCGCACACCTCGACCCCGACCAGCCATTCGCGGGCCACGCCCGGCTCAACAGTTGCGGCAAGACCATGGGCCTCCTGCGCTGCACCCGCCTCCACCAGCATCAATCCCGGCGCGCCCTGGACATCCAGCCCGGCAATATCTTCCACCACCAGCGCGGAGAGCGCCTCGCCGAGGATTGCCTCGACCAGCGCCTCGTGGCCTGGAGCAACCCGGATCACCTCACCCAGCCGGGGGGCGGATGACACCCCGTGTTTCTGCATCCAGGCATTCAGCGCGGCATTGTCCCGGCCCAAGGCAGCCTGCTGCAGGGACAGCAACGCGGACAGTTCACCCTTGCCCTGTTGCAAGGCGGTCTTGAGGCGATGCAGGGTCTCCCCGAGCGCCTGCTGCTCGCCCGCCTCGCGGGCCAGCGCCTCTCCCAGCGCCTCCAGTCCGGCCTGCGTCTCCTGGATGCGTTCGTCGAACAGCGCCAGTTCCTCCTGACGGGACTCCACGTCCAGCAACAGTTCGTCGGTCGCCGCGCTACCCAGTTCGCCAGCCAGCTTCTGGCGCCGCTCCTGTGAGCGCAACAGCCCCTGCTCCAGTGAGTGGATGCGCGACTGGGCCGCCTGTACCTGCATCTGATGGCGGGTCACCTCGCGCTGGCAGGCTTCCAGATTGGCCTGCAATTGCTGCACGTCGGACTCGATGGCATCCACCGCTGTCTGTCGCTCCGCCACCCCGGCCGTCGCGGCGGCGGCGCGCGGCGCGAGCTCCTCCTTGCGCGCCAGCAGGATGGCGAGCTCCTCGCCATCGGATTCCCCCTCCTCTTCGGCGCGCGCCAGACGCTCGCGCAAAACCGTCGCCTGCTGCTCCAGCTGCGATTGCCGGGTCCGCAGATGCTGCATCTGTTGCTCGGCCTGCGCGATCAGGTGCTGCACCGCCTGCACGCGACTGCGCGCTTCCAGCACGGCGCCATGCCCCCGTTCCTCCCGCTCGCGGGCCTCGGACAGCGCCTGCTCCACCCCCTGTTGCGACTGCATGGCGCCGGACAGCATCTCGGCCTGCTGACGGATGACCGCCTCGACCTCCTGCAATCCGGCTTGCAGCGACTGCAGGCGCCAGCCGTACAACTGGGCGCGCAACTCGCGCTCCTCGGTTTTGTAACGACGGTATTTCTCCGCGGCGTCAGCCTGTCGCTGCAAGTGGGCCAACTGGCGACCAAGCTCTTCGCGGATGTCGTTCAACCGCGCCAGGTTTTCGCGGGTATTGGCCAGCCGGGTTTCGGTTTCCTTGCGCCGCTCCTTGTAGCGGGAAATCCCGGCAGCCTCCTCGATATAGTTCCGCAGCTCCTCCGGTCGCGCCTCCACCAGCCGGGAAATCATCCCCTGCTCGATAATCGCGTAGGAACGCGGCCCCAGCCCGGTTCCCAGGAAAATATCGGTAATGTCCTTGCGACGGCAGCGGGAGCCGTTCAGGAAATATTCTGACTTGCCGTCGCGGGTAACCTGACGGCGCACCGCGATTTCGCTGTAGCGCCCGTATTCCCCCCCCAGTGAGCCGTCCTGATTATCGAAAACCAGTTCGATACTGGCCTGACCGACCGGCTTGCGGGTGGTTGAGCCATTGAATATGACATCGGCCATCGACTCGCCGCGCAAATAGCGGGCAGAGGATTCCCCCATCACCCAGCGCACGGCGTCGATAATATTGGATTTGCCGCAACCGTTCGGCCCGACAATCGCGGAAAGATTATTGGGAAAAGGGACCGTCGTCGGATCAACGAAGGATTTGAAACCCGCCAGTCTTATCGTTTTGAGGCGCATCTATCGGGGTCTCGGGAAACGGTCACCGTCCTGTCCGGCCCGTTGGCCTCCGAAGCGAGCGCTTCAAGGCCGCTGGCGGCATCCGTCCGCACCAGGCCCTTGAATTCTAACGGGATGAATTCACGTCAGTCGGGGAAATTGCAACAAAAGATGAACAGGGACCGACGATGCCGCCAGAACGCTCAAAAATCACGCTAACTGGGGCGACAGGATATATCAGCGGCGGGAACGTTGCGCCCATGCCAATTCGATTTGCTTCATGCGCGCCAGGGAGTCCAGGACCAGATTCCGCAGATGGCGGCAGAATTCCTCCACGAGTACGCCCGCCTGATCGCCTTTCCGCGTCAGGACGGAATCCAGAATCCCCTTGAAGAAATTGTACGCTTCCTGCAATTCCCGTTTATTGGTGTGCAGGGCCAGGTAATAACTGCGCTGCAAGGCGGGTTGCAAATCCTCCAGCATTTCCTCGATATACGGATTCATGCAAAAGCGGTAACCCATGCGGAAAAAGGTAAACGAGCCCTCATAAAATCCTTCAATATCGCCGTCACGTACCAGCTGATGCATATGTTCCACCAGATTCGTGAACCCCTCGACATCGGCCTGGCGCCAATTATCCGCCGCCCGCTTGACGACCAGGGTCAACAGCATGCTCAATACTTCAAACAGGCTCTTGATCTGCTGAGCGGACATTTCGGCGACCACCGCTCCCCGGCGCGGATAAATATCGATCAGGTGACGACGCTGCAAAATCAGCAGCGCTTCGCGCACCGAACCGCGGCTGACATCCAGTTCCTTGGCGATGCGCAATTCCTGGATGCGCTCGCCTTCCACCAGATCGCCGGTGATGATCTGGCGGCCGACATGGCGGGCAATCTGTTCGGCGAGACTTTCAGCGGCTTTGAAGCTCATGGGACACCTGTGGGCGGGCATGCGTCGGAAAAGACTAACACCTGTACATTATAGCGCCCTGCCTCATTGTCATACAATCAAACAATGCGTTGACTCAGCAAATTTAACGCGCGGCCAGCTCCAGACGCGATACCACCTTGCCCTCTTCCGCCGGCGCGGACGCGGGCTCCAGCACGAAGACCCGGGCCTCCTCCAGCTTCCCGTGCTCAACCAGATATTGCCTGGCTGTCCGGGCCCGCTCCAGCGCCAGCTGACGCAACTCGCCGTCGTCGACTGTCTCCCGGGATTCCAGCCCCGCCCTCAGCGAAGCCGAGAGCGCCCCCGCCGCCACCGGCAGGCCGTCAGCCGCCGGTCGCCGCGCCAGCTCGCGCTGCTGCCGCAGCGCCTCCGCGCCGAAACGCTCGGCATACAGGGCCTCCAGCGCCTTGGCGGGGTCCGGCATCTTTCCGGCCAGCGCCGTCAACGCGTCATCGATATGCCGGGCCTTCAGGACTGCGCCATCACTCACGGGATCAAAGACGCCGCGGATTTCGACCCGTAGCCCCGGACGATCCTGCAATCCTTGCGCCAGCTTGTCCAGGCGCGCACCGTCCCCGGGGGCTAGCGCGGTCACACCCGGCAGATACGCCAACCGGTCCATGCCTTCGTCGCCGCCGACCAGTCCGGAAATGAACCGGAAAGGTGCGGTCGCCACCTTGGTGATGACATTGACAAAAGCCTTCCAGACCAGCGGTCCCACGCGAAATTGCGGATCATCCAGGCTGCCGCTGATCGGCAGGTCGATATCGATCACGCCATGACTGTCCTTGAGGATCGCCACCGCCAGACGCAGCGGGAGATTGACGGCATCCGGACTGTCCACTTTCTCGCCCAGCGTAAGCTGGTTCAACACAATCTTGTTGGTCGCGTTCAGCTGACGGTCGCGAATGGTATAGCGCAAATCCAGCGACAGCTTGCCCTTGTCGATTCGATAGCCCGCGAATTTGGCGGAATACGGCGTCAGGGTCGTCAGCTCGACATTATCGAACTTCAGTGCGACATCCGTCTGTTCGTCCGGGGAGACCGGGTTCAGGCCGCCACTGATGGCGGCCTTGCCGTACTGGTCCACCCGGCCGTCCAGGCGGATGTCGGCCCGTGATCCGGGCCGCGTGTTGACACCCCGGATTTCCCCCTCGAGCGCTTCGATGCCCGTCGCGAACTGGGGTTTGAGGCTCAGATCGGCAAAGAGCATCGAGCCGCCCGAAACCTTGACCACATCAATGGACGCCGCGGGTGCAGCTTGTTTCGCGGCCGGCTTGACGGGAGTCTCGCCGGCAACCGCGAGGATCTGGGTCAGATTCAGCGTCTTATCCGGCAGGATAATCAGACGCGTAAAGGGCTCACTGGCCTCGACGACCCGCGCATGCAGTCGCACGGGATTCAGGGCCGCATCGACACCGTCGAAGCGCAAATGTTTCCAGGCCAGGAATCGCTCGTGGAGATACTGGTCGTTCGCCGAGAAATTCCCGACGTCCACCGCGCCGCTGTAGCGGACATCGCCTGCCCCGCCCTGACGGAAACGGAGCCGCCCCAGCGCGCCCAACTCTCCCGACTCCAACTGGAAGCGGGCCAGCCCCGCCAGATAGGGCGCGAAGACCGGCAAGGGAAGATGCCGCAGATCCAGCGTCAGGTCCCCCGACACGGGCGATTCATCGAACTGTCCGTGAATCGCCAGCGTTCCGCGACCAAAGGCGAAATCGCCCGTTACCGCATGTGGTTTGTCGGCCTGCGGTCGGGGTTGGAGGGTCAACCGACGCACATCCACGGGCAGCGTGACCGGACGCACCGGCACCCGGTCTTCCGCATCGACATGGAAATTCTTGACCTCCACCCCGCCCAGATGCATTACCCATGGTGCGGAAGGCTGGACTGCGCCTTGCGGTACCGGCGATACGGCCGCCAGCAACCGTTCCGATACCCCTTCCCAGGCCAGACGACCGGACCGTTCCCGGACTACCCGGCACCGACCGCCATCCGTACCGATGCTCCCGATACCGGCCTGATGCGTGCCGGGAAACACCTCCAGCGCGTCGAGGCGTACGTTTGGCGCCTCAAGCACGGGATCCGCCCGCTCATTGAGCCGGGCATCCGTGAAGGCCAGACTGCCCAGGGCGATCCGGTCCTGCGCCGGGTCCCGACGTAGCCCCTTCGCCTCGAGCCCCGCCAACGTCAGCAAGGGCGCACCCGGCTCCCCGATACGTATGTCCTCCAGACGGATCCGGTCGACTCCGGCCCGTCCCGCAGGCCAATCCATAGCAATCCCGTCCAGGCGCAGCGACTTCACTGTCAGCGGCGACGGGACGCGCGCGCTCGGCGTGCGCAGGACAAGATCCCGCAACGCAACGCCGACCTGACGCAGGCTCAATTCCGGATGGTCACGCAGGACAAAACGGTATTCGCCGCTGATATCCATGCGCCCGTCCTCAAAACGAACCGGCAGCGTATCCTGCAAGTAATCCGAAACAGTCTTTGCGCGTAGCCCGCCAATCGACAGCACGCCGCTGGACCGGACAGGATTGACAGCAACTTCCCCCTCCCAAGCCAGACGCTCGCCTTGCCCGGTCTCCGCCGAAAGACGATACCGGCCAGCACCGTTTGCGGCCGACGCGAGATTGAACAGGCGGAAATCCAGAGGAGCGAGCGCGGTCGAGAACGGAACGGGGCGGGAGGCGTCCGTGAAGGCGACATACCCTCCATGCACGCCCAGGACGGCCAGCCGCCACGGCGTCTGGCCGGAATCGGGGTCCTCAGGCGGAACAAGTTTCAGCAGGTTGAGCTTCCCTTCGGCATCGATCAGAGCATGGATCCGGGGGCGCAGTATATCGAAATCGTCGACCTCGGCACGCCAGTGCAGGAGGGAGGAAACACCGTCAAGATTGACGTACAGGCTCCGGGCAACAAACATCGGCTCCACACCGTGCGGCTCCGACACGGACACCGCATCCAGACGCACCGCCAGCCGCCAGGGATTCACCTCAATGTGGCCGACGTCCAGCGCGAGATGCAACTTGTCGGCAACATAATCCTTCGCCAACGAGTGCACCAGGGACGGCAGCGCCAGGAAGCCCGCCAGGGAATACGCCGCCGCGAACCCGGCTGGCACGCCGATTCGCCGGACATACTTGCGCAACGTCGTTTTCTGCACTGCCACAGGGAACTCTCCTCTCTATCCTGTCCACCGGACCGAATCTTATCATGGAGACTCGCACAACCCGTGCCGGTACCGTGAATAGCATATTAGCCGCACTGTAGAGTCATATTCCCAAAAAGCATTTTTCTTATGTTTTTTGCTTTGATATTCTGCGCCGCTCACAAAACCAACGTGCCGATTACCGCCTCCCATGTACCAGTACGACGCTTACGACCAGAAAATCGTTGATGAACGCGTGGCCCAGTTCCGCGACCAGACCCAGCGCTATCTGGCCGGCCAACTGACTGAAGACGAGTTCCGTCCGTTCCGTCTGCAGAACGGCCTGTATATCCAGCGTTACGCCCCGATGCTCCGGGTTGCCGTTCCGTACGGCATGCTGTCAAGCCGCCAGCTGCGCATGCTCGCGCACATCGCGCGCCGATACGACCGCGGCTACGCGCACGTCTCGACCCGGCAGAACATCCAGTACAACTGGCCCCGACTCGAAGAGGTGCCCGACATCCTGACGGATCTGGCCGGCGTCCAGATGCACGCCATCCAGACCAGCGGTAACTGCATCCGCAACACCACTACCGACCAGTTCGCCGGTGCGATTGCGGGTGAAGTGGAAGATCCGCGTCCCACATGCGAGCTGATCCGGCAGTGGTCGACCTTTCACCCCGAGTTCGCCTTCCTGCCGCGTAAATTCAAGATCGCCGTTAACGCCCATCCGGATGTCGACCGCGCCGCGACGGCCGTGCATGACATCGGCGTCTACATTGTGCGTAATGACCAAGGCGAAACCGGCTACCGCATTCTCGTGGGCGGAGGCCTCGGTCGCACGCCGATGCTCGGGGCCGTGATCCGCGATTTCCTCCCGCGAACCGAACTGATCGCCTACCTCGAGGCGATCCTTCGCGTTTATAACCTGCACGGCCGCCGTGACAACAAATACAAGGCGCGGATCAAGATTCTCGTCAAGGCGCTCACGCCCGGGGTTTTCGCCGAAAAAGTCGAAGCCGAGTTCGTTCATTTGAGAAACGGCAACCTGATTGTACCCGAGGCCGAGTTCGCACGGCTGGCGGGCTTCTTTACCGAGCCCCCCTATGAAATCGGACTCGAGGACAACCCCGCCTCACTCACCGCGCAACTGGAAGCCAATCCGGCATTCTCCCTGTGGTACAGGCATAACACCCACCCGCACAAGCGTCCGGGCTACCGCCTGGTCACCCTGTCACTGAAGCGGACCGGCGTCGCTCCCGGGGATATCACCTCGGAACAGATGGAGGCCGCGGCCGATCTGGCGGACCGCTTCAGCTTCGGCGAATTGCGGACCACCCATGAACAGAACATCGTTCTGGCTGATGTGCGACAGGACCAATTGGCCGCGCTCTGGGAACTCGCCCGCGAACTCGGATTCGCCACAGCCAATATCGGCCTCATGACGAACATCATCTGCTGCCCGGGCGGTGACTACTGTTCGCTGGCGAACGCCAAGTCCATCCCGATTGCCGAAGCGGTCCAGCGCCGCTACGAAGACATGGACACCGTCTACGAGATCGGCCCGCTGGACATCAACATCTCCGGCTGCATGAACGCCTGCGGCCACCATCATGTCGGCCATATCGGCATCCTGGGCGTCGACAAAAAGGGCGAGGAGTACTACCAGGTCTCGCTTGGCGGCAACGCCGGGCACGACGCCAGTCTCGGCGACATTCTCGGCCCGTCCTTCTACGCGGAGGAAATGGGCAATGTGATCGAGGAAATCATCAACGTCTATCTCGACAACCGGCAATTGGGCGAACGCTTCCTCGATACCTACCGCCGCATCGGAATCGAACGTTTCAAGGAGCGCGTCTATGCCTAAGATCATCAAGGACCGCGTCATCACTGATGACAGCTTCCCGCCGGTCATTCGTGACGGGGCACTCCCTCCCGAAGGCCCCGTACTGGTCGGCTTGTCATTGTGGCGCGAACATCGTGAGCAACTGCTTGCTCGCGGAGAGCCGGTCGGCGTCCAGCTGGAGCCCGTTGATGATGCGCTGGCGCTCGGAGACGATGTAACGCGGCTGGCCATGATCGCCATCCATTTCCCGGCCTTCGCAGATGGGCGCGGCTATTCGCAAGCGTGGTTGCTGCGCAACCGCTTGGGCTACCGGGGTGAGTTGCGCGCCGTGGGGGATGTGTTCAAGGACAACCTTTATTACCTGTCCCGTTGCGGATTCAACAGTTTCGCCATTCGCGCCGACAAGGACATCGCCATTGCCTTGCGCGGCCTGGATGACTTCTCCGAGGGCTATCTGGGCAGCGCGACTTCTCCGGAACCCCTCTTCCGCAGACGCCTCTCCATCTGATCAGCGATGCCGCCATGAAAAAAGCCGACCCGTGGGTCGGCTTTTTTCATGGCGGCTACACAGCCGCTTTATAACGGCGTCGGTGTGTAGCACGTCTGCGCGGTTACCGAGGTGATCACGCCTTGAGCTTCCGGAATGCGTGCACTGAGATCGGTCGGATGCAACTGTGAAAACTTCAGGAAGTTGACATAGTTAACCCAAGTCGCGTCCGCCGTGGAGTTAGCCGAGGACGCATCCGAAATACCGAAACTCCGATCAGCCGCCTTGGTGATATTCAGCTTCACGCGTTTGCCGCCGGCGGCTCCGGAGGTCATGCCAATCAACGTGCCTCGCAAATCCTGCCAGACTGGCACACCTGACATATCCGGAATCAGGATCAGCGGACTCACGAAATGGCTGTTGGACTCATGCAGGATGGCGGTCACCAGTCCCAAACGGTACTCCTGCTGGCCGGACAAGTCTTTCATGGTTGCCGGATTCAGACCCGCGTTGCAATCATTATTGATGTCGGACACGATGTTCCCGTTTTCGAGAATCGAAATACCGATCGGACCAAACGTACAACCGTCCGGCGCGCATTTGTCCTTGTTATTGTCCCGCAAAGTCAATTGCAGGTGCATCGGAAAAATCGGCGTTTGCCCGGCCGTCGAGTTGGTCTGGGTTTTCCAGTAAGCCGGGTCAAGGAAGGGGTCAATCTGGTAGCGCGTCCGTTGCAAGGTGACCGCGCCGGAATACGTACCGCCAGCAGGGACCGCATTGCTGCTGTTGCGACGGATCCACTTGCCCATGTACTTGGAGTCGACCGGCTCCGATTGCCCCAAACCGAACAGTTCGCGGTACTTTTGCGGATAGCCGAACAGAAAGCCGCGCTCCAGACGTCCCTGGGTAATCCCCACGTAGCCGTCCACGGCATTGTTGTCGTCAAGCACCTGGAAATCGAAACCCGGCTTTACATCACCGTTCGGCTGAAATCCGACATCGGACGAGACCGGACGAAGTACCTTCGGTTTGCTGTACAGATACATGATGGCAACACTCTGCGGAATGTTCGTCGAGCCCAGCACCGGATTGCTCTGCACCTCATTCTGCCATTCCAGACCGGTGCCGATCATTTTCGCTTCGCGGTCGAGAATGAACAGCAAAGACTCTACAGCATAATTCGTCTTTTCGTTGATCACATTCCCATTTCCGTCCGTGATCTGGACCGTATCGCCCAATCGTCCGGTCATGGCGTAATCGCCAAGCGTACCCGCATTATCGACCGAGACCTGCAATGCGAGTGGCGAAACTTCGTAGCCACCGGCCAAGGTCACTTTCTCGTTGGCTAGGAAACGATCCTGAGCGTCCTGCGGCTTCGGCAGGCTGCGGGGTACCTTCAGATTGCTCAGAACAGGCTTGACCAGATCATCAAAGGTTTCGCTGCCAAACAGATCCCCCGAGAAATCCTTATCCAGGTTTTCCAGCGCTTTCTTGTCCTCTTCCGAAATCGCAATGCGACGGCTTGGCGAACTGACGGCCGGTGATCCCGAGGAATCCATGGCCTGAAGGAAACGCAGGATATTCGTGATTTTCCGGCCGGAGATAGTGTCGTTGGACAGAGAGATCATATCCGGTCCACCGGAGACCAAATCCTTGGGCGTAATGAAGACGAAATTCGGATTCACAAAACCGGAAAGGCTGGTCGGACGGTGAATCTTCGCCGTACCCAACGTCATCTTACGGGTTCCGTTTTTGGCCTGCAGGTAGAATGTGGCCACAGAGTCATTCGGACATGACAGCGAACCGTCAGCGGCCGTAACTGCCTTGACAGTATCGCACTCATAGTTCAACCCCCCGACCGGCTCATCCAGGAAGAATGCCGTGACACAATTATCGGCTGTGCATGCCGTCGTCGTGGACGTTGCAGGGGGCGCAATATTATTGCTCGGCCCGTTACACCCGGTCATCCATACCGACAGAAACGGGACCAACGCCGCCAGATACCGTTTCGGAAAAGGCGTCACCATGATTAATTCCTCATTACTGAAAGGATTCCAGCGTCAGGCTTCCGGGATAGCCGAAAGCCGCGGGCAGGCGCATCCGGGATGCCGGCCTGTAAAAAGCGATAAGCGCGGTACCACGCGGAGCCAGCAGGAGCCCGTCTATCATTTCGTAGCTCACCTGACTCGCCGGCTTGTGTTGGGTCCAGTAGTTCCATGCACCGCCAAGGACACACCCCTTATGGTCAAGAAAAACCGGAGCGGGAATATAGAAACTTGGAGACCGCTTTTTGGAGGCGAAACTGCGCAGACGGAAAGCGACAGCCTCCCCTCCCTTACGGGTATCCACCACCAAGTCGGGGTTGGCCTCATCTGAAGGCTGCAAGGGATCACTGACACTCAGGCTGAGCGCATCCTTCAACGAAACCGCACGTCGGATAACCTTGCGGGGCAGGCACTCCTCTTTCAATCCCAGCAAGCCGAGCGTATCGCTACGGGAAAGCGCCTGATACTCGGGAGAGGGCTTGGCAATATCATCGGCTGTCGGCGACTCGACTGCAGGAGCCATCACCGGAACGCCTTTGTCTGAGACAATCGGCGCCAAGCCCATACTGTGATCGGAAAAATAATAAAAGCGCTGTTTGCCTTTGGGGCGATAACCGTTCTTTTCCAGCTCTTCACTGGATTGATAGCTCAGATCCTCCTGAACTCCCGGACTCACCTGCGCCGCAGCCGCACCATGACCCGCCTCAGCATCCTGAGCGGGAGCAGTCGGTTTTTGCACCACGCCAGTGGACGGAGCATCAGGACGCGCCATGAGATGCACTTTCCCGTCGGCATCCATCACGGGGTAATACTGGTCGGCGACCGCCGGAATGGCGGCAACCAGAAGCAAGGCAGCCGAAAAGACGCGCATGGGTTACCAACGGGTACGATAGACAAGGCCCATCACATTGACGCTGGCCTTGGTCTGAACATCCAGTCCGGCAAAGGGGTTGTAAACCAGATTGTTCACGCCGGTCTTGTTCAGCAGGCTACTTGTATTCGCCGGCACATAGTCCCGACTGCGCAGATGCATGAACGTCAGGTCAATGTCAGTATCGCGATCGAAGCGATAGCCGATACCCGCGCCGAACAGTTGCGCGGCATTGATAGGCGCCAAGGCGTTGCGCTTGTTATCCGGGATGGCGCTGGGCCGCGGCTCATATCCCAAGCGGAACTTCAAGCGGTTACTGTAGGAATATTCCGTACCAAGACTCCAACCCCAACGACTCAGGAAGCCCAAGGGGAAACTCAGATGCGTCGGGGTAGTTCCCGGGACCAGCAACTGGGCAATCTGCAACACGGCCAGATTACGGTCAAACTCGAAATTGAAAGCGTCCCACGCGCCGTAATCGGTCCAGTGAACGTCGAAATTGATCTGGAGGGGCGGTAACACCTTGTATTTGATGCCGGTCTGGAAGTGCGCGGGGTACTCCAGATTCATGGACACCAGACCCTCTTCCTTGGCGGGCATGTAACTGGGCATCCCGAGAATCGCCGCAAGGATCTGGCCGGTCGCGGAACTTTGCAACCCCTGGTTGATGAGATCGCGCGCGCCATTTTCATACGTCACGCGAAATTTACCCTTCATCCGCATCTTGCTGGAGCTCTGGTAAACCGCACCCCAAGCAAAACGGTCATTCGGCTCCCAGAGGATACCGAGGTTGTAAGAAGGCGACAGACTCTGCTGCATGTTCATGTCAAGGTTTGCCATCTTCTTGAACGGACCAAGCGACTCATCGGCATTACAGATACCGAAAAGCATCAGGTCAGTCACGATATTCGAATTGCCCTTGAACGGCGCGCAGACCTCTTCATCCAGCAAACGGAAAACACCGATCAGATCATTCGGGGCGCGGAAATCCGTATTGAGGGTAATGGCCTGATACGACATGCCGACAGAAAGACCAACGGAGAGGTCATCATTAATCTGGTAGGCCACTGAAGGTGACAGATAGGTCACGCGCTCCAGTGCGACCTGCTTGCCCATGTATGACCCGGGATCATTGGCGTCACGATACAAGCCCGCGATCATGGGCGCATAAATGGCGTCCGCGAAGGTAAACTTCGAACCCGGAGGTTTGTAGGCAATACCCGCCGTCGGCGCAGCAACAGGACCCGGAGGCAGCTTGACAAACTTGTCCAGGATCGGAAGGTACAGGCCTACACCCGCTGCTTCGCTATGCGCCGTCTTGAAATTGGAACACAGACGTTGGCCGTCGTTCTCGCGATCGGTACAGACCACCGGGTCGTCCGAGTAACCAAACACGTTGAATCCCGCTGGCGCGGAAAAATCACTCGATATCGCAAAGCCAGCCATCAACAACTGCACATCCAGTTGAGTGCCGTTGATCTTGGACAGCCCGGCCGGATTGAAGTGAATGGAATCAATACCAGGCGGGTCGGCAGTCACCGCATTCCCGAGTGACAATGCCCGCAAGTCCACGGAAACGTTCTGCGACAGCATGGCGTGACCGTTTACAGACAGCACGGCGACAGCGACAGCGAGCGCGCTTTTGCCGGCAAGGCCTCGAATTCTTCTGATCATGAACGGTTTCAGCCCCGGTTATTATTGATCTGCGCCGGAGAGTCCCATGAACTCAAGCGGCAACGAGAAGCCCAGAACAACATCGGGGGTGTCTTCCGTCAGGCCGTAACCCAAGCTCAAATTCACAATGCGCTTGGGCGAGGTGCGGAGCGACATGGAGAAGTTCACCAGCGCGGAAACCTGCGTGGGCGCTTCAACAAACTCCGCTGTGCCGGCATTCATGAAGTTGAATCGAGAGTTGGTGGTAATGCTTTGCTGAAATGAAGCACTCATCGAAACGTCATAATTGAGCGAGTAGGCGAAACCGGCGGAGAAACCAAGGGTATTTCCCGGATGAACGCCAACCAAAGTACGCCCGCCGCGAACCTGATTAAGCCCGCCCATGTTGTTCGCGATTGACATACTGGCGGAACCGAACAACACGATCGGATCAGTAACCTTACTGACGCTGACACCGCCCCCGAGGCTGTAATACCCCTTGCCGGTCGACAGATCCTTACTTGAATTGATTTCGTACGGACTATCGCCTGTTGCCGTTGACAGCGTGCCAAAGAGCGTCGCGGTAGGCAGACCGTTGGTTAACGAGATCGGCTGCCAACGCACACCAACGGAAATATCCCCGAGCCCCGTTACCTCGCGGCTATTTTGCGAGTCCAGCTTATAGACCAAGGGAATGGACCCTGTCAGCGTCAGGTTATCCCGCAGACCGTAGGTCAACTCGACGGAGTTGGTAAAGGAGTGCTGGGCGTCTTCCTCGATCCGGAATCGCGTCACCGTGGACGAACCGTCAATCGCGAGATCGATACGACTGTCGCGATAATACGTGTAATCAAAGGAATAGTTGGCGCCGAATTTTCCGGCCTTCAACAAAGAATAGGTCTTCTCGGCAGCCTTGAAGACCTGCTCCAGATTCTTCTCAGACGTTGCGTCATCTGCCTTCTGGCCAAGGGCGGCCTTTGCGGCATCCGCAGACGGTGAAGCCGAAGGAGTCGCGGTCGCAGGCGCGGGTGCAGCGGCATCATCGGCATGCGCAACGGAAAAACACAGGCCATTCAGGATCACCAGGAAATGCGGTGCTTTACCCCAGGCTCTCATCATTGTAATTCCTTGGTTTTCTAAGTTATTGAACGGGCGCAAGGCTACTTGCGACGATAATAGTATCGCATGGACACATCAATCGGCGTATTGTAAGTATCGGATTGCTTGTCGGAATCCGTTGCCTTCAGCAGGGTGCCCGCCTTGTCGGCGTTCTCTTCCGCTTGTTTGGCGAACTGCGGGATCGTCATAAAGCTGAGTTCGCTGATGGTCTGGTCATCCACAAAACGCATGTCATCCTCGGTCAACTCCAAGGTCGACTGCGGACGGAAGCCGTTCGGGAAGACGATGAACATGACGTTGTTTTCCCAGATATCCTTGAAGCGCCCCTCCGGAAACGTGATATTCCCCAATGCGGGGTCCGCAACGAAAAAGCGCCCGTTTTGGTATTTCTTCACCACCACGAAATGTTTGAAATTGGCGTAATGAATTGGAACGATTGCCGGGTGGTCCAGCTTCTTGAGGTCATCCAGCGTCCCTTTATATCCACCGCTGGGGTGCCCCAAGGCCGTTACCAGTCGCTTCATATCCAGCAGGGAAAACCCCCGCCGCTGAACGATCTTGTCGTATTCGCCGAACTTGAGCAGACCATCCATCACTTGCTTTTCCGTGAACTGGCGCCCAAGGTAGCCGTTCAGGACCGTGGTCAAGGCCGCTGAACCACAGCTATAGTCATACGCCTGATGAATAATATTGCGATACTGCTTTTCTACGAGCGGCTGCACCTCCACCGGCGCCTCATCTTGCCAGCGCATAGAATTTACCCGGCTATCCGCCGGATAGGAGTAATACACGGTAGATGGGCGCACATCCGCAACCTTGAATGATTCGGTTGCGAAGAGATACGTCAAAGCGGAACCAACGGCTAACAAAAACATAGTATTTTTCTAGTTTTGGGGCCTGACGGCCAGCCTGCATGAGCTTTTCCGGACCATCCGACCCGGGAAAGCTGTATAAAAATACCCTTTTTCGCTCGACTTTGACACGCCGGATTACGGAAAGACAACGAAGGATGACGCAAGCGGCCATCCGATCAAGAAGACTTACCCGTAACGGTCATCGTCAGACCGGAAACATTAAGCCCCTGGATACCCAAAGAGCCCATGGTCGTGGCCGTATTGCCAACTGTGATGCCTCGCATCATGACATTGAGACCAGACAGCTGCGGCGTGGTCATCACGATACCCGAACCTGACACATTGAGTGTTGCACCAGAAAGATTGAAGTTTTCCAGCTGGAAGGTGAAATTCATATTCCGCCCTGCCCCGCCGCTTTTATCAAGCAGGCTAACGGATCCGAAGTTGACCGATCCGAAATTGGCATTGGCCAGCGTCACCATATTCTCCCCCGTCAGCGGTTCGCTGCCCAGCAGGATATTCAGTGCAGGTGTACCTGCCACCGGAGTCAGCTCAAAGTAACCATTGGCCAACTGAAGAAAATCCGAGTTAGAAGTCGCGTCACCATAATTGTGACCACCAGGATCAGTACCGAAAGCATTCCGTAACGAGAGCTTACTGAACAGCACCCTGAGCTTTGTCACGGAAGAGGCCCAGGCCAATGCCACACTGACTGCCGGTTGATTGTTAAGCTGGACAGTATCGACATCGCCTGTGGCATCAATATTTACCGTATAGGCCTCGTTAGCCCCCAAGGAAGTACAGCCCGCTCCAGCCGCACAAGCCTGAAAGCCCAGGCCGCGAATCACCAGATTGCCCGCATTGTTGTAACCGGATACTACTGATGTCGGGATACCCGCCGAAACAAGCGAATTATTAGCATCATTAAAAATGATTTCACTGGCAACAATACCGCCAACTGGCTGAGTGATTCCCAAGGTAATCCCCGCCTGCCCAACAGCTTCGCCGAGCACCGCGTCATCCACGGACTCGAACGCCCACGCAGAGCCAGCCGCCAAGATAGAGGCGACCAAGGTAACAAAACCGGGTGAGCGCATTTCGATGCTCCACTGCACTAATTCTTATGTTATTACTTTAAACAGCAACGGCAGCCTGCGGCTGCCGTTGCTTCAACTTCACATGAGGCTGAAAGCCCCTTGCGAAATTAGTGGCCGTAGACCATCAGACGGGTACCGTTGATGTTCAGACCCTTCAGGATCACGTCACCCAGAGCCACAGCGCCAGTGCCGCCGATGGTTGTGTTAGCCAAAGTCACGTCGATACCGCCGCCGCCACCGACATTCGGCACACCCGAAGCACCCAACTGGGTCAGCTTGATGATCAGGGCACCGTTCGGAGCGTAGGCAACCCACGGAGCTGCAGTCGAGGAAACATTTACCGCAGCGTTGATAGTCAGGTCAGTACCAGCATGATCTTTAACCGTGATGGATCCCGTATTGATGTCACCACCATAGGTAGCGCCACCATCGTGGATACCCACGTTGTTAAGCACCAAGCCACCAGCGATCGTGGTGGCAACTTTAACCAAGGCACCCTGGGGCTGGTTACCGAGCTGGATATTCAGGACCGTATTACCACTGGTGCTGATGGACATCGAGTTCGAAACCTTGACTTCGGAGTAGGTGGCCGCACCACTATCGGAGCCGTTGGTAACCCACGTCTCACCCAAGGCAACAGTGATCGCCGGAACAGTCACATTCACATTCAGGAACGGCTTATCACTTGTAGCAGCAGCGCCCGTGTTAGAAGTATGACCAACCTGATCAATCAACACCTTGATGGGCTGACCGGAAGTAGTGGTAACACTCACGCCCTTGATCAAGATGAAGCCAGCATTAGTGTAGTCAGTGTAAGTACCACCACCCGGTGCGGTTTTGACATCCCCAGTAGCATAGTCAATGGAGAAGCCGTCACCATCCTTGACGAACACTTCATCGATTGACAGACCATGAGCAGCAGTCGGCAGGCAGGAGTCAGCGACGGCGTTGTAGCACGGCAGAGCGATCTTCATGGTGATGCCGTCTTGACCGGTGGCGGCGGACATCGACTCATCGTCCATGGCTTGCATGGCGAAAGCACCAGCGGAAGTCAGGGCGATAGCGGAAGAGAGAGCGAGCTTTTGCAAGCTTTTCATTGGAGTTCTCCTCGAGGATTTAATTCTAATTTTTGTTACCTTTTTTATGGGTAACGCGCTATTAGGCAGTGGGAAGTTACCACTCTTCACAACAAGAGGACAATCCCCCTCACCACCTTTTTTGTACCTGCATCCGACAAAAGGCGGCATTCAGGCTACAAACGTCAACCACATCACATTTCCTCTGCATGCAGCAAAAAACACGGTTTCGCAGACACGCGGTGATGCCGATCCCAATCAATGCCCCAAGATGCGAACCGACGTATTTGCCAGATTCACACCAACAAGATCAATACCGCCCAACGCGGGCGTAGCGGCGCTACCCAGCTTGAAACCCGCCATGTTGACATCCAGGCCATTGACCGCATCGCCCAGCTGGGCGACATCAATGACCAAGCCGGTCAGCTTGATCCCAACACCCAGATTAACGTGCAAATCATTGCCGGCGCCGTAGTCACTCAGTGTAATGGTCGGAATGGAGATGGATCCGCCGGAATTCACGTCATTCAGGGAATATCCCGTCATGGAAATCCCGTTCACAATGGTCGTGTTCATCACAGCAAGGTGTCCCTGATCCTGGAATCCCAACTGGATATTGGCCGTGAGTGCGCCAACGCTGGTGACCGTACTGTTCATGATGGCGGCAGTCTGGTCGCTGATCGGCGAAGCCGTGCCGTTGCTGCGGGCCACATAAAGATTGCCAGACCGCCACTGAAAGGCAGGCATGGCTACACTGATATTCAAGGAAGGCTGCGAGTTGGCTACTGAGGTTTGCACATCGCCGGTGGTATCAATCTGGAATGTGATCAATGTGCCAGCCGCCATGGTCAGGCTCATAAAGTCACTGGCGTTGCCGGAGCCGCGCACGACCGCACCCGGAGTCAGGAAGGCGGGTGACGGACCGGCTGCGGCGGCTCCGTCGCTGTCATGCCATATCGTCTGGCCAATGGACATACCCAGATCCGTTCCCGCCCCCGCACCATCAAAGTCCGGCAACATCACCTTAAGCGTGATGCCGTTCTGTGCGACCTCATCGGACAGATAGTCGTCACCGAGATCCTCAAGGGCATGGACAGGCGTACCGACCAACGTCAGGATACACAAAAGAATGGTCTTTACAGGCAAGGGCCTCATGGCAGAACTCCGCCGGGATGGCATTTTTATTTCTTCGTATTGTTTTCCCATCGGAATACTAACCCAGATTACGAATGCTGACCACCCATGGCCGCGCACATAACCGACAAGCGGCCCCACTGCCCTTCCGAAAGCAAGACGCCCCGTCATGCGGGGCGCCCAGTGCCTGAAAACGCTCAGGACATCAATGGCCGACGATACGGATCGCCGTACCGGCCAGATTCAGGCCGACAATATCGATGTTGCCAATGGCCGGCGTCAGGGAACTGCCCAACTTCACTTCGGTCATTTCAGCATCTAGCCCTCCCGAGGCGCCAGACAAACCAACTTGACTCAGCGTCAGAATGAGGCCGCCGTCAGTAGGCGGATTCGGCGACGTCGGCGCGGTTGTTGTACTCGCGATATCCACATTAGCCTTAACCTGCAACTGGTTCGTTGTCCCACAGGTGGCGGTCGCGTCCGTATCACACATCTTGATCGTGGTAACTGCAATGCTACCACCGCGCACCGCGCCACCCGTATCGTTCAAGGAGAAGTTGCTGATCGTCAATCCACCAGACAACGTGGTGTTGATGTCGATCATGTGACCGCCATTCGGCTCATTACCCAAGAAGATATTCATCAGCGAACCGGAACCGACCGTGATGTCCATGCTGTTCATGAATGGATTTGTCTGGTCAACCGGAGACGTATTCAACGCCACACCCAAACCGTTACTCTTGGCCACCGACAAGGTGCCTGTAGTGAACGTCAACGCAGATGTCAGATTCACATTGATACGGACAGCCGCCTGGTTGTTGGCTGCGACAGTATCCACATCACCGGTCGCATCAATGTTCAGCTGGATCTCACCCGTAGACGCGAGCTTGGCTTTCACAAAGCTGCCGCCAGCTGCGCGCGGATCGCCAACGACGATCGCGCCCGCACTGGTCGTGTAACTCGTGAAACCATCGCTGTCATGCAGGATCGCGGAGAAAGAAAGTCCGCCGGAAGGGAGAGTAATCCCCAAGGTCACGCCGTCTTGGCCGGTTGTCTCGGACAGGGTGGAATCATCCACCGCTTCGAGGGCAAAAGCAGAGCCCGACACCAGGGCAACTGCAGAAATCAGGGCAAGCTTCTTGAAGCCAGTCATTTGCACGTCCTCACAGGTTTATATTTTTCTGTTGCAGCGTTGTTATCAATGTTGAACTAGCGTACGCACAATCTGTACGCCTGTATAGCTTATCGACAATTGTGACATCAACAAATGGCACGCAATGTCAATTCTTCATCATCCCATTGGCTTCACTTTACAGCATCAATGACCGTCGATGCGGATCGCCGTTCGGTTCGTGGCCCAAGAAAAAATTCATCAGCGAACCAACGCCAAGACCATTACTTTTGGCCACAGACAAAGTACCGGCCGCAATCGTCAGGGCAGATGTCAAATTAACATTGATACGGACAGCCGCCCGATTGTTGGCAGCAGCGGTCTCCACATCGCCGATCGCATGAGACTTCAACTGGATTTCACCCGCAGAAACCTGTTTGGTTTTCACGTAGCTCCCCGCCGCACCGCGCAGATCGCCGATATTTAGCGAACCGGCACCTCCCAGCGAGTTGAAAGCATCGCTGTCACGGAGAATAGTCGAATGTGAAATACGACCTGACGGTGGGGGATGCCCAAGGTCACCCCGCTTGGACCGACCTCTTCTCCAACAGGACGTTGTCATCAGCAACTTATGGTTGCACGTTCACGAGATTTCAAAAAACCAAAACATTGCTCACTGAAACGGATGGCGCAGCACGATCGTCTCCTCCCGGTCCGGACCGGTGGAAATGATATCAATAGGACACCCCACCACTTCCTCGATGCGCTTCAGGTAGGCGCGCGCATTGGCGGGCAAGTCATCCAGTGACCTGGCACCGACCGTTGACTCCGTCCAGCCCGGCATATCCTCATACACCGGCTCGACATGACCGAACGATTCGGCATCGGAACTCAGGCACTCGATCGAACCCGGCTTCAGGAATTTGTAATCCACGCACAAGCGGATGGTTTCCAGGCCGTCCAGCACATCCAGCTTGGTCAGACACAGCCCGGAGATGGAGTTCAACTCCACCGCGCGGCGCAGGACAACGGCATCGAACCAGCCGCAACGACGGGCACGACCGGTGGTGGAGCCGAACTCATGCCCTTTGATGGCGAGATGCTTGCCAATATCGTCAAACAGTTCGGTCGGGAACGGACCGCCGCCGACACGCGTGGTGTAGGCTTTGGTAATACCGAGCACATAATCCAGATACAGCGGCCCAAATCCGGAACCGGTGCTGGTGCCGCCAGCCGTAGTGTTGGAAGACGTCACGAACGGATAAGTCCCGTGGTCGATGTCGAGCAGGGAACCCTGCGCGCCTTCGAACATGATGTCCTTGCCCTGACGGCGGAAGTCATGAAGGATGCCGGGCACATCGGCCACCAGATCACGGATCTGCTCGCCCCAGGCCAGCGCATTGTCCAGGGTCTGCTGGAAGTCCACCGGCTCGGCCTTGTAATAATGCTGGAGCTGGAAGTTGTGGTACTCCATCACAGCCGACAGCTTCTCGGCGAAGCCCTCGCCCCGGATCAGGTCGCCCAGGCGCAAGCCGCGGCGGGCCGCCTTGTCTTCGTAGGCCGGACCGATGCCGCGGCCCGTCGTGCCGATGGCGGCCTTGCCGCGGGCGATCTCGCGCGCCTTGTCGAGTGCGGCATGGTACGGCAGGATCAGGGGACAGTTAGGCGATACGCGCAGGCGGTCGCGCACTGGCACGCCCTTGGCGGTCAACGTGGCCATTTCTTTGAGCAGGGCGTCCGGCGCCAGCACCACGCCGTTGCCGATCAGACACAGCACGCCTTCACGGAGGATGCCGGAGGGAATGAGATGGAGCACGGTCTTCTCGCCGCCCACCACCAAGGTATGCCCCGCGTTGTGTCCGCCCTGATAGCGGACGACAGCCGCCGCGTTGTCCGTCAGCAGATCGACGATCTTGCCCTTCCCTTCATCGCCCCATTGCGTTCCGAGAACGACTACATTCTTGCCCATGGTTAGACCCTGAAACAGTTTGTCAAATTACTGGAAATGCCCGTGATCGGCGCCTGGCCGATGTTATCCGGAGGTCAGCCTCCGGACAGGATATCTTCGATGACCCAGCCGCCGTCCCGCAAAACCAGACAACGGTTGCAACCGCGTACTTCCGGTTGCGCGGCCTCACCGGGAAGCGACTGGATCACGACATGACCCGCGGCGCGCAAGCGCGCAACCTCGACCTGCAATCCGGCATCGTCGCTGACCGGGGCGAGCACCCTCACCTGCCCCGGCGCGGCATGACGGTCATGGCCGAGCAGCGCCTTGAGATCGGCGCTGAAACCGGTGGCCGGACGGGAGCGCCCGAAGGACTCGCCGACATGGTCATAACGACCGCCCTTGGCGATTTCGACCGCCTGGTCCGGCGCATACGCCGCGAAGACCAGGCCGGTGTGGTAGTTGTAGCCGCGCAACTCGCAGAGATCGACGGACAGGCGAACGCCGGGATGTATCTCCCGGATCGTATGGATGACCGCGCGTACATCGCTCAAGGCGGCCGCCACCGCTTCGGGCGCGCCGGACAAGGCGTGGCAGGCGCGATCCAGCTGCTCGGCGCCGCCGGAGAGGTCGCCCAGCGCCAGGAACCACTCGCCGCGCGGCAGGCGGGCATGCAGGTCCTGCAATTCCGGCAGGCTCTTTCGCTGGTAGATGTCGAACAGCGCCGCTTCGTCTTCCGACGTGAGACCGGCTTCGCGGGCCAGGGCTCGGAAGATGCCGACATGCCCGATATCGAGATGGATGTCGTGAACACCGGCCGTTTCAAGCGTCGCCAGCATCAGGCGGATGATTTCGATGTCCGCCGCCACGCCGCCGTAGCCGAACAGCTCGGCGCCGATCTGGATGGGCGCGCGCGAGGCGGCCAGCGAAGCGGAGCGGGTATTCAGGACAGTCCCCGCATAGCAGTAGCGCGCGGTATGATGCGTCGGAAGGCAGTGGGCGTCCAGTCGCGCGACCTGCGGGGTGATGTCCGCGCGCACGCCCATAAGGCGGCCGCTGATCTGGTCGGTGATCTTGAAGGTCATCAGGTCGAGGTCATGCCCCGAGCCGGTCAGCAGGGAGTCGAGGAATTCCATCAGCGGCGGGAATACCAGCTGGTATCCCCAGGCGGCGAACTGGTCGAGCAGGCGACGACGGAGGGCTTCCAGACGGGCGGCCTCTCGCGGCAGCACATCCTGCACGCCATCAGGCAACAACCAGGTCTCGGCGGACACGGCCATACGACACAACCCCGGCAAACAAGACAAAAGGCGCGACACCGGAAGACTTCCGGATCACGGAGCGACGGACACAAAAAAACCGAGTAAAACTCGGTTGCGGCATGATAGCACGGTTCAGCGAATTATCGCCATAAAGCGATGGCTGCCGGGAGCCACAACGCGGTCAGGACGCCATTCAGACTCATGCCCAGCGCGGCGAACGCTCCCGCGGTCGGGCTGATTTGCAGGGCGCGCGCTGTCCCTACGCCGTGCGCGGCCAACCCAAGCGCAAAGCCCTTGGCCATATCATGGCGGACGAACCCCAGCAGCGGCTCGACGACAATCGCCCCGACGATCCCGGAAATGATGATGATGGCGGAGGCCAGCGCGAGCGGCGCATGGATCTTTTCCGCGATGCCCAGCGCCATCGGCGTCGTGACCGCGCGCGTGCCGAAGGCGAGGATGCTGCTATCGGACAACTGGAACAGCCAGGCCAGGCCCATCGCGGAAACCACGCCCAACAGGGAGCCGAGCCCCAGCGTCAGCAGAAGCGGCCCCGCCGCCGCCTTCAGCCGGGGAAGTGATTGATAAAGCGGCACGGCCAGCACCACCGTGGCCGGTCCCAGCAGGAAATGGATGAACTGGTTTCCCTTGAAATAGGTGTCGTAATCCACACCGCCTCCGATCAGGATCGCCAGCAAAAGGATGAGGGAAATCAGCATGGGAGGGAACCAGAGCGGCTCGCGACACTGGCGGTGGACCCAGAAACCCGCTTGGTAGACGAAGAGGGTCAGGGTCAACCAGGGCAGCGGCGACGCCAGCAAGCTAGACATGACGCCGCCCTCGCAACAGACGATCCAGCAAGGCCGCGCAGAGCACCAGCGGAATCAGCGTGGAAATGACCATCACCAGGGCGATCCGCCAGCCCTCCCCCGCCATCAGCGCGCCCAGTGTCATTACCCCGGCGGACACCGGCAGGAAATACAGGGTCAGGTGCTGCAGCAATTTCGGCGCGAAGGTGGCGAGGCTCTCGGGCACGCCGCCCCGGACCATCAGCCCCGCCAGAAGCAGCAGCATGCCGGCGATATTCCCCGACAACGGCAGGTGAAACTGGCGAACAGCCAGCTCGCCAAGCAACTGGCAGGCCAGCAGGATGAAAATGGCGGACATGTTCGAACCGGGAGTCATGATTCATGTGATTGTAACGGGCGCGGGCCGGGAGGCAATGACCCGGACGACCCGGTCAGAGCAAATCCACGCCAAAACGGCGCAGCAGGAGCGCATAGACGGCGAACAGCGCCATGGTTCCGACCGCGAAGATCGCCAGCGCGGGCCAGAAGGTGTATCGGGCCAGCAACGGAGGAAACGCCAGGAACAGGGGCAGGGTCGGAATGACATACCAGAAGGTGTACCAGGCGTGGTTGGCGATGCGCGCTTCCGGTTGCTGCTCCACGTGCAGCCAGATCAGGGTCAGCACCGTCACCAGCGGCAACGCGCCGACCAGGCCGCCGAGGCGGTCGCTGCGCTTTGCGAATTCCGACACTGCCACAATCACAGCGGCTGTGGTCAGGTATTTGAACAGCAGGTACGGCATGCGCTACTCCCCCTCTTCCACCGTCCCGTCCAGACCGACGGAGTCGCGATCTTCCCCGCTTTTGCGCAGCACGGCATCCAGATCTTCCGGGGTCAGCCTGACCAGCAGCCCGGAGTCGCCATTATCGAGCAGGGCCTCCTCGGCCACAGCATGCAGGGCATACAACAGCGCCCTCAGCCGTGCCTGATGAGGTCCCAGCACCAGCCGCCATTCCCGCAGCGTCCCTTTGAGCAGTCGCTGCAAGGCCAGCTCCAGCTCGCGGAGGCCGATACCCTGGCCGGCCGACATCCAGACGGCGGTCGGTTCGCCCCGGTCATCGCTGTCGATGCGGGGCTCGTGCGTGTCCAGCAGGTCGATCTTGTTGTAGATCATGAGTGTGCGCGTGGTGCAGCCGATTTCATGCAGCACTTCGTTCACGGCCTCGATTTGCGCCGGGCGCTCCGGACTGGCAGCGTCGACAACATGCAGGAGCAGGTCAGCCTCCAGCGTTTCCTCCAGTGTAGCGCGGAAGGCCTCGACCAGCTGGTGCGGCAAATGGCGGATGAATCCGACCGTGTCCGCCAGCACCACCGGCCCCAAGCTGGGCAGCTCGATCCGGCGCAAGGTGGGATCCAGTGTGGCGAACAGCTGGTCGGCGGCATAGACCTCGGACCGGGTCAACCGGTTGAACAACGTGGACTTTCCTGCATTGGTATACCCCACCAGCGACACCGTCGGCACCGAAGCCTTCTGGCGCGCCGCCCGACCCTGCTGGCGATTCTGCCGCACCTTCTGGAGGCGCTCGGTCAGCATCGCGACGCGCTGCTTGAGCAGGCGGCGGTCGGTTTCCAGCTGGGTTTCCCCCGGACCGCGCAGACCGATGCCGCCCTTCTGGCGCTCCAGGTGGGTCCAGCCGCGCACCAGACGGGAACTGAGATGGCTGAGCTGCGCCAGCTCCACTTGCAGTTTTCCTTCGAAGGTATGGGCGCGCTGGGCGAAAATATCGAGGATCAGTCCGGTGCGGTCGAGCACGCGGCACTGGATTTCCTTTTCGAGATTGCGCTCCTGCGCAGGACTGAGCGCATGATTGAACAGGACAAGGTCCGCTTCGAGATCACGCACGAGACCCGCGATTTCCTCGACTTTGCCGGAACCGGCGTAAAAGCGGGGGTCGGGTTTCTGTCGCGTGCCGGTAACGACGGACAGCACCTGCGCGCCTGCCGAACGGGCCAGCAGCTCGAACTCGGTGAAGTCCTCGTCGAGGGCATGCGATTGCTGCTTGAGATCCAGATGGACCAGGATCGCGCGCTCGCCGCCCTGGTGTCGTTCGAAAAATTCCACGTAGTCTTCCGGGAAGGGAGTGTCAGGGAAGGATTATGCGCTTGCGAGGCCGCGAACGGAACGCCAGCCCCCGGAAACGACAATGCCGCCCGGAGGCGGCATTGCTGGCGGAACACGCCAGGATCAGTACGGGGCGTCCTGATCATCGCCGTCGTACGGCGACTGGTAGCCGCTGCCGCTGGTCATCGGACCGACAGCGCCGCCGGCGGGAGCACCGGCCGGACGCGGATTGCGCGACGGCACGACCGTGGAAATGGCGTGCTTGTAGACCATCTGGCTGACGGTGTTCTTCAGCAGGACGACATACTGGTCGAACGACTCGATCTGCCCTTGCAGCTTGATGCCGTTCACCAGGAAGATGGAAACCGGGATGCGTTCTTTACGCAAGGCGTTCAGGAACGGGTCTTGTAACGTTTGCCCTTTCGACATGATCATTTTCTCCTCTGCCAAGTCGGCAGAAATCCAGTGTTATATCAGCGCAAAATAAAAAGACAAGCCTGCGCAAAGCGTCAGGCAAGCCCTAATGTGAAATGATCGTCCACTTTTTGCAAGAGTTCCTGTCCGACAATCGACGGGCTCTCTGTGGGTAAAATGTTCGTGCCCGGACCGAAACCGCGCAACCAGGTAAATTGGCGCTTGGCGAGCTGCCGCGTGGCGACGATGCCGCGGTAGCGCATTTCCCCGGCATCCGTCCGACCTTCCAGAAAATCCCAGACCTGCCGGTAGCCTACGGCACGCATCGACGGTAGGTCCTCATGCAGGTCGCCGCGCGCGCGCAGGGCGGCGACCTCGTCCACAAAGCCTTGGGCCAGCATCAGGTCGAAGCGGCGTGCGATACGTTCATGCAATACCGCGCGATCCGCCGGCATCAGGGCGAATTCGAGAAGATCGTAAGGCAAGGAGTCGGTCGCTAGCTGCTCGGCATGCCATTGGCTCATCGGCTTGCCGGTGACCTCGAACACCTCCAGAGCGCGCTGCAGGCGCTGGGCGTCGGTCGGCTTGAGCCGTGCGGCGGTCAACGGATCGACCTGCGCCAGACGGGCATGGATGGCGGGCCAACCGTCCTGCCGCGCCTCGGCGAGGATGCGCGCGCGGACCTCGGGATCGGCCTGCGGCATGTCCGCCAGCCCCTCCTTGAGTACCTTGAAATAGAGCATGGTGCCGCCGACCAGCAAGGGAATCCGGCCTTGGGCCGTGATATCCGCCATGGCGGCAAGGGCATCGCGACAGAAATCAGCGGCGGAATAGGCGGCGACGGGATCAATGATGTCAATCAGGCGATGCGGCGCGCGCGCCAGCTCCTCGCTTGTCGGCTTGGCGGTGCCGATATCCATGCCCCGGTACACCATGCCGGAATCGACCGAGATGATCCCGAACCGTCCGGTTTCGGCAAGGCGAATGGCGAGGTCGGTCTTGCCGCTGGCGGTCGGCCCCATGAGGAAAACAGCGGGCGGTAGTCGGGGGGAGTCGTTCATCGCGCGGCAAGTCGGAAGGAGTGCGCGCATTCTACGCACTACACGCCATCGCCGCCATGATCCACACGATAGGCTGCACAACTTGACAGCGGACAGATTGTGGACATTGCGCACAATTGGTAGAGTCAACGCTGATTATCCCCACCCCATGGAAACAACAAGATGAACGCGCGCCGGACCCTTGCCGCCACCCTGATCGGAGCGGCCGCCCTGCTCACCACCGCCTGCTCACCCAACAAGATTGTGGGCACCCAGCTGAACAAGTTCTCGATGGAACATGTCGTGCCCGCCGCGATGATGCTGGATGACACCGCGATGATCTGCCACGCCAATGAAAGCGTGGTGCCGCTGATGTCGGGCTATCGCGACTATGGTGTCGACACCGACCTGCTGATGGCGATCAGCTATTCGGGCATGGCGATGTGCACCGAGAACGAAGCCGTCGAAAAGGAACTGTGGTCAGCCCTGGCCCAGCGCCAGAAATGGCCGGATGTAGCCCAGGACTCGCTGATCGCCCAGCAGTTGCTGAACCGCGATGCCGGACGCCGCCAGCTGAAATCCTACGAGTACGCGGTGAGCTATTTCCGCAACCATCATCATTACGAGATTGGCGAAGGCAAGTGCCCGGACTTCCGCAACGACCTGGAAGAACATCTGCTGCTGGTCGGCGCGACCTCCGCACTCCAGGCCATGCAGAACGATATCGCCTCCGGCCGCCTGATCAATGTCGACATGAGCACGCCGCCCAAGGTCGCGCGCGCCATGGGCTGCCTGAACAACGTCAAATGGTGGGGCGAGCCGAGCGCGATCCAGGCGGCCCTGAAGGTCATCCTGCCGGAAAATCCGGGGGATGAGGCCAAGGCGTGGGACACGCTGAGGACCACCTCGGAGTACGGGGTGAAGAGCGGCGTCCGCCTCAGCCTCGCGGTCTATGCGTCGATGGCTTACGCCAAGGATCGTCCGGACTTCTTGCGCGACGCCCTGAAGCGTTTCGAGGCCGTACCCGCCGACGCCATCAACCCGAAGTACCGCCTGCTGGACCAGATGGCGGCGCTGCAGGTCCGTCACATCGCCGACCGCTACTGGATGCGCAACGAAGGTCACCGCGCTCCGGCCGCCGGTTACAGCCAGTTCTGGGATGAGCGCAAGGTGAACACCAATACCAAGGAATACAACGACATCCTGAACTCACTGAAGTAAGCCGCATAACCCCTTGAATGAAAAAGGCGCCATGAAGGCGCCTTTTTCATTTTCCGCATGAGGTTTCCCGCACAGGCGGCGGGCTTCAGCGTCCCCGCCAGAACAGCTTGTCCAGTTCGGACATGCCCAGCTGCCGCCAGGTGGGACGGCCATGATTG
>JAYRMT010000008.1:0-29187 GCA_041912575.1 Fluviicoccus sp. | reverse complement strand
CAGACCCTCAGCCTGGGCATCGATGCCAAGAATTTCCGCAATCGCGTGCAGGTCGGCGCCGTCGCGAACGCGTCGCCGCTACGCTATTACCCGGTGTCGCTGAACTACAGCCGCTACGCGCGGCAGGGCAACGGCAGCCTGCAAATCGACGGCATGCTCAATTTCGCGTTCGCCAACCTCGGCAGCGATAGCGAAGAACTGAACCTGACCCGCTACCACAGCACCGGGCAAATGCTCTACCTGCGTTCCTCGCTGGGCTGGACGCGCTTCCTGCCCAAGGGCTTCGAGCTGGGCACGCGCGCCACGGCGCAACTGAGCGAACAGCCGCTGATTTCCAACGAGCAGCTGAGTGCGGGCGGCATGGACTCGGTGCGCGGTTACCTCGAATCCGAGGCGCAGGGCGACTACGGCCTGACCGGCAGCGTGGAACTGCGCGCGCCCTCGTTGCCGGACCTGTTGCCGGAAGGGCGCATCACCCATGCCGTGCAGGAGTTGCGGCCCTTCCTGTTCCTGGACGGCGCTTCGCTGCACCTGCACCAGGCGCTGGCCGACAACGACCCCCACGTCGATCTGCTGAGCGCGGGCGTGGGCCTGAACCTTTCGGTCTGGTCGAAGGTGAACGGCGTGCTCGACTGGAGCCGCCCGATCACCAACGGACCGACCAGCCGCGCCGGGGACAACCGGGTGCTTTTCCGTCTCTGGACCACTTTCTAGCGGGTATTTGCAATGAGCGACATCATGGCTGCTGAAACCTCCCAACCCCGGACCGGGCGCTTCGCCCGCACGCTGCTGCTGGCCGCCGGCCTGCTGTCGGCGTCCCTGGACGCCAGCGCGTGGTGGAACCACGACTGGGCCTACCGCAGCGAGATCACCCTGGACGCCAAGGCGGCCGGGATCAACGGCGGCGCGGACGGCGTGCCCGTGCTGGTGCGCCTGCACGACGGCGTGCTCAAGTTCACCGACGCGGCGCAGGACGGCGCGGACCTGCGCTTCGTGGCCGAGGACGACAAGACGCCGCTCAAATTCCATATCGAAAAGTACGACCCGGTGTTCAACCTGGGTTTCGTCTGGGTGCAGGTGCCGAAACTGGCCGCCGACAAGCCGGTGAAGCTGTGGATGTACTACGGCAACGAAAAGGCGGTGGCCGAGGCCGCGTCCAAGGACACCTATGACGCCAATCAGGCGCTGGTCTATCACTTCGGCGAGAAGGGCGCGCCCGCGGCCGACAGCACCGCCGCCAAGAACAACGCCACGACGGCGGCCGCCACCGACGAGAGCGGGCTGATCGGCAACGCCGCCCGCTTCGACGGCAACACCACGGTCAACCTGCCGTCCGCGCTGGCGATTCCGGCGGGCGGGGCGCTGACCTGGTCGGCCTGGGTCAAGCCCGCCGCCGTGCAGAGCGCCACCGTGTTCGCCTGGCGCGGCAGCAATGCGCTGACCGTCGGCCTGAACAACGGCTCGCCCTTCGTGGCGGTGGACGGGGCCTCGACGCCGCTGTCCGCGCAGATCGCCGACAACAACTGGCACCACCTGGCGGTGGTCGCCGACCCGGCTCAGACCACCCTGTACGTGGACGGTCAGGTGCGCGGCACGCTGGCGCACGGCCTGCCGTCCGGCCTCAGCGGCGTCGCCACCCTGGGCGGCGACGGCCTGCAGCAACGCTTCAACGGCGAAGTGGATGAGCTGCAGATTTCCAAGACGGCGCGTCCAGCGACCTGGCTGCAGGTGCAGGCGATCAACCAGGGCACGGAAGACAAGCTGCTCAAGTTCACGCCGGCGGAACAGCAGTCCAGCTTCAGTACGGGTTACTTCGGCGTGATCATGCGCTCGGTGACGCTGGACGGCTGGGTGGTGATCGGCGTGCTGCTGGTGATGATGGCGATCAGCTGGACCATCATGGCGCGCAAGGGCCTGCAGATCGGTCGCGTCACGAAAGCCAACCGCGCCTTCCTGGAAACCTTCAAGGCGGTGAAGGGCGATTTCGCCAAGCTGCACCATAAAACCTCAGCGAACACGACCGGCCCGGACAAGCTGGATGAAGACACGCTCGACCTGCTCGACGATGCCCCGCTGATGCACATCTTCCATACCGGCATCGAGGAACTGCATGAGCGCTTGCAGGTCGATCCCCGCACCGGCAAGCCGTTGGCCACGCTGTCCGACCAGTCGATCGAGGCGATCCGCGCCACGCTGAATTCCTCGCTGCTGCGCGAGACGCAGACCCTGAACCGTTCGATGGTGCTGCTGACCATCGCCATCTCCGGCGGTCCCTTCATCGGGCTGCTCGGCACCGTGGTCGGGGTGATGATCACCTTCGCCGCCGTGGCCGCCGCCGGCGACGTCAACGTCAACGCCATCGCCCCCGGTATCTCCGCTGCGCTGGCCGCCACCGTGGCCGGCCTGTTCGTCGCGATCCCCGCCCTGTTTGGCTACAACTACCTGCTCACGCGCATCAAGGAGGCCTCGCTGGAGATGCAGGTGTTCATTGAGGCCTTCATTACCCGCATGGCGGAAAGCTACAACGACCCGGCGGCGCTCAGCGCCATCGCTGAAGACTGATCCGGAGCCGCCGCCATGCAACTCAATGAAGACAAGGCTTACGACGACATCAACATCACGCCCATGCTGGACCTGTCCTACGTGCTGCTGGTGATCTTCATCATCATGACCACGGCGGCGGTGCAGGGGATGAAGGTCAACCTGCCCAAGGCCAGCAACCAGCCCAGCCTGTCCAAGCCGAAAACCGTGTCGATCACCATCACCAACGACGGCAAGGTGTTCCTGGACGCGGTGCCGGTGAGCCTGCCGGAACTGGAAGACCGCATGCGGGCCAAGAAGGCCGAGAACCCGGACGTGCCGGTGATCGTGCGCGGCGACAGCCAGACGCAGTACCAGAACGTGGTCGATGTGCTGGCGCTGCTGGGGCGGCTGGACATCACCCAGCTCGGGCTGGTGACGCAGAAACTGGTGCAGTGACATGACCACGGCGGCGATGAGCGACGCGCCCCGGCGGCGCGGGCGGAAACCGAAGAACCCCTGGCGCGGCCGCATCGTGCAGGCGGTGATCGCCGTGGTGGTAATCGGGCTGCTCGCCTGGGTGGTGAAGTCGATCCTGACCGGCGAGAAGCCGAAAAAGGCGGTCCCGGAGGTGGTGCAGCTGAAAATCCTGACGCCGCCTCCGCCTCCGCCGCCCCCTCCGCCGCCGCCCAAGGCGGAACCGGTGAAGCAGGACACGCCCCGGGAGACGCCGCAGCCGACGCCGCAAGCGCCCACGCCGAAGGTGGAAGCGCCGCCGCAACTGGCGGCCGACAGCAGCGGTCCCGGCGATCTGGCGGGCAAGGAAGGCGGCACCGAGTACAAGGGCAGCGCGAACGCCATTGGCACCGGCGGGGGAGGAGACGGCGGCGGCAGTTACACCGGCGTGATCGTCAACGACCTGCGCAAGGCGCTGCTGGCGGACGAGCGCCTGCGCACGCAGATGCGCAAGAAGGCGCGCGTCAGCGTGCAGCTGGCCGCCGACGGCCGCATCGAAAAAGTGACGGTGCTGGACGGCGACAAGCCGGATATCGACCGCCTGCTGGAGCGCCGCCTGGCGGCGGTGGGACGCATCTCCAGCGCGCCGCCGGACGGCAAGGCGGGCGTGTACGAACTGGATATTTCGCCGGTCCGTTACTGAAGACGGCCGGTTTCACCCTGATTCTGAACCCTGTGGCGACGGCTGCGCGCAGCCGTCCATAACGGAGACCCCGCGAATGAGCACATCCCGGCGCACCGCCCGCAAGGCCGCCCCGCCTGTCCTGACCCCGACCTGCCTGGCCGTGGCGCTGGCGGCGGTGTGGCTGCCGTCCGCGCACGCCGCCCCCGCCGAGACCAAGGCGTCGGCGACGCCCGCTCCGTCGTCGCCGATCTCGCCGGATGCCTCGCGCAACCTGCTGCGCTATCTGGTCACCAGCGGCGCGCTGTCGCTGGAGGATGTCCGCAAGACGGTGGAACAGATGGCTTCGGAAAAGAAATCCTCCGACGATCTGTTGAAGTTCCTGGTCAGCAGCAAGGCGCTGAGCGTGGAGGATGCGCGCAAGCTGGTGCAGCAACTGTCGTCCGCGCCCGAGGCGGCCGCGACCCCGGCTCCGGCGGCGGCGAAGCCGGTGGTCGCGGTCGCTGTGCCGGTTCCGGCTCCCGTGGCGGCGCCGGTCGTTGCGCCCGTCGTCACCCCGGCGATTCCGTCGCCCGCTGCCGCGCCGCAACCGGCCGTAAGCAATCCGGCCGTTGCTGCTGCGCCGACACCGCAGTCCGCGCCCTTGGCCGCGCAGGCCGTTCCGGCCGACAAGAAGCCCGATACTCCGCCCGCCGAGCCGCCCGGCCGCGTGCGCGCCGTCTACCTGCCGGACAGCGAGCGCCAGAAGATCCGCGACGAGTTGAAAGCCGAAGTGCTGGCCGCCGCGAAGCAGGAAGGCTGGGTGCAGGTGGACGCCGCGCCGGAATGGACGCGCCGCCTGAAGCTGTCCGGCGACCTGATGGTGCGTGAGCAGAACGACATCTACGGCGCGAACTACATCTACCCGACCATCAACGGCGTGACGGTGAAGATGCCGACCCCGGTGGTGAATTACGCGGCCATCAACAGCGGTTCGCCGGTCAACCTGTACACCCCGACCGGTCAGCAGCAGATCCTGCCCGCGCTGAACAGCGAAAAGGACCGCAACCAGTCCCGCCTGCGCGCGCGCTTCAACCTGACCGCGCAGGTCAACGAGCGCATGGACGCGGCGTTCCGCATCACCACCGGCAACACCAGCAATCCGGTGTCCACCACCCAGACCTTCGGGCCGGACTTCAACAAGCTCGGCCTGGTGCTGGATCGCGCCTTCCTGCGCTACCAGCCCTTCGGCAACCTGACCGTGACGGCGGGCCGCATGGCCAGCCCCTGGCTCGCGCCGACGGAACTGATGTGGGACAAGGATCTGGGCTTCGACGGCGTGGCGGCGCAGGCGCGGCACGCGCTGGGCGAGCACGGACGGGTCTTCGCCACCGGCGGCCTGTTCGCGTTGGCCAGCACCGACACGAACTTCCCCTCCAACAGCCTGGTGAAGGTCGGCAGCAACGACCGCCGCCTGCTGGGCGCGCAAGTGGGCGGCGACTGGCAGTTCGACAGCTCGGCCTACCGCGCCAGCCTGGCCTGGTACGACTTCCAGCACATCGAGGGCGAGTTGTCGTCGCTGTGCGACACCACCAGCGCCGCGGTGTCCTGCGATACGGACCAGACCCGCGCGACGTCGGTCCAGAAGGGCAACACGATGTTCGCCCTCCGCAACATCAACCCGGCGCGCCTGACCGACCAGTACCAGTACTTCGGCCTGGCGTCCGCGTTCCGGGTGGCCGACCTCAACCTGACCTTCGACCAGGCGCTGGGCGGGCCGTTGCACCTGCAGTTCGATCTCGAAGCCGTGCAGAACCAGGCCTACTCGCGCAGCCGCGTGCTGGCGAAGTCGCCGACCAACAATTACGGCAGCTGTTCCGGCAGCGGTTGCACCGCGCCCTACGACGGCGGCGACCGGGGCTACCAGTTCCAGATCCGCGTGGGGCACGCCAAGGTGGCCGACACCGGGCAGTGGAATTCGGTGTTCGGCTACCGCTACCTCGAAACCGACGCGGTGCCCGACGCCTTCACCGATTCCGACTTTCATCTGGGCGGTACCAACGCCAAGGGCTTCTATGTCGGCGGCAATTACGGCATCGGCCGCAACGCCTGGGTCGGCGCGCGCTGGCTGAGCGCGACCGAAATCACCGGCATGCCGCTGGAAATCAATGTGCTGCAACTGGACCTGAACGCCCGGTTCTGAGGAGGCAGGGGATGAAAACCGCACGCATCATCCTGGCCGCCTGTCTGGCGGCGGGCTTGCCGGTCGGGGCCGCCATGGCCGCCGACGATGCCGCCCTGAACCGCCTGCGCGACCAGGTCCGTCAGGCGGTGACCGAAAAGCGCCAGCTGGAGGACGAGAACTTCCAGCTCAAGGCGCAACTGGCTGCCGCGCAGGCCGAGGCCGCCAAGGCCAAGGCCGCGCCCCCGATGCCGAAGGTGTCGCCGGAGCTGGTGAAACTGCGCGAGGAAACCGTGCGCCAGAACGACCAGCGCGTCGCACTGCAGGCGCAGATCGAGATCCTCGGCGCGGATCTGGCGAAGACCCGCGCCGACCTGACCCAGGCGACCGCCGTGCTGCGCGAGCTGCAGGCGGTGCGCGCGCAACAGTCCGGCCAGCTCCAGGCTGCGGCGCTGCGCGAAAAGGCCTGCATCGACCATAACGGCCGGCTGACCGCGCTGAACCGCGAACTGCTGGACCGCTATGTGCAGCAAGGCTTCTGGGAAACCCTGCGCGAGCACGAAACCGTGACCGGGCTCTACCGCGTGGCGCTGGAGAACCTGGAACAGGATTACCGCAACCGCATCCGCGACGCCAATGCGGCTCCGGCCCCGGGGGTGGATGCGCCGCCGTCCGCCGGGGCGGAACCGGTCAATCCGGCTTCCGCGCAACGCGCGCCGCTGCGTCCCTCCGGCAATGCGTCCGCGCCGGTCCGGCCGCTGAATCCGGCCTCGGCCGCGCGCACTTCCCATGGCTCTTTCCAGGCAGAAAACACATGAGCGACATCCTCCTGAACGCGGTTGATCCCGCGCTGATCGTTGAGCTGCTGCACGCGGCGGGCTGCCGCGCCGAAATCGTCCCCGAGGGCGACGGCGCGCGCGTGCAGAGCGCCCTGCAAGGCATCGGTTTCACAGTGAATTTCGGCAATCCGCAGCCGCAAACCGACGGCGGCGAGCCGCGCTACGCCGACTGCGCGTTCCGCTGCGTGCTGGCGGTGAACGGCGAAATCCCGGCCGATCTGGCCGACCGCTGGAACCGCGAACGGCGTTTCGCCCGGCTGGCCCGGCAGGGCAGCGCGCTGGTGCTGAATCTCGACCTGCTGCTGGCGGGCGGCGTGTCGCGCGACTGGCTGCGCGGCCAGATCGAGTTGTGGGACCTGGTCCTGCGCGATTACCTGCGCTTCCTGCAAACCCCGTCGGCCGAAGCCGCCTGATCCGCGCTGTTCCCCAAGCCTGCTGGAGTGCCCGTCATGGTCCGCCGTTCCCCTTCCGCCCGCCGCGCAGCGCCGGTCCGTCCCGCGCGCACCCTGTCCGTCGACGGCAGTCTGCGCCTGGCCATGCTCGGTCTGGCGGGCTGGCTGCCGACCGCGGTCGATGCGGGTCCGGCCTTCGGCACGCCCGGCTGGTTCGCACAGGCGCAACTGAACGCCAAGGCGCCGGTCGCCACGACCACCTCCACCGGCGGCGCCAGTACCGGCGCGGGCGGCGCCGCGACCTTGCCCACGGCCGGTTCCGTGGTCACCCCGGCGGCCGCGCAGGCGCTGGCCCAACGCTCGATGGCGGACCTCGGGCAGGCCGCTGCCGCGATCATTGCGGCGCAGAAAGCCCAGTTGCAGGCGGCGCAGGTGGCGGCAGCCAACAGCATTCCCAACGGACTGGCCACGGGTGGCCTGCAAGTGGCGGCGGGCGTGGCGGGGCAGGGCGCGGGCTGTGCGGCGACCTTCAGCTGCCTGTGGCAGAACGCGGAACTGCCGACGCAGGCGACCGGCGCCGACGGCAAGACCACCGTCACCGTCAACCAGACCGCGAAGAAGGCGATCCTGAGTTGGGATTCCTTCAACATCGGCAGCAACACCGTGCTGAATTTCGACCAGCACCGGGGCACCCAGAGCGACGGCAACAACGACTGGGTTGCACTCAACCGCGTCAGCGCCTCCGCCTCGATGAGCAAGATCTACGGGCAGATCAAGGCCGACGGTTCGGTGTACCTGATCAACCCCAACGGCATCCTGTTCGGCGCGGGCAGCACGGTGAACGTGCATTCGCTGCTGGCGTCTTCGTTGCCGCTTTACCTGCCGACCGGCAGCGCCTCGCTGACGCCGGGGGACGATCCGGCCTACTTGTCGTCGTCCAACCGGTTGTTCCTGGAAACCGGTCTGGCGTCGGTCGGACCGGCCAGCGCCAACGGCAATATCCTGGGGGTCGGCTCGGGGATGGTGCAGACGAAAGCGGCCAACAGCGCCGCCGACCAGCTGATCCTCCCCGGCGAGGTGGAAACCGAAGCGGGCGCGCGCATCGAGGTCAACAAGCTCGGCTACGCGCTGCTGGCTGCACCGACCGTGACCAACGCCGGATACCTGCGCGCGGTGGACGGCCAGATCCTGCTCGCCGCCGGGCTGGGCGTGGCGCTGAAGAATCCGGCCGGCGGGTCGCAACTGCTCAATCCGGTGGTGAGCGGCCGCCTGATCGACACCGCGCACGGCAACGCCGACGCGACCCCGGTGACCACGCTGGTCAACACCGGCCTGATCGAAGCGGTGCGCGGCGACGCCCGCCTGCTGGGCGCAAACGTCACCCAGGACGGCGTGCTGGCGGCGACCTCCAGCGTCAGCCGTCCCGGCAGCGTCAGCATCAGCGCCATGGACGAGCAGGCCACCGATTCGGCACAGGCGCGCACCGGTTCGGCGGTGCTGACCGGCCGCTCCCTGACCGCCATGCTGCCGGACGCCAACGGCGAAACCACCATTTCCACGGCGGCGGCCACGCAATCCTTCCAGCCGGGGGTGATCACGGTGACCGGCGGCGCGGTGACCGCGCAGGGCGGGGCGATGATCGAAGCCCCGGGCCAGAAGGTGACGCTGGCCGCGATCGCCCAGGTCGACGCGCTGATCGCCCCGCGCGCCATCGTGGACGGCTCGGTGGTCGGGCGCGTCTACCTCGACAAAAACGCCACGGTGGATGTTGCGGGCATCGCCGACACCCCCCTGCAGATGAGCGACAACCTGGTGAAGATCACCCGGCTGGGTCTCAACGAGCTGGCCGATTCGCCGCTGCAGAAGGACAGCATTCTTTACGGCGCGGCGGTGGTGATCGACAGCCGCCTGTCCGGCACGCGCGATGACGGCGTCAACTGGACGGGCACGCCGCTGGCCAACCTGTCCGGCTATGTCGACCAGATGGCGCGCGACATCAACCAGATGCTGCTCAATGGCGGCGTGATCACGCTGGCGGGCAACGAAGTGCTGGCGCAGCAGGGCTCGCACCTGAATCTGGACGGCGGTTTCATCCATTACGCGGGCGGCCTGGTGCAGACCACGCGCCTGCTCACCGCCAGCGGCACGCTGGTGGACATCGGCAGCGCCGATCCCAACGGCCGTTATGTCGGCATCGCGGGTCTGCTGAGCGAGAAGAACAACCGCTGGAACGTCACCACCGGCTACTACGATCCGCTGCTGAGCGGCGGCGCGGGCGGTTCGACCTACGAAACGGACTACCTGAAGGGCGGCAACGCCGGGACGCTGAACATCTACGGCCTGTCGGCCTCGGTGTTGTCCGGCGACATCAGCGCGGAGGCCTGGAGCGGCCGCCACCAGGTCGCCGACGGCAAGCTCGCCAGCGGCGGGACGATCAACTTCCAGTCCAACGGGGCGGCGGCGCTGAACCTGGCGCTGCCCAGCCCGACCGGGGCGCTGCCGGCGGGTCGCAGCTATGCGGTGGTCGAGCACACGGCGAGCCTCAACGACCGCGCGGGCGGGACGTTTACCGCCGCCAGCGCGCTCCCCGCCAGCGATCTGGACGGGACCGATCCCGCCAATCCGGTGCGCTGGACCCAGGTATCGGCGAAGATGATCCGCGATGCCGGATTCTCCACCGTCAACCTTCTGGCCGACGATCCCGCTTCGACCGCGCCGGGCGGTGAGATCGTGGTCGATACCGACGCCCGCCTGAGCGTGCAGCCGGGCGGATCGATCAACCTCACCGGCACGCGCCTGCTGGTCAACGGCAAGCTGGCCGCGCGCGCGGGCAAGATCGGCCTGACCGGCACCGGCCGCACCTGGCTGGACGGCAGCACCACCGCCGAGGCGGGCGACGGGACCACCCCGGTGAGCGGTGATATCCGCCTCGGCGGCGCGGCCACCCTGGACGCCAGCGGCCGCTGGATCAACGACGCCGGTCGCGATGTCGACAGCATCGACGGCGCGGCGACGATCAACGGCGGCGCGATCACCCTGACCACGCGCCAGAATGCGGTGACGGTGGGTGCGACGGTCGTGGACACCACCGGCTCGATCCTGCTGGAAAAGGGCAGCCTGCTCGACGTCTCCTCGGGCGGCCGCATCCTGCCCAACGGCAAGATCGCTCTGAAGGACAACGTGCCGCTCGGCAAGGGCGGCGATATCAGCCTCCTCACCTATGTGCCGACGCAGTTGCCTTTCGGCGGCGACGGCGCCCCCGCGTTGCCGTCGGACGATCCGGTCGCCACCGGCCGCGTCCAGCTCGACGGCACCCTGCGCGCCTACGGCTTCGCGGGCGGCGGCACGTTCAGCCTGCGCACGCTGGGCCTGCAGATCGGCGGTTCGACCCCGGCGGACCGGCCGTGGGTGCTCAACCTGCCGGAAAGCTTTTTTGATGGCACCGGCTTCGGTTCGGTCCAGCTGCAAGCGGAGTACAACGCCGAAATCGCCCCGCTGGCCAAGGTCAACCTCAGCCAGAACAGTTTCCTGATCAAGGATCTGCTGTCGCCCACGATGGCCGCGACCGGTGCGGATCTTTATCAGGCGGATTTCCTGAGTATCGGCAAGCAGGACGCCTACCACCGGCAGGCGGTGAATTTCGCGCTGTACGGCGGCGACTTCGAGACCTGGCGCACCGCGGACCTCGGCGGCAGCCCGCCCGATTACAGCGATAGCGGCATCACCGGTGCGACCGTACTCGGCAAGAACGCGGTGATCCGCGCCGATGCGGGCGCGGCGATCGTGCTCGGTTCGCATGCGCAGGTCACGGTGGACGGCACGATCACCGCGCCCGGCGGCAGCATCACGCTCACCGGCGACACCGGCAAGGGTGGCTACGCGCAGAACCCCGGTCTCATCGTCAACGGCAACGCCTGGACCTCGGACAACAAGTCGGTCTGGCTGGGCGCGAACACGCTGCTGGATGTGTCCGGCGCGATCCTGCAGGACCCCTACGCGGGGCAGTCCGGCTTCACGGTCGCCAGCGGCGGCAAGGTGCTGGACGGCGGCACCATCACCCTGAGCGACGATACCGGCTACGTGATCGCGCTGAATTGTCTGGACACCGGCGAATGCGCCGGAACCACCGCGACGCGCGCCGCCACCCTGAAGGCGGACGGCGTCAGCGGCTCGTTGCGGCTGCCGTTCGGCACGTCGTCGAACTGGACGTCCCAGGCGGTGGCCGGGGACGCCGGGACCATCCGCATCGGCGCATCCAAGGGCCTGTATTTCCACGGGGCCTTGCAGGCCAACGCGCCGACCGCGACCACCCAGGGCGGCCTGGTCGAAATCCGTCCGCTGTCCGGCCGTTTGCAGACCGCCGAGGACTTCGCCGGGGCGACCGCGATCAGCCTCAGCACCCATCTCTTCACCATGCCTGCCGGCGCGAAGGTCGCGGGTCAGACCGACACGATCATTGCCGAAACCGAAGACCAGAACGGCCCCACCGGCGTGCTGCATTTCGCCACCGACAGCCTGACCGGTTCGGGCGTCACCCGGCTGCACCTGGGTGTCGATCCGCTGCTGAATACCGCGCAGGGCGCGCTGCCGACGCTGGTGACCGAGGACATCAACCTCACCCTCGGGCGCGAGCTGGCCATCAACACCTCGGTCATCCGCGCGCCGCTGACGGCGACCACGCTGGAGCTGAAGGCGGACTCCACGGACCCGACCGGCAAGATCCTGTTCACGACGCCGGAACTGAAGATCAACCTGTCCGCACCCTATGTCAGCCTGACCGGACTGAAGTACGGCGGCAATTACCCGCAGTATTTCGGCACGGATGATTTCAACAACGTTATCCCGACCGACGCCGAAGGCAACCCGCTGCTGCAGGCGGCTTTCGCCCGCGACTACACCAGTCGCGACGCCTTCCGTCATCGCGACTCGGACAAGGTGTTGACGATCTATGCCCCGACCACCGATGACTCGGGGGATGCGACCTCCAGCGACCTGCTGCCGCTGTTCTACCGCTCGGTGCTGAACATCCGCAGCGACAACATGGACCTCGGCGGCCAGTTCCTCGCCGACGGCTTCAGCCAGGTCAACCTGAGCGCGACCTCCGACATGCGTTTCGTCACGCCGTCGACTTACGATTACCTGCGGGATCCCGCGAACCCCGCCAAGGCGAGCGCGGTGCCGGGCTCGCTGATGAGCACCGCCGACATCACGCTGACCGCCGGGCAGCTGTATCCGGCCTCGGGCAACAAATTCATCGTCACCTCGCTCGGCCACTCGCTGAGCCATGTCGAGGCGGACGATCCGACCGATCCCGAGACGACGTATACGCAACATGATGAATTCAAGGGCGGCTCGATCACCATCCAGTCCAGCGGCCGTACGACGTCGACCCCGCTGTCGGCGGGCGGCAGCCTGGTCTTCAACGCCGAAACCATCCGCCAGCAGGGCGTGATCCGCGCCCCGGCGGGCGAGATCGTGCTCGGCGCGGGCGCCAGCGCGACCGACGGCGTGGCGCAGGCGCTGGTCCGTTACAGCGCCCTGACCGCGGACGGTTCGGCGATGACCGTGCAGCTGCCGGTCATGGCGACGAAAGAGGTTACCCTGGCGAAGGACAGCCTGACCTCGGTGTCGCTGGACGGCCTGACCGTGCCTTACGGCGTGACGTCGGACGAACAGAACCTGCAATACAACGGCAGCCTGTACTCCGAGGCGGGCGCGGCCAGCAGCTCGCCGGTGCTGACCACCTCGCCGGACAAGCAGATCCGCGTGCAGGGCGGCACGGTGAAGCTGACCTCCGGGGCGACCGTCAACCTGACCGGCGACGGCGACCTGCTGGCCCAGGAGTGGATCGCGGGCACCGGCGGCTCGCGCGATGTGCTGGCCGCCGCCAACACCAGTTACGCCACCGGCAGCGCGGTGAAAACGCCGCTGTACAAGGACGGTCGCGCGGTCTACGCGATCCTGCCCGGCAGGCAGTCCGCACTGGCGGCCTATGATCCGCAACTGACGGGCGATCCGCTGGTCGGCCGGTCGGTGTGGTTGTCCGGCGCGCCGGGGCTCGCCGCCGGCGAATACACCCTGCTGCCCGCGCGCTACGCGGTGCTGCCCGGCGCGTTCCGCGTGGTGCAGGACACCGCGGTCAGCGATGCGCTGGTCGGCGAAAACCGTGTCTACGCCGACGGCACCGCGCGCGTGGCGGGCTATTTCGCCGACAGCTTCAGCCAGGTCCGGGACAGCCGCGCTTCGGCGTTCCTGGTGCAGTCCGGGACCGTCTGGAAACAGTATTCGCAGTACGCGCTGACCAGCCTGAACGGATACTTCGGCGGTTCCGACGGCAACAGCGCCATTCTCCCCGCCGATGCGGGCAAGCTGGTGTTGTCGGCGGGCAGCAGCCTGTCGCTGGGGGCGACGCTCGCCGCCGGGTCGAAGACCGGTCTGGGGGCGGAGCTGGATATCGCCGCTCCGAAATTGCAGATCGCCGACCATGACGCCGCCGCGCTGGGCGGTTTCGTCAAGGTGGACGCCTCGCAACTGGATACCCTGGGCGTCAGCCGCCTGGTGCTGGGCGGCGTCAGCGAACGCGGCGCCGGGACCGACCTGCTGCGCGCCGTCGCCACCGAGGTGGTGATCGACACCGGGAAGGACGGTCTGCGCGCCCCGGAAATCCTCGCGCTGGCGCAAACGCCGAGCGCGACCGACGCCGACCCCGAACCCGCGCCCGGCATTGTCACGGTCAAGAGCGGCAGCCGTCTGGAAGCGACCGGCGCCGGCGGCCGCGTCCGTCAGGCCGCGCTGCAGGTCGGCTGGCTGCCCGATTCCGATGAGAACGGCAACCCCATCGACGGCGCGAACGGCGACGGCGCGTTGCTGCGCCTCAGCGTCGGCAAGGCGGTCGAAATTACCCGCCTCAATGTCCCCGGCGTGGACGGCGAGGGCGATACCGCCACTGGCCGCCTGATGATCGGCGACAACGTCAGCCTGACCGCCGACGGCGGCGTGACGCTGGACGCGGCGGGCAACACCGTCATTGCGCCGACGATGTCGGTGAAGGCGAAATCCTTCGACGCCAACAGCGCGCTGGTGGTGCTGACCGGCAAGACAACGGGGACGCAAACGGCCGAAGGGCTGGTCGCCGGTCCGCAACTGCTGGCGCAGCTGGCAGGCATCGATGACATTGCCCTGCGCAGTCGGGGCGACCTGCGGCTGGACGGCGATTTCAGCCTGACCACCGCCGGGAAGCTGACCCTGAGCGCGGCGAACATCGTCAGCGGCGGCGGCAATGCCGTGCTCAAAACCGGCCAACTCACGCTGGCCAACCAGCTGGAAGGGGAGAACGCGGATAGCGCCTCCGGCAGCGGTCAGCTGACCCTGCAGGCCGACCGCCTGACCCTGGGCGACGGCATGGTGCGCCTGAGCGGCTTGCGCGCGTTCACGGTCACCGCGACCGGGGGCGTGCTCGGGGCGGGCGTGGGCGGCCTGGACGGCGGCGACGCGCGGGTGACCGTCAATGCGCCCCTGATCGCCGCTGCGACCGCGAGCAACATCACCCTGCGCACCGATGACCAGCTGGTGGTGGCGGGCGTGGACGGCGCGAAGGCCGGCGTACAGTCCGGCGTCGGCGGCAAGCTCAATTTCGAGGGCGCGTCGATCGACTTCAATAGCGCCGCGACGGCGACCGGCGGCCGCATCGGCCTGAAAACGACCGGCGGCCTCGCGCTGGGCGACAAGACGGCGCTCGACGTGGCGGGCCGGACGCAGGCGCTGTATGACAAGACCGCCGCCGTACCGGGCGGTGCGCTCAACCTGTCCAGTCTCGGCGTGCTCGACATTTTCGGGGGCGCGACCCTGTCCTTCGGCGCGGCGCCGGGCGGGCAGGCGGGGTCGCTGGCAATCAACGCGCAAGGCGTACACCTGGGCCTGAACGGCCGCATGCTGGGTGCGGGCGGCGACTTCACGCTCGACAGCGCGTCGGCGGTGTCGCTGGACAGCCTGGCCGATACTCTGACCGCCGGGCAGGTCAACGGCCGCGTGGCCGTGACCGCGCGCAGCGGCGACCTTACGCTCGACGCGGGGCATCGCCTCTCTGGGGCTTCGGTCACGCTCAAGGCGACCGGCGAGCAGGGCGATCCCGCGACCGATCCGGGTCATGTGCGGATTGACGGCGTGATAGACGCCTCCGGCCGCGCGGGGGGCACCATCGTCCTTTCCGGCGCACGGGAAGTCAGCGTCAACGGCAGCCTGCTGGCCGCCGGCAGCGCGGCGGACCAACGCGGCGGCGCGATCCGCCTGAGCACCTCGGCCGTCTCGGACGGGTCCCTGAACGCCATGTACGGCTATGAATCGGTCAGCACCGAGCGCAGCGGTCGCATTGCGATCGGCGACAGTGCCGTGCTGGATGTCCGTGGCGGCAGCGCGGGCGGCCTGTCGGGCGGTACGATCGACCTGCGCGCGCCGCTGCTCGATACCGGCGACGTCCGTGTCGATCTCGACAGCGCCGCGCAACTGCGCGGGGCGCGAGCGGTGACGCTGGAGGCCTTCGCGACCTGGAGCACGGCGGATGCGGGCGCCGGCGCGACACATTTTGACGGTGTCCTGGATGCCGCAGGCCGTGCGGATCCGACCGGCAAGGCGCTGGCCGCCGGGCTGGTGAACACCGATCACCGCGATTTCTACACGCAGACCCTGTCCGGTTTTGTCCGCGATCCGGGCTTCGTTTTCAGCGACCGTTTCGCCGCGGTGGACGGTTTCCGCGCCCGCGCGGGCATTGATCTGGTCAATACCCGCAGCGGGATCAACAGCGGCGATATCACCGTTGCCAGCGCGTGGAACCTCGGTGCGACGGATGCGGGCGGCGCAGCCCTGTACCGGTCCGCAGACGGCGTGGCCCCGTCGCTGAGCCTGCATGCGCTCAACAATGTCCGCGTCAACGCCAGCCTCAGCGACGGCTTCGTCCAGACCGGGAATATCCTGTCGCCGGGCGCGGTTTACAGCGGCAACAGCGCCTCCCCGACCGGCGTCGATCTGGCCTCCTCGACGCTGGCCGACGGTGATTCCGCCTCGTTCACCCTGGCGGCGGACACCGGCAGCATCCGGCTCGACGGCCACGACACCGTGACCCCGTCGCTCGACCAGCCGACCGCGGATCAGCCGGACCGGCTTGGACGGCAACTGGTCACGCCGACGATGATCCGCACCGGCACCGGCGCGATCCGGCTGGAGGCCGGGCAGGATATCGTGCTGGCGGACAGCACCGCCCCGGGGGTGATCTACACGGCGGGCCGCCGGGTTGCCGGGTCGGCGGCGGTCACGCCGACGCTGGTGCAGACCGCACAGGGTTTGCCGCTGTTCATCGACGCCGGACAGACCGTGTCGGAGGGCGCGGGGGACATCCGCCTGACGGCGGGCGGCAACCTCACCGGTATCCAGAAAGTCACTGACACGACCGGCAAGCTGACCGGCGCCAAGGGCGCGGACCTCAGCCAGTACTGGTGGCCGTGGATGCAGGCGGCTTGCCTGGTCGCGGCGGACGGCTGCGGCGGCCGCAACACTTCGGGCGTCAATTTCGGCATGTTCGGACAAGGCGTGATGAGTCTGGGCGGCAATGTCGACATCGCGGCGGCCGGCAACATCCGCGACCTGTCGGTGTCGTTGCCCGCCACCTGGCTCCCGACAGGCGGAACCCCCGGGGCGTGGACCACCCATGGCGGCGGCGTCCTGTCGGTGCGCGCGGGCGGCACCCTGTTCAGCGGCAGCTATTACGTCGGTCAGGGCTCCGGCGATATCCGCGCCGCCAACGCCATCGCGGCGGATATCTACGACAGCAGCTTCAACCCGACCGCGACGATCCTCGCCGTGCAGGACGCCGTGCTGAAGGTGACCGGCGGCAGCTATACCGAAATCGGCGGCATCTACAATCCGTCCTGGCTCTTCACCGGTTTCGACGGCCTGAGCTACAGCGCGACTTCGGCGGTGAACCTGCAGTCGACCGGCAATTCACTGGTGCTGGGCAGCCTGAGATCGCTGCCGGGCGGCGAATACGGCACCACCGCCGATATTGACGGTCCGCTGGCCCCGGCCTACGGTTTCGTGCTGCCCGCCAGCCTCTCGATGACGGCGCTGGAAGGCGGCATCAGCCTCAAGCGCAACGGCGAGCTCTATCCCGCCCCGCAGGGGCAGCTCAGCCTGCTGGCGGGCGGCGACATCTCGCTGGTCAATCCGGACGCCAACAATACCTATGTCGGCCTGATCGACGCCGATCCCGGCGTACTGCCGTCTCCGTCGGCTCCGGTATTCACTCAGAAGAATGCTAGTTTCATACGTAACGGGGGTGGTTCTCCGACAGGTCTGCATACAGCATCTTCGCTGCATGCCTTCGACAGCGAGCCAGTGATGATCTACAGTCGTAATGGCAGTCTTATCGATGGCAACCCCAATCGAGACTATGCCGATGCCGTCATTTTGGCCACGCCGAAGGCGGCGGACATCCGGGTCGGCGGCGACATCGTCAACCTCTCTTTCCTTGGCCAGAACCTGTACGACTCGGACATCACCTCGATCATTGCCGGTCGCGACATCGTCAACACGCCGCTGGTGGCCAACCAGAGCGTGCCCTTCATCGAGCTGGGCGGACCGGGCCTGCTGTCGGTGCAGGCGGGACGGAACCTGGGGCCGCTGACCTCGGCCAACGAGGCGCTGGCGCAGGGTTACCTGCCGCGCAGCAACCCGGCCTATCCCGGTATCCGCACGGTAGGCAACCAGAACAACGCCTGGCTGCCGCGCGAGGGCGCGGGGATTTCGCTCTCCTTCGGCGTCGCGCCGGGCGTCAATCTCGACACCTTTGCTTCCGCTTACCTCAATCCCGCCGTGGCGCACGATCCGGCCAATCCCGCGGACACGCTGGGCACGCCGGACTACCGTCGCAAGCTGGTGGCCTATGTCGGTCAACTGGGACAGGACGCGCTGGCGCGGCAGGCCAGCCCGACCGTGGACGCCCTGCTGGCGGCCGCGAAACAGTGGGACAGCCTGAGCGCGGCGGAGCAGGGCCAGTACGCGGCGCAGGCCTGGACCGCCTTCCGCAGCCTGACCGGGATTCAGAAGCAGGCGTTGGTGACCTCGGTGTTCCTCGACATCCTCACCCGCGTCGGCGAGGACTACAACAATCCGGACAGCCGCTTCAGCGGCCAGTACACGCGCGGTTTCGCGGCGATCAACACCCTGTTTCCCCCGTCCGCCGGATACACCGAAAACAAGCTCAGCGGCCGGTACGGCGCGGAGTCGCCGGTGCGTACCGGCACTTTCGACATGCGCGGTTCCACCGTGCAAACCCAGCGCGGCGGCGACATCTCGATCCTCGGTCCGGGCGGTCGCGTGCTGGTGGGCAGCACCTCCGCGCCGCCGCAGGTGGCGCGCTCGGCCTCGTCGGCGGGCATCGGTCCGAACAATCAGGGCATCCTGACGCTGGAGAACGGCGGCATCGGCATCTTCGCCGACAGCAGCATCCTGCTGGCGCAGAGCCGGATCTTCACCGAACAGGGCGGCGACCTGACCATCTGGAGCTCCAACGGCGACATCAACGCGGGCAAGGGCGCCAAGACCAGCTCGGAACTGCCGCCGCCGGAATACCTGTGCGACGCCGACCATTTCTGTCTGGTCGACGCCAAGTCGCAGGTCAGCGGCGCGGGCATCGCGGTACTGCAGACCAAGCCGGACTCGCCCAAGGGCTCGGCGACGCTGGTAGCGCCGACCGGCACGGTGGACTTCGGCGAGGCGGGCGCGCGCATCTCCGGCAATCTGAACGTGGCGGCCGCCAGGGTGGCCAACGCCAGCAACGTGCAGACCGGCGGCAAGTCCATCGGGATTCCGACCGGCGCGGCCGATACCGGCGCGCTGGCCTCGGGGTCCTCCACGGCGGCGGCGGCCAGCCAGGCGGCGGATGCCGCAGCGGACGCCCGGCGCAAGCAGCAGCAGAAAGACAATCCGGCCGCCGACTTCCTGTTCGAGGTCGTGCGCCAGCCGGGACCGGCCTGCGATCGCAACGATCCCAAGTGCCGGGGCTGACCCCGCGCCTCCGGGCGCGGCGACGGGGCCGGAATTCCTGGCGGATTCCGGCCTTTGTCATTTTTATTCCTGGAAAATCAATCAAAAACAGTGGCTTGTGATTTCTGCGCGGTCACGGGTTTCATCATTTTGCCACGAAGATGCAACGTGCCCCCGTCAAGATACCCCCAGCGAAAACCGGCCCGGCCGGGAACAGGCGGAGCGGAAGCGTGGCGATAACCCTCAAGTTCAGACGGTCCGGCGGTGCGGCCTTGTTGTGGCTGGCCTTGGCGGCGCCCGGGGCTCAGGCCGCCGGTGACGACCCCGGTCTGGGCGGGCTGTTGCTGAACGAGACCCGGACCTTCGCCGGACAAGCGTTCTACGCCGCTTTCGTCGAGACCTGGCGCGCGCTGGACCCGTCGGGGCAGTACGCGCTGGTGATCAGCGAACGGCCCTCGGCGCGCAGCGGCAGCCAGATCAGCGTGCGTTACGGCGGCGAAGAGGTGTACCGGCAGTTCATCCACTTCAGCGCCGACCGCGCGGCCCGCGCGGGCCGCAGCGCACCCGGTCCCGTGTTCGACCATATCGCCAGCGCCGAGGTGGACGAACTGTTTGTGAACCCGGACCTGGCCCCGGATGAACTGTCCCTGAAGTAGGGCGGCGCGCGCCGCCCGGAAATTGAAGACGCGAACGACGATGACGACGATGCAGGCAAAGACGATGGGGCGACGGTGGATCGCCGGGGTGTGCGGTCTGGCGGCGCTGGCCGCCCAGGCGGGACCGCTGGTCTATACGCCGGTGAATCCCGCGTTCGGCGGCAGCCCGCTGAATGGCTCGGTGCTGCTGAACGAGGCGCAGGCGATCAACCAGACCAAGGCTCCGACCGATCCCGACGCGGCGCTCAAGGCTTTCAATACGCGCTTGCAATCCGCACTGCTGTCGCGGCTGACCACGGCCATGCTGCGCAACGTGACCAACGCCAACGGCGACCTGCAGCCGGGGACGGTGGACACCACGAATTTCACGGTCACGGTCGAGCAGATCGAGCCGGGCGTCCTGCAACTGACGACCACCTCGAAGCTGACCGGCGCGACCCAGAGCTTTGTTTTCAACCAATCTGACCTGACTGACGGTACGACTCAGTAGGTCGATAACGGGCGCCCGAAAAGCCAAGCCCAACCATGCAGTTATTCCCAGGAGCACCACCATGTTCAAGAAACACCTGCTGGCAGCCGCCGTGCTGTCGCTGATGAGCGGCGTCGCCCTTGCCGAAAACGAAGCCGTCATCGAACAGCTCGATGACGCATCCACCTCCAACACGGTCTCTATCGAGCAGATCTTCACCGACGCGACGCAGGCCCAGTACGCCCAAGCCGTCCAGAATGCGACGGATACGGCTTCGATCACCATTTATCAGGGCATCAGCGACACGGCCGCCGCGATTGATCCGACCGGCCCCGCCAGCACTGCCGCGCAGGCCACCGCGATTGATCCGACGATCAATGCCTATGCCGATAGCTATGTCGCCTTGACCTCGGCCGCCACCAACTTTGCCCTGGTCAAGCAGGACGGTTCCGCGAACGCGGTGGCCGGAATCATCCAGGCCACGGGTGACGAACTCGCGGACCTCGCCGATCTGACCATTGATGTCGGCGGCAACACCGTGGGTCTGAGCGGCGGCGCGCTCAATGACGGTTATGTCGATATCGAGCCGGGCGCTGTCTCGGGCACTACCGACGCCAACAACGGCAACATTGCCGCCATCGGCCAGGGCGCGGAAGTGATCGACCGCAACGGCACGGTGCTGGGCGCGGGCGCCCAAGGCGACGCCTATGACGGCGAACTGGCCTTGATCATCCAGACCGGCGCCGGTCATATCGCCCAGATCATGCAGGCCGGCGATACCCAGGCCGCGATCGTGATTCAGGATGACACCAACAACGACGCCTATGTCGCCCAGACCGGCACGCTGAACGCCGCCACGATCACCCAACTGGCGTCGGGCGATATCGCCACGATTTACCAGATGGGCGAATCGAATGTCGCGCGCATCTATCAGCACCCGACCTTCTGATGCTGACCGGATGACCTGATGGACCGAAACGGATGCCGGATGCGACCGTTCTCAATGGACCTGATGAAGTCTCCTCCCCCCAGCCTTGGAACGGGCTCGGGGGATTTCCCGTTTCTGCCGCGCCGGTAACCGCCATGCCTAACATGATCCGAATTCGTCCGCAGCCATTCCTTGCTGTCGTCGCCGCCCTGACCTTGCTGCCGGGTTGCAGCGCCTTCAACACGCATCCGATCGGGACGCTGGGGACGGCCGAGCTGTCGCCGACCACCAACCTGACGCGCGACCTGCTGAGCCTGCCCGCGCCGCGCGGCAAGATCGTCACCGCCGTCTACGGGTTCAAGGACCAGACCGGCCAGTACAAGGCCAGCCCGGACAGCAACTTTTCCACTGCTGTCACCCAGGGCGGGGCGTCCATGCTGGTGAAGGCGCTGCGCGATTCGAAGTGGTTCATCCCGGTGGAACGGGAGAACCTGCAGGATGTGATCACCGAGCGCAAGATCGTGCGCGCGCTGGATTCGGGCAGCGACAGCGGGGAAGGGAAGGGCGGGGTGAAGCTGCCGTCGCTGACCGGCGCGAAGCTGCTGATCGAGGGCGCGGTGATCGGCTATGACTCGAACATCAAGACCGGCGGCCTCGGGGTGAAGTATCTGGGCATCAGCGGCGCGAACCAGTACCGCGCCGATCAGGTCACCGTGAACCTGCGGGCGGTGGACACCAACAGCGGGCAGATCCTGCACAGCGTCTCGACCACCAAGACGGTGTACTCGATCCAGCTGACATCGGGCATCTACAAATTTGTCTCGTACAAGAACCTGCTGGAAGCGGAAGTGGGGATGACGATGAATGAACCGGCGCAGGTGGCGGTGCAGGAAGCGATCGAGGCGGCGGTGGTGAACCTGATCGCCGAGGGCATCGACAGCCGGAGCTGGCTGCTGGCGAACGAGACGGAGCGGAATGCGCCGGTGCTGCAGAAATACCGTCAGGATCGCCTGCAGCGCAACGAACCGGGAGCGGGCCTGGTGCTGGCGCGCAACGAGGCGGAAACTGCGGCCGTCAGCGAGGGCGACGGTGCGTTCGACCGCAGGCCGGGAACCGCCGCGCCTGCGGCAGCGACGCCGTCGCGCTTCGTGCCGCTGAACGTGCCGAAAAAGAAGAAGGCCGCGCCGTCCGCCGCGCCGCTGAGCCCCGCTTTCGGTTTTGACGAGCAGTAAGGGCCGGATAATCCGGCCGGGAGCGTGATCATGCGTCATCCCCTGATGGTCGCCGTCCTGTGCGCGGTCCTGCCGGTCGCGCACGCCGCCGATCCGGCGGACGAGCAGACGGTGAACCGGACCGAGGCCGATTTTGTCGCCGCCCAGCCCGGCAGCGGCGTGGCCGAACTGGAGAACGAAATCCTGCTCAGCCAGTCCGGCGTCGGCAATTACGCCTTCGCCGAGGAATTCGGCAGCACGCAGTCGAAGATCTCGGTGGAGCAGGTCGGCATGAACAACGCCGCCGGGGTGTTCCAGGCGAACGGGCGCAACAACGCGGCGACGGTGTCGCAGCAGGGCAACGACAACTATGTCACCGTCACGCAGTCGGGCGACAACAATCTGGCCGACATCGCCCAGCTCAACGACCGCAACCGGCTGGCGCTGGACCAGGCGAATGGTGATAACAGCGCCGTCATCCAGCAGAACGGGCAGTCGAGCCTGCAACTCAACCAGACCGGGGGCCAGACCGCCAACATCACGGTTCAGGGCGCGGCGCTCGGAACCATCACCCAGATGTCGCCCACCCTGAACATGAGCATCAGCAACTGAACGGTCCGGGGCGCGCCTGCGTCCCGGGCCCTCATTCACTCACTTCGGGAGCCAGCTCCGCACTTCGGCGACAGTCGGAATGCGGCCGCTGCTGACCACCTGCTCGTTGATGACCAGGGCAGGTGTCGACAGCACGTCATAATTCATGATCGCGTTCATGTCGGTCACCTTGATGAAATCCGCCTGCAAGTTGGCGGATGCAGCGGCTTCCCGCGCCACCGCTTCCAGTTTTCGGCAGTTTGCACAGCCTGATCCGAGAATCTTGATGGTCAGCATGGTGTAACTCCTGGATGGGTTGATTTGGCTATGAATCAGTGGGAAGGGGGGGGCTTGCCGGCGGCGCGCCCGGATCAGTGCGGCTGCCAACACGGCCGTGACGGATCCCAGAATCACCGTCATCGCCCTCCAGCCCGCGCCGTCGGTCCAGGCGCCGTAAAGCAGTCCGGCGCCGATGCTGAACAGGGCGACCATCAGCACATACGCCGAGGTCTTGGCCCGCCCGATCACGGCGGTCACCATCAGGATGCTCTGGAAGCTGAGTTCGGGGTCCGCCATCAGATATGCCAGCAAGGGACCGGGGTGCATGCCCAGATCCAGGAACATGCGGGCGATCGGCACCTCCACCAGGGTGGGAAAGTACATGAAGACGCCGAACCCCACCGCGACGGCATTGGCAGACAGCGTGTTGCTTCCGGCCAGCGCCTCAATCCACTCCGGGCGGATGACCTCCCGCACCATGCCGACGATGAACACGCCGATAACCAGCAGCACAAAAATCTGTTTCACGAAGCGCCAGGCCTCCCACAACCAGGCCCGGCTGTCCTCGACCGGCAGTCGGCTGGCGTAGCGTCCGACAGCCCATAACGCCAGTCCGACACCGATCGCGCGGCCTGTCAGGGTCACGTCCAGCCCGGCGGCCGAGGGGGTCATCCGCAGCGCGGCCGCCAGCAGCGTCGCGGCTGTCAGGCCCAGCGTCACCCAGGTCCAGCGGTTCGCGCCTTCGATGATGTTTTCCATGCCCTTCCAGGCCGTTGCCGCAATCAGCAACAACAGGGCGATCAGCAGCGAGCCCTGGAGGCTGACGCCTTCGCCGCCCTTGGCCGCATCAAACGGCACCCAGCGAAACAGCGTGTCCTGCCAGGCCGAAGCCCAGGGCAACGGGAGTGTCACTGTGCCGAAAGACGCGGTCAGGGGCCAGAGCTTCAGCGTCCCGGCAATCAGCAACGCCACCAGCGACAACAGCACGCCCAGCGCCGCCGGGGCGATGGAGGCCTTGTCGGCGAACAGGGTGTCGGTTTTGGCATCATGCCGGGCATCATCGCGCGCGAAAACCATCGCCATCAGCAAGCCGATGCCTATCCCGAACAGCAGGCACAGGATGATCCGGGCCGTGGCAAACTCCGGCCCCAGGATGCTCCCGGTATAAGCCAGCGCCATGATGTTGCCCGCCGGGGCAAAGAACAGGAAGGTGGTCGCCGGGCCGATGCCGGCGCCCTTGCGGTATATCCCCGCAAACAGCGGCACAATGGTGCAGGAACAGACGGCGATCAGCGAGCCCGCCAAGGCGGCGGCCGGATAGGACACCTGGGCCGGGGTATTGCGGCCCAGCCAGCGGGTGATGCTGGCCTTGGGAATCAGCGCGGCCATCGCCCCGGCGATGAAAAAAGCCGGCAGCAGGCACAGCAGCACATGCGCCGCAAGATACGAGGCAAGGCTGCCCGCGCCGCTGTTCAGGAGTTGCAGGACAAATTCCATGGGACACTCGCTGTCGTCAGTTCCGGTGGGTGGGTGCTCGGCTGTCCCCGAGCGGTCACGGGCCGGCGTTGCGGGCCCGGTGCCGGGGAAGCCCGAGCGAAAGGACCGCCGCCAGCGCTACGAACAGGCTGGAAATCCCCAGGCAAGCCGTCAGCCCCCATCCCTCGAAGACCCACCCGGACAGCATAGTCCCGATCAGCCGCCCCATCGCGTTCGACATGTAGTAAAAGCCCACATCCAGCGACACCGCGTCCTCCTTGGCGTAGGACACGATCAGGTAGCTGTGCAGCGAGGAGTTGACCGCGAACAGCGCCCCGAACACCAGCAGCCCGCCGATCACCATCAGGTGCGCCGACAGCCCGGCCGTCAGCCCCAGCGCCATCCCGGCGGGCATGACCGCCAGCGGCAGCGCCCAGCCGAAGGCGGCGCGGCCGTCCGGAACCCGCCCGGTTGCCTTGCCGGTCAGTTTCGGCGCAAAGGATTGCACGACACCGTAGCCGATCACCCAGGCCGCCAGAAAGCCGCCGACCTGCCAGAAATCCCAGCCGAACACCGTACTCAGGTAGACCGGCAGCGCCACCACGAACCAGACATCGCGCGCGCCGAACAGGAACAGCCGCGCCGCCGAAAGCCGGTTGATCGCCGGGCTCTTGGACAGCAGGTCGCGGAACCGGGGCTTGGACTTCGCCTTGCCCAGGTCCTGCTTCAGCAGCACCAGGCTGCCGACCCAGACCATCGCCAGCACGCCCGCCATCGCCAGCACCGCGCCGGTGAAGCCCAGCAGGGCCAGCAGCGCGCCGCCCAGAAAGAAACCTGCGCCCTTCAAGGCATTCTTGGAGCCGGTCAGCATGGCCACCCACTGATAGAGCTTGCCCTGCTGATCGTCCGGCACCAGCAGCTTGATCGCACTCTTGGCGCTCATCTTGTTGAGGTCCTTGGCGATGCCGGAAAAGGCCTGTGCGGCCATCACCCACGGCACCGACAGCATCGCCGCCGGAACGGTCAGCATCAGCAACGCCCCGACCTGCAGGCCCAGCCCCAGGTTCATGGTGCGGTTCAGTCCCAGCCGCGCCCCCAGCCAGCCGCCAAGCAGGTTGGTGAAGACGCCGAAGAACTCGTAGAACAGGAACAGCGAGGCAATCTGCAGGGGGGAAAACCCCAGCGCATGGAAGTGCAGCACCACCAGCATGCGCAGCGCGCCGTCGGTGAGGGTGAAGGCCCAGTAATTGCCGGTGACCAGCAGGTACTGCCGGACTTCCGGGGACAACGACGGGAACGCCTGCATAACGACTCCGGGCCGCATCAACCGGCCTGGCCCACCTGCCGCGCCAGCTCCACGGTGCGGTTGGCGTAGCCCCATTCGTTGTCGTACCAGGCGTAGATCTTCACCTGCGTGCCGTTCACCACCATCGTCGACAGGGCGTCGATGATGGAGGAGCGCGGATCGGTGCGGTAGTCGATCGACACCAGCGGCCGCTCTTCATACCCGAGAATCCCGGCCAGCGGCCCTCCCGCGGCATCTTTCAGCAGGCGGTTCACCTCGGCAACGGTGGTCGGACGTTCGACTTCGAAAACACAATCGGTCAGCGACGCGTTGGCCAGCGGCACGCGCACCGCATGACCGTTCAGGCGCCCCTTCAGTTCCGGGAAAATCTCGGCGATCGCGGTCGCGGAGCCGGTAGTGGTTGGGATCAGGCTCAGGCTGCTGGCGCGGGCGCGGCGCAGGTCCTTGTGCGGCTGGTCGAGGAGACTCTGAGTGTTGGTCAGGTCGTGGATGGTGGTGATCGAGCCGTGGCGGATGCCCAGGTTTTCGTGGATCACCTTGACCACCGGGGCCAGGCAGTTGGTGGTGCAGGAGGCGGCAGTCACGATGCGGTGGACGGCCGGATCGAACAGGCGGTCGTTGACGCCCATCACCACGTTGAGCACCCCGGCCTCTTTCACCGGTGCGGTCACGACGACGCGCTTCACCCCCTGGTCGAGGTAGGCCTTCAGGACCGCGACGGTCTTCATCTTGCCGCTGGCCTCGATCACCACATCGCAGTCGGACCAGTCGGTGTCGGCAATGGCCTTGTTGGCGGTGACGGTCAGCCGGCGCCCGCCGATGCGGAGGCTGTCGTCGTCGCTACCGGCCTCGTGCCGCCAGCGCCCGTGGACGGAGTCGAAATTCAGCAGATGGGCGTGCGTGGCGGCGTCCGCGGCCGGATCGTTGATGCGGACGAATTCGAACTCGGGAAAGTCCCAGGCCGCGCGCAGCGCCAGCCGTCCGATACGGCCGAAGCCGTTGATGCCGATTTTGAGGGTCATGGTGTCTCTCCTTGGGAATATCCGCGCGCCGGGACCGTCGTGCGGGGCGCGCCTCAGCAGCATGCAGCCTGCCGCGCCGGGCGTTCGCCCATGGCGGCCAGGCGGGCGGCATCATGCTCCAGCCATCCGCCGTTGGCTTCCCGGACCAGGTCCAGCAGGGCAGGGGCCCAGCGGGGCAGATCCGGATGCAGGCGGTAATGCACCCATTGTCCCTGACGGCGGTCGGTCAGCAGCCCGATCTGCCGCAGCAAGGCCAGATGGCGGGAGATTTTGGGTTGGCTCTCGTTCAGGGCGCAGGTCAGTTCGCAGACACACAACTCCTGCTCCCGGCTGACCAGCAGGGCGATGCGGGCCCGGGTCTCGTCGGCCAGCGCCTTGAACAGTTGGGGGGGCGTCAGTTCACGCATGGCAATCCTGTGGGCTGGAGGGCGGACAATGGGTCGGCAATCCCGCGGCCGCCGGGACGCCGGACTCTGCCTCCGAGGATGATCGTCAGCATATCCGTTTTTTCGAATATATGGATAAACGCATATGGTGTAAAGGGGGCGCCACCGTCACGTACCGGTCATCGGCACCGGCCAGGATGGATGAGTCGAGACCGAAGCGTGGTGTGCGGACTTGAGGATTCATGAAACCGCAACCTGGGTGTAGCAATTCATTCAATCGGTTGAAACATCGCCGTCCTAAGCTGGCGAGGCTTTTCGGGCACCCGTACAAACCAACCACGAATCCCGTTACAGGGGGAGTACACCATGTCTCAACTGAATCGCATCGCCCTGGCCGTCGCGGCCATGATGGCTGTCCCGGCTTTCGCCGCGACCACCGTGCCGGCTGCCGCCGGGACAATCTATGGCGGCGGCGCCACCCTGCCCGCCGGCGCGTACATCGGCAACAAGTGGCTGGCCTTCACCCCGGCCCACCGCCTGAACGTGACCTCCACCTCCGCCAAGGTGCTGGACGCGACCAACCCCGCCGACCCGACCTCGCTGTTCGGCAATTTCACCGTCAACAACGCCGTCAACAGCAAGCTGTGGAAGGTGTCTTACTGCGCCACCGGTTCCGGTACCGGCCGTAACGTGATCCGCGGTACGGTCGCCGCCACCACGTCCTGCGCCGATTACAACACCTCGTCCGGCCTGGGTTTCTCCGCTGACAAGGCGTCCGCTGACTTCGCCGCCTCCGACGCGCCGTTCAGCGCCACGGAATACACGTCCTTCGTCTCCGGCCCGCGTGCCGCCGCCAAGGGCGCCGTGGTGCAGTTGCCGGCCGTCGCGGGCGCCATCGGCATCATCTACAACAACGCCGATATGGGCAACATCGCGCTGAACCTGACCGAATCGCAGATCTGCCAGATCTTCTCCGGCCAGATCAATAACTGGAACCAGCTGAACAGCAGCCTGCCGTCGAAGGCGATCATTCCGGTCGTCCGTTCCGACAGCTCGGGCACCAGCTTCAGCTTCACCAACCACCTGTCGGCCGTGTGCCCGACCGCCGTGCCGAACGCGGTGCCCGGCTTCGCCACCAGCTCCACCTTCGCCAGCGGCGCGGTGGGCGGTGCGGTCCCGGCCGGCACCATCCAGTCCAGCGGTAACGGCGGCGTCGTGACCTCCGTGCTGGCCACCGACGGCACCATCGGCTATGCCGAAATCAACGACGGCCGCGCCCGCGCCGCGCTGGCCGGCGGCAAGCTGCTGCGCTACGCCACCGTGTCGATCAAGCCGGATGTCGCCGCCTGGTCGGAAGTGGTTCCCCAGTACAATACCGACGGTACGCCGAAGATGAAGAACGGCCTGCCGGTGACCAAGGTGGTGAAGCACAAGGCCGAGAAGTACGCCAAGCTGGATCCGCTGAAGAATCTGCCGACCTCCGTTGCCGTGGCTTCCATGAGCGACATGGTGCTGGGCAGCAACGATGCCAACGGCCGTCCGACCCTGGTTGCCCAGATTCCGGCTACCGCTTCCGCCGCCGGCTGCCTGCAGCTGGTCGACCCGGCCGCCTACGCCAAGCCCGCCATCGACACCAAGAAGAACGACTACAAGCAATACCCGATCGTCGCCGTCAGCTACCTGATCGGCTATAACACGGGTAATGCCGAGTTCGTCGACGGTACCGGCGCCACCGTGACCAGCACCGACAAGGCCGACGCCGTGCGCGCGCTGTTCA
>JAYRMT010000007.1:0-29400 GCA_041912575.1 Fluviicoccus sp. | reverse complement strand
TGGCGGCAGCAGCAGCCTGGGCGGCCACTTCGGCGGCGAAGTCGACCACCGCGCGTTCGATGCCTTCGCCCACGCCGAAGCGCACGAAGCTGACCACCGAAGCGCCGGCCTTCTTCACAAAGTCGGCCACCTTGGTGTCCGGATCCTTCACGAAGGGCTGCTCGACCAGGCTGACTTCGGCCAGGTACTTCTTCAGGCTGCCCTCGATCATCTTCTCGACGATGTTTTCCGGCTTGCCGGATTCGCGGGCCTTGGCGGCGTAGATTTCCTTTTCGCGGGCCAGCGTGTCAGCGGGGACATCGGCCGGATTGACCACCATCGGGTTGGCGGCAGCGACATGCATGGCGACATCGCGGGCCACATCGGCATTACCGCCGTTCAGGACCACGGCAACGCCGATCTTGATGCCATGAACATACGTGCCGACCACATCGCCGGTCACCAGCACGGCGCGGCGGATCTGGATGTTTTCGCCAATCTTCTGCACCAGGGCAACGCGGGCTTCTTCCACGCTCAGGCCGTCGGCATAGGTCAGGGCGGAAATCTTGGCGACATCGGTTTCGCCGGCGGCCAGGGCCAGATCGGCGACTGCCTTGGCGAAAGTGGTGAAGTTGGCGTCCTTGGCGACGAAGTCGGTCTGGCTGTTCACTTCCAGCAACAGGGCGGTCTTGCCGTCCGCAGAGGTTGCCGCCAGGATGGCGCCTTCGGCGGCCACGTTGCCGGCCTTCTTGGCGGCCTTGGCCTGACCGGACTTGCGCAGGTTGTCGATGGCCAGTTCGATATCGCCGCCCGCTTCGGTCAGCGCCTTCTTGCATTCCATCATGCCCAGACCGGTGCGCTCGCGCAGTTCTTTCACGAGGCTCGCAGTGATTTCCGCCATGTTCGTATCCTCTTATCTGACTCGGTGTGTATCGCGTCCTGCCGGCACGGGGGGCCGCACGGACGCTGGAATAAAAGAAAGGGAGACGATGCTCCCCTTCCGTGAGACTGCTACAGCCGTATTACGCGGCGGTTTCAGCCGGGGCTTCGGCTTCGCGGCCGCCCTGGGTGGCGGCGTATTCCTTGCCTTCCAGGATGGCATCGGCCATGGCGCCGGCATAAAGCTGGATGGCGCGGATGGCGTCATCATTGCCCGGAATCACGTAGTCCACACCCGCCGGATTGGAGTTGGTGTCGACAATGCCGATGACCGGGATGCCCAGCTTGTTGGCTTCCTGGATGGCGATGGCTTCGTGGTCGACGTCAATGATGAACAGGGCATCGGGCAGGCCGCCCATGTCCTTGATTCCGCCGAGGCTCTTTTCCAGCTTTTCCATTTCGCGGGTGCGCTCGAGGGCTTCACGCTTGGTCAGCTTGGCGAAGGTGCCGTCCTGGGACTGGGCTTCCAGATCCTTCAGGCGCTTGATGGACTGGCGGATGGTCTTCCAGTTGGTGAGCATGCCGCCCAGCCAGCGATGGTCGACAAAGGGCATGCCGGCGCGCTGGGCCTGCTCGCGCACGATCTCGGCGGCGGCGCGCTTGGTGCCGACGAAGAGGACCTTGTTCTTGCGGGAAGCCAGGCCGTTGGCGTAGGTCAGGGCGTCATTCAGGCGCTTGACGGTAATATCGAGGTTGATGATGTGGATCTTGTTGCGGGCGCCGAAGATGTACTCGGACATCTTGGGGTTCCAGAAACGGGTCTGGTGACCGAAATGGGCGCCGGCCTGCAACAGGTCGCGGATGGAAACTTGTGCCATGATAAACTCCGGTTTGGGTTAGGCCTCCACGCATCCCGCCTACTGACCCGACGTGCGGGCACCCAATAGACGTGTCGATACGTGTGCGTTTTCAAGCAAGTGAACGATTCACCGACAAAAAGCCTGTTTGGCGTTTGCCGAAACAGGCGCGGCTTTATACCATATCAGCCCTCCCGCCTCAATGATGACCCGGCCTTTTATGAGTGTTTCCCTCAAAACCCCCGATGAAATCGAAAAAATGCGTATCGCCGGCAAACTGGCCGCCGATGTCCTGATGATGATCGGGCCGTATGTGAAGGCGGGCGTCACCACCGAGGCGCTGGACCGGCTCTGCCACGACTATATTGTCGAGGTGCAGCAGGCCGTCCCCGCCCCGCTGAATTACCGCGGCTTTCCCAAGAGCATCTGCACTTCGGTGAACCATGTGGTCTGCCACGGCATCCCGAGCGAGAAGAAGGTGCTCAAGAACGGTGACATCATCAATATCGACGTCACCGTCATCAAGGACGGCTACCACGGCGACACGTCGAAGATGTTCATCGTCGGCGAAGGCTCGGTGCTGGCCAACCGGCTTGTCGCTGTCACGCAGGAATGCCTGTACAAGGCGCTGGCGATCGTTCGCCCGGGCACACGGCTCGGCGATATCGGCGCTGTCATCCAGAAACATGCCGAAGCCAACCGGTTCAGCGTGGTGCGCGAGTATTGCGGTCACGGGATCGGCAAGGTGTTTCACGAGGAGCCGCAGATACTCCATTACGGCAAGGCGGGCGAAGGCATGGCGCTGGAAGCCGGCATGATCTTCACCATCGAACCGATGATCAACGCCGGCACCTGGCACACCAAGCTGCTGCCGGACGGCTGGACCGCCGTCACCAAGGATCACAAGCTGTCCGCGCAGTGGGAGCACACGATCCTCGTGACCGCCGACGGCGTGGAAGTGCTCACGGCACGCCCTGACGAAGACCTGTCCTTCCTGGGACAACGGTGACTTTCATGCCCACACCTCCCTCGCTGGTCCCGCAACTGCTTGACCCGGCCCGCCTGGGTCCGGCGGCCCTGACCGCGGCCGAATACCGGGACCTGCTGCGCGAAGTCCAGGAGGCCTTGTGGACGCATTACCAGAGCGGTGTCGGCGTACGACTGCTGGTTGCCGCCCGCGCCCGCGCCGTCGACCAGGTGCTGGCGCATGCCTGGCGGACGCGTGGGCTCGATGCCCGCGCGGAAATCGCGCTGCTGGCCGTGGGCGGCTACGGGCGAGGCGAACTGCATCCGGCCTCGGATGTGGACGTCCTGATCCTGCACAGCTTCGACAGCCTGCCGGAAGACGTCGCCGGTCATATCCAGCGTTATATCGCCCTGCTCTGGGACCTTGGCCTCGATCTCGGCTCCAGCGTCCGCTCGCTGAGCGAGTGTGTCGACGGTGTCAGCAATGACATCACCATCGCCACCAACCTGCTGGAAGTCCGTACCCTGTGCGGCGACGAAAGCCTGAACCACACGCTGCAGGACCTGATCCGCCCGCTGTGGACAGGCGAAGCCTTCTTCGAGGCCAAGAAGGTCGAACAGCTCGAACGGCACGCCAAGCACAACTACACCGAATACAACCTCGAACCGGACATCAAGAATGCGCCGGGCGGCTTGCGCGACATCCAGACCGTCGCCTGGGTCGCCAAGCGCCACTTCAACGCCTCGACACTCTACGATCTTGTCGGACACGGCTTCCTGACCGAGTTCGAATACCGGCAGCTGATGGATGGCGAAGAGTTTCTCTGGCGCATCCGGTTCCTCTTGCATTTCGTTGCGAAGCGCAATGAGAACCGTCTCCTGTTCGACCACCAGAAGAACCTGGCGACGCAACTGGGATATACCGACAGCAACGCCAACCGCGCGGTCGAGCAATTCATGAAGGCGTATTATCGCGCCGCCATGAACCTGTCGATGCTTAACGAGATGCTGTTGCAGTATTTCGATGAAACCATCCTGCAGGCCGCCGACGCCGTGGAAGTCATCCCGGTCAATGACGCCTTCCGGCTGCGCGACGGCGCGATCGAAGTCACCCATCACCAGGTTTTCGCGCGGAATCCGAGCGCGCTGCTCGAAATCTTCCTGTACCTGTCCGAGCACCCCCATGTGCAAGGCGTGCGCGCCAGTACGATCCGCCTGATCATGGTCGAGGCGCGCAAGATCAACGATGATTTCCGCAACAACCCGCGCAACCGCGAGTTGTTCATGAGCATCCTGCGCGCGCCGCACGCCCTGTTCTCCACGCTGCGACGCATGAAGCGCTATGGCGTGCTGGGGTATTACCTGCCCGCATTCGGCGCGATCATCGGGCAGATGCAGTACGACCTGTTCCATATCTACACTGTGGACGCGCATACCCTGCTTGTCATCAAGAACATGCGGCGCTTCCGGTACCAGGAAGGCGTCGAGCATTTCCCGGTGGTGGCGGAAGTCGCGCAACGCCTGCCCAAAAGTGAACTGCTGTATCTGGCCGGATTGTTCCACGACATCGGCAAGGGGCGCGGCGGCGACCATTCCGAGCTGGGCTCGGTGGATGCCCGCGAATTCTGCCTCGCGCACGGACTCAGTCCGCGTGAGGCCAACCTGGTGGCCTGGTTGACCCGCAATCATCTCCTGATGTCGGTCACGGCGCAGAAACAGGATGTCTCCGACCCCGATGTCATCCAGAAATTCGCCGAACATGTCGGCGACCTGGTGCATCTGGACTATCTCTACGCCCTGACTGTCGCCGATATCTGCGCGACCAACCCCAAGCTCTGGAACTCCTGGCGCGCCTCCCTGCTGCGCCAACTCTACCAGCAGACCCGGCGCGCCCTGCGTCGCGGCCTCAACAACCCCCTCGACCGGCAGGAATGGATTGCCGAGACGCGCGTGAATGCGCTGGAAATCCTGGTGGATGAGCAGGGACATGATGAGAGCGCGGTGAACGCCGTATGGGCCAAACTGGGGGACGACTATTTCCTGCGGGAATCCGCCGCCGACATCGCCTGGCATACCGCCGCGATCTTGCGTCATGGCGATAATCCGGCGCCGCTGGTGGCGACCAAGGAAACCCACGACGGCAATTTTGAGGGGGCGACGCAAATCTTCGTCTACACGCACGACATGCCGAACCTGTTCGCCGCATCCGTGGCCACGCTGGACCAGCTGCACCTGACCGTGCTCGACGCCCGGATCATCACCGCGGAAAGCCGCTACTCGCTGGATACCTACATCGTCCTCGACGAGAACAGCACGCCGATTACCGACTCCGCCCGTCTTGAGCACATCCGCGAAGGTCTGGTCCGCACCCTCTCGCACCCCGAGCAATTTCCGGCAATCGTGCAAAAGCGGCTTCCCCGCGAACTGAAACATTTCAGCGTGAAGACCGAAGTCAGCATCAGCAACGACCTGACCCGCCAGCAAACCGTACTGGAGATCATCACCCTGGACCGCCCCGGCCTGCTGGCCCGCATCGGCCTGATCTTCATGCAGCACGGCGTCAGCCTGCAAAGCGCGCGCATCGCGACCCTGGGTGAACGCGCGGAAGACGTGTTCTTCCTCACGGACCGCCGGGGCCTCCCCATTTCCAACCCGGACGTCTGCAAAGAACTTGCAGACGCCCTGCGCAGCCAACTGGACACGGTACACTGACATGAATCCGGATCTCGGCCTTCTGCACCCCTATCCGTTCGAGAAGCTGGCCCGCCTCTTCAGCGACCTGACACCACCCGCCGACCTCAAGCCTATCGCGCTGTCCATCGGGGAGCCCAAGCACGCTTCGCCGGACTTCGTGATGCGCACCATCCAGCAGCAAGCGCGCCATCTGGCAACCTATCCGACCACCAAAGGCATTCCGGAGCTGCGACAGGCGATCGCCGCCTGGCTGCAACGCCGGTTCCGCCTGCTCGATATCGACGCCGACACCCAGGTCCTGCCCGTGAACGGCACCCGGGAAGCCCTGTTTTCCTTTACCCAGGCCGTGATCAACCGTCACGAAAAGCCGCTGGTCGTGATGCCGAATCCGTTCTACCAGATCTATGAAGGCGCCGCCCTGCTGGCGGGAGCCGAACCCTATTATCTGCCCTGCCTGGCGGAAAACGGCTTCATCCCGGATTTTGACGCCGTACCCGACCAGGTCTGGCAACGTACCCGGCTACTGTTCGCCTGCTCTCCGGGCAACCCGACCGGCGCGGTCATCCCCAAGCAGACACTGGCGCGATTGCTTGAGCTCAGCGACCGCTTCGGCTTTGTCATCGCCTCCGACGAATGCTACTCCGAACTCTATCCGGACGAGTCCGCGCCGCCGCCCGGCCTGTTGCAGGTCTGCGCCGAACAGGGGCGTCACGACTACCGGAACTGCGTGGTGTTCCACTCGTTGTCCAAGCGCTCCAACCTGCCCGGCCTGCGCTCCGGCTTTGTGGCCGGCGACGCCGCGCTGCTCAAGCCTTACCTGCTCTACCGGACCTATCACGGCTCGGCCATGCCGGTTCAGCACCAGTGGGCGTCAGTCATGGCCTGGCTGGACGAAGAGCATGTGGTCATGAACCGCCGGATCTACCGCGAAAAATTCCAGGCCGTCCACCGTATCCTGGATCCGGTGCTGCCGTTGACCATGCCCGACGCCGGTTTTTATTTCTGGTCCCGCACGCCGACCGATGATGAGAGCTTCGCCCGCCGCCTGTTTGCCGAGGCGCATGTGACTGTCCTGCCCGGCCGTTATCTCGGCCGGCCGGTGGACGGCGTGAATCCGGGCGAGCACCATGTCCGCATGGCGCTGGTCGCGCCGCTGGCCGACTGCATCACCGCGGCCCAGCGCATTGCCGCCCTGCTGCAACCTTCCGCATCCTGACTTTCCACCAAGGAGTTTTTCCATGTCCCTCGCCGACCTGATCACCCAAGCCTTCGAAGACCGCCTGCAGTTCAGCCCGACCAATGCGCCGCAAGATGTGCGTGACGCCGTTGCCGAGGCCCTGACGCTGCTGGACAGCGGCCGGGCGCGGGTCGCCGAAAAGATCAATGGCGAATGGGTGGTCAACCAGTGGCTGAAGAAGACGGTACTGTTGTCTTTCCGACTGAACGACAACGAGCCGCTGTCCGGCGGTGAAGCCGTCCAGTTCTACGACAAGGTGCCGACGAAGTTCGCCGGCTGGACGGCGGACCAATTCCGCGCGGCGGGCATCCGCGTCGTGCCCCCGGCCGTCGCCCGCCGCGGCAGCTTCATTGCGCGCAACGTGGTGCTGATGCCTTCCTATGTCAACATCGGCGCCTATGTCGACGAAAACTCCATGGTGGATACCTGGGCGACCGTCGGTTCCTGCGCGCAAATCGGCAAGAACGTGCACCTGTCGGGCGGCGTGGGCATCGGCGGCGTGCTGGAGCCCCTGCAGGCCAACCCGACCATCATTGAAGACAACTGCTTCATCGGCGCCCGTTCGGAAATCGTCGAAGGCGTGATCGTCGAAGAAGGCGCCGTCATTTCCATGGGCGTCTACATCGGCCAGTCCACCCGGATTTACGATCGTGAGACCGGTGAAGTCCACTACGGACGCGTCCCGGCCGGGTCGGTTGTCGTGCCGGGCAACCTGCCGTCCAAGGACGGCAAGTACAGCCTCTATGCTGCAATTATCGTCAAGAAGGTGGACGCGCAGACCCGCAGCAAGGTGGGCCTGAACGAACTGCTCCGCGCCGACTGAGCGGCTGATCGGGAGCACGGACGCTCCCCCGTAACCGGAAGATCTTTCCCATGATGACCCTCTACGGCATCCCGAATTGCGACAGCATCCGCAAGGCCCGCCAATGGCTGGATGAGCACGGGGTGGTTTACACCTTTCATAATTACAAGACCGAAGGACTCGATACCCGGTTGCTGGCCGAATGGCTGGAGACGCTGGGTTGGCGGGCCATCGTCAATACCCGCGGCACCACCTGGCGCAAGCTCGCCATCTCCGAATCGGACATGGACCAGGGAAACGCCCTTCCGCTGATTGCGGCGAACCTCTCCCTGATCAAGAGACCGCTGGTGACAAGCCCTGAACGTGTTATCATCGGGCTGGACGACCTGCGGCGGGCGGTAAGCTGAGCACGGGTCCTGCGAGACAAGGGATTAGCACACCTTCTTACATTAATTGCCTTGCCTGTGACGCCCCAATGCATTATTGTGGAATCGTTATAGGCACGCAGGCTTTATGGAGACACCATCATGCGCCGTACACTTCTGGGATTGGCTCTTGCTTCATTGACTTCCTTCGCCATGGCTGCGGGCGGCAACTGCCCCCAAGTCAAGGAAGCATTGCAGCAAGGTAAAGACATCAATACCGCATTGAAGGCCGGGAAGGACGCCGGTTGCTCCGTGGAAGCCACTGAAGACACCGCCAAAAGCTTCGGTTTGACTCCGAGCCAACTGCTGGCTGTGAATTCTTTTGTGCAGCAGAACGGCCAGACCCCTTCCGGTAACATCGGTTCCGGCTCCTACGCCAGCAATTCGTTTGGCAGCGGTAGCAATAACGGTTTCGGCAGCATCGGCGGCGGCTCGGGCGGCGGCGGCACCGCTGTCAGCCCCTGATATTCGCGTTAGCGTCTGATAACGCAGAACGGCAGGCACTTCCTGCCGTTTTTCTTTTCTAGCGCCTTGGCGACACTCAGAACATGGCTCGTTTGGGTTTCCTTGTCTTCCTCGCGTTGATCGTGGCGGCGCCGCTTCCCTTGGGCAGCAAGCACCTGTGGTCGCTCTCCCTGCTGGAGTCGCTTTGTGCGCTATCGTTCGCGCTCGCGATCATTCAGCCTCACGCCATGGATCGTCTCCGGCGTAATCGCCTGATCGTTTCGTGCTTTGCCCTGCTCCCGCTGGTTGCGGGCCTTCAACTGGTTCCCCTTCCCCAGGGCGTGCTGGACCTGCTGGGCAAGGCCTCCGGCACCATGGCCGACGTGCCGGTCTCCGGGTTGACTCGCGACATTCTCTCGCGCGATGCGTCATCAACAATGACCCAACTGCTGAAATCCTTCGCGTTCTTCCTGTTCTTTTGCAGCGCCTTGATTCATCTCCATACCCCGCAACGCCTGAAACTGGCCATGGAGACTGTCGTGATCAGCGGTGTGCTGCAGGCCTCCTACGGCGTCATGGTGACACTGGGGGGACGGAAGCTGGATATCCTGGGGACCTTCTATTACTCTCCCTTCAAGGGAAGCGCCATCGGCACGTTCACGAACCGGGATCATCTGGCGGGTTATCTGGAGATGGCCATCGCCACCGGGGTAGGCTTACTGGTCGCGCAAATCCTGCAGGACAAGGATCCCTGGCTGGGGATGAAAGCTGTCCTGCGGCGGATACTGGCCTCCATCATGGAAGGAAAAGCGCGCATCCGGATCTTTCTGGCGCTCATGGTCGTGGCCCTGGTGCTGACGCATTCCCGCATGGGAAACGCCGCCTTCTACGGCAGCCTGGGAGTGAGCGCCCTGCTGGGCTTGGTGATTTTCCGGAAAAGTCGCAATCGTACGTCCCTCATGATCCTGTTTTCCAGCCTGATCCTGATTGACGTGCTGATCCTTGGCGCCTGGTTCGGTCTGGATACGCTGGCCGAACGCATACAAACTACGGATACCCGAAGCGATCTGCGTTTTGTGATCTATCCCATGCTGGTGGAGGTGCTCAAGCAGACTCCCTTGCTGGGGTTCGGCGGCGGCAGCTTCCCCAGCCTGAGTTACATGTACCAGGATGAACGGCTCTACTACTGGTTCGAGCACGCGCACAACGATTACCTTGAAACTCTGACCGACTACGGGATCATCGGTGCGATCCCGTTTGGGCTGGTTGCCGCGCTGGCGCTTGGCGCCGCCCTGCGCAGCCAGACCTTGCGGCACAACGCCACGCTCAAGGGCGCGGGTTTTGCCGCAACCATGGGCATGATCAGCTTGCTGGCCCATGGCGCCCTGGATTTCAATTTGCAGATCCCCGCAAACGCGCTCACCTTCACCCTGCTGTGCGCTTTTGCCTGTTCCGCCCTGACACAAGAACACGTCAGGCGCTCCGAGCCCTCACGCAAACGCCGTGACCGTGAAAAGGAATCCCGACATGAACGCGCCCTTGCCCCGTAATTTCCTCTGTGCGCTCTTTCTGGCCGCTCCGGCCGCGCAGGCCGAAACCGCAACCTACCAACGCGTCGACTTCCAGGCCTCGGCGGAAACCGGCGTGGCCAATGACCAGATGACGGCCACGCTCAGCATCGAAGCCTCCGACAAGAGCCCCGCCGCGCTGGCCGCACTGCTGACGCAAAAAGTGAATAACGCGCTGCGCCTCGCCGCCGGGAACCCGAGCGTCCGGCTCACGACCGGCAACCAGCAGACCTGGCCCGTGTATGACGAGAAAAACAAGCTGCAGTCCTGGCGGGGACGATCGGAAATCCGGCTGGAAAGCCCGGACTTCAAGGCGGGCGGGGAGTTGGTGTCGCGACTGCAAACCGATCTGCAACTGAACGGTCTGGGATTCTCGGTCTCCACCCGCGCCCGTGAGGAAGCGGAGGCCTCGCTGACCAAGCAGGCCATTCAGGCGTTCAAGCAACAGGCGGAGCGGATTGCCGCCAGCTGGGGCGCCAAATCCTATCGCTTGGTGCAGATGTCGATCAGTCCGGCCAATCCGCCCGGCCCGCAACCCGTCATGTACATGCGCGCCGCGAAAATGGACGCTGCGGCGGAGGGAGTCCCCGCCGCCGATTACAATGGCGGAGCCTCGCGCATGGTGGTCCAGATCAACGGCACTATCGAACTTCAATAAGCGTGGCGATCAGTAAACCGGTAGTGTAATCCCGGCAAAAATCCGGTCCACCTCATCATGGGAGTCCGCCGCCACGGCGGACTCGATCAACTCGCGCGTCAGATGCGGCGCGAATTCCTGCATGAAGGCCAGCATGTAACCGCGCAGCCACATGCCCTTGCGGAATGCGATTTTGGTGGTGCTCATGTCAAACAGGTGATCTGCATTCAGGGCCACCAGATCATGATCGACTTCCGGCTCATAGGCCATGTGCGCAATGATGCCGATCCCCAGGCCCAGCTTGACATAGGTTTTGATGACGTCAGCGTCCGTAGCGGTGAACACGACGTTCGGCGTCAGTCCTTTGACGCGGAATGCCTCATCCAGCTTGGAGCGGCCGGTAAAGCCGAAAACATAGGTCACGATCGGCCATTCGGCGACCTGTTCAATGGTCAAACGCCGGGAGGACGCCAACGGATGGCCCTTGGGAACCACCACCGTACGGTTCCACTGATAGCAGGGCAATTGCACCAGGTTGCCGAACAGTTCCATGGCCTCGGTCGCTATCGCGAAATCCACCTCGCCCTGGGACACCAGGGCGGCAATTTGCTGAGGGGTTCCTTGCTGGAGATGAAGGCGCACATCCGGATAGCGGGCCCGAAAGGAAGCGATAATCGGTGGCAAGCGATAGCGCGCCTGCGTATGCGTGGTCGCGATCGACAGATCCCCGCGACGGGGATTGCTGAACTCCTCGCCAACTTGACGGATGTTATCCGCCTGTCGCAATATCTCCCGGGAAATGCGCAGGATTTCCCGTCCGGCAGGCGTTACCTGCGTCAGATGTTTTCCGCTTCGCGAAAATATCTCGACCCCAAGCTCGTCCTCCAGCATCCGGACCTGCTTGCTGACTCCCGGCTGAGAGGTATAAAGACTCTGCGACGCATTCGACACATTCAGGTTCTGTTTTTCGACTTCGACGATATATCGCAATTGCTGGAGCTTCATGACAGGCCCACTTATTCCATAAAGGAATAAATATATAATCAATAAATACTTTTTTCTATGACTACGATACGTTAATTTGCAGTCCCGCTTAGATTTTCCGGCTATTAGCTCATGCCTTCCGATATTTCCTTCATGCTGGCCGGCGCACTGGTCGGTTTCTGCGTCGGACTGACCGGCGTTGGCGGCGGCTCTCTTATGACCCCCCTGCTCAGCATGATGGGTGTCCCGCTGCCGACAGCCATCGGCACCGACCTCTTGTACGCCTCCATCACCAAGTCCAGCGGCGCATTCGTCCACGCCAGCAAGAAGAATATCGACTGGCGGGTCGTGGCCTTGCTTGGCGCAGGCTCCATTCCCGCCTCCTTGGCCACCGCATGGATTTTGAGCACGTTCTTCAAGGATGCCGGGAGCTACAAGCATGTCATGACGACCGCGCTTGGCTTCATGCTCATGCTGACGGCGCTGTCCCTGCTCTTCAAGAAACAGCTCCAGCGATTCCACGACGCCAACCCGGTCAGCAATCACTTTCGGCAATGGGTGAATAACCACAATGTTGCGGGAACCGTACTGATGGGACTTGCGCTCGGCATCCTGGTCACCCTGTCCTCCGTCGGTGCAGGCGCTTTCGGCGTCGTGGTCCTGCTGAGCCTGTATCCGATGCTGTCGACAATCAAGATCATCGGTACCGATGTCACCCACGCAGTGTTCCTGACGCTAGTGGCGGGTATTGCTCACGCCAAGATGGGCAATGTGGACTACCATCTGCTGACGACCCTGCTGATCGGATCCATTCCCTCGATCATTGCGGGCACGCTACTGAGCTCACGCATGCCCGACCATGTCATCCGTCCGATCCTGGGCATGACGCTGATGGCCCTGAGCGTGAAATTCGTTTTCTACTGACAGACGGTACCGGACCGGGTCAGAGCATCCGGTCCGGCACCAGCTTGCCGAACAGCCCTGCTTTCATCCGTCGCCAGATTCCTGCGCCGGGTTCCTGGTTGCTCACCGTGCTTTTCCCCTGCTCCTCTCCCCACCAGACCAGTGCCTGATTGTCCTCCGCCTCGGGATTGTTGAACACCTGGTAACTGAGATCCGGGCGCAGCAAACGCTCGAAGCTGGCGTTCAGCTCCATCGCCAGATCCGGGCTTTCCACCAGCAGGCCGGTTTCCGTATTGAGATAGAACGAACGCTGATCCAGGTTCATCGAACCGATGAATACTACCCGCCGGTCCACAATGAAGGCTTTGGCGTGCAGACTGGACTGCGAGGAGCCGATCAGCCGGAATGAAGGCAGCGGCTGATTGCGCAGGGGGCGCAACTCATAAAACTCCACCCCGCGCCGCAGCAGCTCCGCGCGCCAGCGCGCATAGGCGCCATGGACAAACGGGACATCGGTTGCGGCCAGGGGGATGCGCACCCGCACGCCCCGGGAGGTCAGCGAGACCAGCAAGCGGCGAAAACGCGGGCCGGGGACGAAATAGGGTGAAACGAGCAGCACCTCCTTGCGCGCCTTGTTGATCTCCGGATAGAGGTCGGCCGCCATGAAGATCCCCTTGTCGAGCGTTCGCCCCTCCTCGCGGACTTTCTGGGGACGATCGTACAGCAGGCGAGCCTCGCCGAAACTGAAGGGCAACGCGTGGGCGCGGATACCGGCCGCAAAGGCCGAATTGGTAAAGGCCGCCGGATAACGGTTTTTCTGGAGTTCGATCATCAATTTCTGAAGGCGGAGGCGCATCTGTTCCAGATGCTCCTCGGAAGGCGCTTCGCGCTGGAAAGCCCGGATCGGGATCGACAACGGGTGGTTCCAATACTCGTCGAAACTCAGTGAAGCCTGCTGCACCGCCGGCCCCAGGGCCAGCACATCCAGGTCGGTAAACGCGGTTTCCGCCTCGCTCTCGAAATACTCGTTCCCCAGGTTGCGTCCGCCCACAATCATGGCCGCGTTGTCGGCTACCAGCAACTTGTTATGCATGCGCTTGTTGAGGGAGGACTTGTAGATGAACTCGAACACCCGCAAGGGATTGGAGCGCCCGCGCGCCAGGAAGGGATTGAAGACCCGGATTTCGATCCGGGGGTGCGCACTGAGCGTGGCCAGCAGGTAATCGCGCTTCAGGCCGTAGATGTCGTCGATCAGCAGGCGGATGCGGACGCCGCGATCGGCGGCCAGCAACAGATGATGGATCAGGAGCTGGGTGCTGCTGTCATCCCGCAACATGTAGTACTGCATGTCGAGGGTCTTATCGGCCTGGTCTATGAGCGCCAGACGGGCGGCCAGCGCATCCCGCCCTGTGTTGATCGGCGTGAAAGCGGACTGACGGGTATCGGGCGCCGCCAATCGGGGATACCACTGTCCGAGCGGCGTGTCCGCCGGATTGATGAAAGTCTGGCTGATCGGTCTCACCGTATCCGGGTTAATGGAAGTACAGGACGCCAGCAGGAACAGCGCCGGGATCAGACGCCACAGGCGCAGGAGCGCCGGAATTCCGGGAACACGCATGAACGGCTGGCCGCCTTGTTATCAGGCTTGATCCGATCATAACCCGCAGGAGATGCAAAAAGCACGGCGGGGCTACGGGAGAAAAAAGCCGGACCCAAAACAGGGGGCGGTCCGGCCTGAGAACGGGATCAGCGGAAGTAGGCGTTGTCACGGACCGAGTGATCCGTGCTGTCCACAACCCGCTGCAACTCGGGAATATTGGCCTTGAGCGTGGTTTCGACACCCTGCTTCAGGGTCATGTCCACGGCGGAACAGCCCTGGCAGCCGCCGCCGAACTTGAGGACCGCCGTCGTGCCGTGCGAATCGTCCTGATAGACCTCGAGCAGGCTGACATTGCCGTTGTGCGCCGCGAGGCCGGGGTTGATCTCGCTGAAAAGCACGTGGTTGATGCGCTCTTCGATGCTGCTGTTTTCACCCAGCTGCGGCACCTTGGACTTGGGCGCCTTGAAGGTCAGCTGGCCGCCGAACCGGTCCTTGTTGTAGTCGATCACCGCGTCTTCCAGATAGGGGACGCTCTTGAGTTCGATGTAGGCGTTAAAACCGTCCAGCGCAATGCGGACGTCGTCCGGCTGCTCTTCCCCCAGCGTGCAGTAGGCCATGCAGCATTCCGCGCGCGGTGTGCCGGGATTCTCGACGAAAATGCGGACGCCGATGCCGTCGCTGTTCTGCTTGGCCAGCAATTCGCGCAGGTAGCCTTGCGCGGCCTCGGAAATCGAAATGTTCAGGTTGTTGCTCATGTTCAGCCTCGGGGACCTTATCACCGCCATTATACGCCAAACGACAATAACCGAGCACGTCAGTCGGGATTAATGGGATCGGCGGACATGATAGTCCGCTTTTTGCTAGAATGCGCGGTCTTTCTCCTCGTTTTTTAAGCCCCTCCGCCATGAACGCCAATCGCTCCGCCCTGCTCCGCTCCCTGTTGTCGCAACGCATCCTGATCATTGACGGGGCGATGGGCACGATGATCCAGCGCCATAAACTGCAGGAGGCGGATTACCGCGGCGCGCGTTTCGCCGACTGGCCGCACGACGTCAAGGGCAACAACGACCTGCTGGTGCTGACCAAGCCGGAGGTGATCAGCGGCATCCACGACGCCTACTGCGCCGCCGGGGCCGACATTCTCGAAACCTGTTCCTTCAACAGCACGCGCGTTTCCCAGGCCGACTACCACATGGAAGACCTGGTGCCGGAACTGAACCGCGAAGCCGCCCGGCTGGCCCGTGAGGTCGCCGACAAGTGGACCGCACAGACCCCGGACAAGCCCCGCTTTGTCGCGGGCGTGCTGGGTCCCACGTCGCGCACCGGCTCCATTTCCCCGGACGTGAACAACCCGGCCTACCGCAACATCACCTTTGATGCGCTGGTGACGGACTACTACGAAGCCACTGTCAACCTCGTGGCGGGCGGCGCCGACATCCTGCTGATCGAAACCGTGTTCGACACCCTGAACTGCAAGGCCGCGCTCTTCGCGGTGCAGAAGTATTTCGACGACACCGGCACCGAACTGCCGGTGATGATCTCCGGCACCATCACCGATGCCTCCGGCCGCACGCTCTCCGGCCAGACCGCCGAGGCCTTCTGGAACTCGGTGCGTCACGGCAACCTGCTGTCGATCGGCTTCAACTGCGCGCTCGGTGCGGACGCCATGCGTCCCTATGTGAAGGAACTGAGCGAGAAGGCGGACATCTTCGTCAGCGCCCACCCGAACGCGGGCCTGCCCAATGCCTTCGGCGAATATGACGAGACGGCCGAACAGACCGCCGCCTTCATTCGCGACTTTGCCGAGAACGGCCTGGTCAACATCGTCGGCGGTTGCTGCGGCACCACCCCGGACCACATTGCCGCCATCTGCCGCACGGTCAAGGACCTGCCGCCGCGCCGCATTCCTGAAATCGAGCCGGCCTGCCGCCTGTCCGGGCTGGAACCGTTCAACATCACCAAGGACTCGCTGTTCGTCAACGTCGGCGAGCGCACCAACGTCACCGGCTCGAAGAAGTTCGCCCGGCTGATCCGCGAGCAGAATTACGCCGAGGCCCTCGACATCGCCCGTCAGCAGGTGGAAGGCGGCGCGCAGATCATCGACGTCAACATGGACGAAGGGATGCTCGACTCCGAGGCGGCGATGGTGACCTTCCTGAACCTGATCGCCTCAGAACCCGATATCGCGCGCGTGCCGCTGATGATCGACTCCTCCAAGTGGGAGATCATCGAAGCCGGGCTGAAGTGCGTGCAGGGCAAGCCGGTAGTGAACTCGATCTCACTGAAGGAAGGCCACGACGAGTTTGTGGCCAAGGCGAAACTGTGCCGCCGTTACGGTGCGGCCGTGATCGTGATGGCCTTCGACGAGAACGGTCAGGCCGATACCGCCGCCCGCAAGCGCGAAATCTGCGAGCGCTCCTACCGCATCCTCGTGGATGAAGTCGGCTTCCCGGCGGAAGACATCATCTTCGACCCGAACATCTTCGCCGTCGCCACCGGCATTGAGGAACACAACAACTACGCCGTCGATTTCATCGAAGCCACCGGCTGGATCAAGCAGAACCTGCCGCACGCGATGATTTCCGGCGGCGTATCGAACGTGTCCTTCTCCTTCCGAGGCAACGAGCCGGTGCGTGAGGCTATCCACGCCGTGTTCCTGTACCACGCGATCAAGCACGGCATGACGATGGGTATCGTCAACGCCGGGCAGCTGGCGATCTATGACGACATTCCCGCCGAACTGAAGGATGCCGTCGAGGACGTGATCCTCAACCGCAACCAGGGCGAGAGCCGCAACGAGGCCACGGAAAAGCTGCTGGCGATTGCCGACAAGTACCGTGAGCACGGCAAGGCCGGCGACAATGCCGCCCCGGAGACGCTGGAGTGGCGCAACCAGTCGGTCGAGAAGCGGCTGGAATACGCGCTGGTGAAAGGCATCACGACATTTATCGATCAGGATACCGAGGAAGCCCGCCTGCAGGCCAAGCGGCCCCTGGACGTGATCGAGGGACCGCTGATGGCGGGCATGAACGTGGTCGGCGACCTGTTCGGCGAGGGCAAGATGTTCCTGCCGCAGGTGGTGAAGTCGGCGCGGGTGATGAAACAGGCCGTGGCCTGGCTGAACCCGTACATCGAAGCCGAGAAGGTGGTGGGCCAGAGCAAGGGCAAGATCCTGATGGCCACCGTCAAGGGCGATGTGCACGACATCGGCAAGAACATTGTCGGCGTGGTGCTGGGCTGCAACGGCTATGACATTGTCGATCTGGGCGTGATGGTGCCGTGCGAGAAGATCCTCGACGTGGCGATCAAGGAAAAGGTGGACATCATCGGCCTCTCCGGCTTGATCACCCCGTCACTGGACGAGATGGTCTACGTGGCGCGCGAAATGCAGCGTCAGGGTTTCAAAATCCCGCTGATGATCGGCGGCGCGACCACATCCAAGGCGCATACGGCGGTGAAGATCGACCCGCAATATCACAACGATGCCGTGGTGTACGTCGCGGATGCCTCGCGCGCGGTCGGGGTGGCGACCACCCTGCTCTCCCCGGAAATGAAGCCGGCCTTTGTCGCCGAGCGTCGGGCCGAATACGCGGAAGTCCGCGAGCGGCACGCCAACCGTCAGCCCAAGGCGGCGAAGCTCAGCTACGCCGACGCGATCGGGCACAAGTTCCGGAAGGACTGGGACAGCTACACGCCGCCCGTTCCCAAGATGTTGGGGGTGACCGTGCTGAAGGATTTCCCGCTGGAACAGGTCCGCAAGTACATTGACTGGACGCCGTTCTTCATCACCTGGAGTTTGGCGGGCAAGTTCCCGGCCATTCTGGAAGACAAGGTGGTTGGCGCGGAGGCGACGCGGCTCTACAACGACGCCCAGGCCCTGCTGGACCGGCTGATCGGCGAGAAAAAACTGACCGCCAACGGCGTGATCGGCTTCTGGCCGGCCGCCCAGGTGAACGACGATGATGTGGTTGTCTACACCGACGAATCCCGCCAGACCGTGCTGACCACCCTGCACCACCTGCGTCAGCAGAGCGACAAGGTCAGCGGCAAGCCGAATTACTCGCTGGCGGATTTCATTGCACCGCAAGGTTCGGCCGCCAGGGACTATATTGGCGGCTTCGCGGTGACAGCCGGCCTGGGCGCGGAAGAACTGGCCCGGGAATACCGGGAAAAGGGCGACGACTATAATGCCATCCTGGTGCAGGCGCTGGCCGACCGTCTGGCCGAGGCCTTCGCCGAGCTGCTGCATGAAAGGGTGCGCAAGGAATACTGGGGCTACCAGCCTCTGGAAGCGCTGAGCAATGACGAACTGATCAAGGAAAAATATGTCGGCATCCGTCCGGCGCCGGGCTATCCGGCCTGCCCGGAGCATACCGAGAAAGCGACGCTGTTCCGGCTGCTGGATGCGGAAAAGAGCACCGGCATCTCGCTGACCGAGCATTTCGCCATGTGGCCGGCGGCATCGGTCAGCGGGTTCTACTACTCGCTGCCGGAAAGCACCTACTTCAATGTCGGCAAGCTGGACCGCGATCAGGTGGAATCCTACGCGCAGCGCAAGGGCTGGGACCTGAAAACGGCGGAGAAGTGGCTGAGCCCGAACCTCGGTTACGATCCGGCCTGACGGCTAACCCGCCTCCCCGAAACGCCGCACGCGGTTGCGGCCCGCCGCCTTGGCGCTGTACATCGCCTGATCGGCGGCCCGCACCGCCGCCAGCCAGTCCGCCTCGGCGCCGGCCTGACGCTCCGCGACGCCGATGCTGACCGTGACCCGCACCCTGCCTTGGGGCGCGCGGATATCCAGCAACTCAATGGCGGCGCGCAAGCGCTCCGCCACCTCGGCGGCTTGCAAGCTGTCGGCATGCGGCAGCATCGCCACGAACTCCTCCCCGCCGTAGCGGAACCACAAATCCTCCGGCCGCAACATCGATTCGGCCGCCTGCGACACCGTCGCCAGCGCCTTGTCGCCCATCGCGTGACCGTAGTCATCGTTGAACCGCTTGAAGTGGTCGATATCCAGCATGAGGAAGGACAAGGGATAGTCATGCCGCAGGGAGCGCGCCCACTCACGCGCGCACAACTCGTCCATGGCGCGCCGGTTGTAGGCGGACGTTAACGTGTCGTGCCGGGCTTCGTGGTTCAGCTCCTCCTGCAAGCGCTGCGCGGCCAACAGCACGAACAGCGGTGTCGAAACGAAGACATACAGGATCGTGATCAGGAAGAACTGGGCGAATCCGGGGTCATCCGACATCATGGTCTGGATGTGCGCCTCGAGGGTGAACCCGAGCTTGATCAGGTTCGACAGGGAGAAAACCACGAGGAGCACCGCCAGAACACGCAAGGTGGACTGACCGCCGCCCGGACCTGCCCGCCAGCAAACGCCAGCCGCATAGAGATCAAAGATCATGACGGCCAAGGTATAGACCACCGTGCGCCAGCCGAAATCGGGAGTCACGAAAAGGAAGTAGCCGATCAGGGCCACGGCGACCGCTGCAACGCCTGCACCGGCGCGCCAGGGCGGACGTGCGCCCGCCGCGCGCACAATGCCGATATCCGTCAGCAGCCAGCCCGGAATGATCAGCATTTGCGCCAGAAAAACCGAGAACCCCGGTGATATCATCCCGCGCAGACCGATCAGCATCGCCCCGATGGCGCAGAGGAAGGCGCCGATCGCCCAGTCGCGCGTTGGCGGATACCGTCGCTGGACCTCCCAGATATAGAGCAGGACCGCGCCACGACACATGAGCAGGATGCCGGACAACAGGATGAGCGTTCGCAAATCAAACATGGCGGCTCTTTCTACCGGAACGAAAGCTGAACTGGCATCCTGGCGGACAGGGCGTCCATTGCGGCGTGATTCTGATGTTCAGGATTCAATATACCGCCCGAGACGTGCAAGGTTCGTGAATGCGCGGCTCGCTCTCAGGCTCAATCCGGTGACTTGTCGCGGAGGATCAGGCTGTTGGCGAAGATGGCGTCCCAGTCGGTGATCGTCGTTTCGCCCAGCCAGCGCGCGGTGACATCGGGATCACCGCTCACCTTCTGTTCCGCCTCGCTGTCGACAATGGCCAGCTCGAATTCCCCGATGCGAAGGCGGTCGCCCAACCGCAGCAACTGCACTTCGTTCTTGAAGAGTTCGTTCTTGCCGATCCAGACCGGGTTGATGCCGGCGGTGACCCGCAGCCACCAGCTGCCCGACACCAGGTCGATCCGGCAGTGTTCGCGGCTGACATGCTGGTCAGGCAGGGGCAAGGTGCAGTCGGCGCTGCGTCCGACCGTGATCGCGCCGCTCAGGGGCACAGCCCGCAGTTCGGGCATGGGAATACCCGGGGGGCATTTGAGGATTACCAGCATCAGCATGGCCGCACCATCTCATTCTTGTGTAGGATGCAGGGATGAGCATGCCACAACCGGCAAATCCGCAACAACAAGAAGGACTCCGCGATGACAATCACCCCGCTTTACGCCGGCCTGCTGGCTTTCTGGTTCCTGCTGCTGAGCTGGCGGGTGGTGCAGATGCGCGGCCACGGCATCAGCCTGGGCGACGGCGGTAATCCGGAAATGCTGCGCCGCATCCGCGGCCACGGGAATTTCAGTGAATATGTACCCTTCATCCTGCTGATGATCGGCTTTCTGGAGGTGAGCCGCTTTCCGGCCTGGTCGATCCATGCCCTGGGCGCCACGCTGGTGGCGGCGCGCGTGTTGCACGGCTACGCGCTGTCGTTCAGCGAGCAGTTCAAGTTCGGGCGGTTCTGGGGGACTTTCCTGACGTTCTGCCTGCTGGCCGTGTGCGGCGGGTTGTGTGTGTACCAGGGGCTGACCGGCGCGGTCGCCCCCTGACACCGGCGGGGATCAGGCCCCCGCCACCCCCGGCTTCAACCCGGCGGCAGGCGCATGGGTGGTGATCTCGCCCTTCATCACCTTCTTCAGCACCGACAGCATCCTCACGCCGCCGACCGCCTGGGCGGTGAGTACACCGCTCATCATGCCGCCGACCACGCCGCAGGACAGGATGTCCTGTCCGGTCAGCCACAGGCCGGGAATCTTCGTGCGCGGGGTCAGCCAGTCCTGGTTGAAGCGCTCGGGATCGTGGTCGAGGCCGTACAGCTCGCCGCGCTCCCAGGCGTTGAAGTACTCGGTGGACAGCGGGGTCGAGACCTCGTAGTAATCCACCTTGCCGCGCAGGTGCGGCATCTTCTCGTACAGAGCTTCCATCAGGCGGTCGCCCAGCATCTGCTTCAGCGCGTCGTAGTCGTCGCCGCGCTTGCCCCAGACGGTATCCTTCCACTGCTCGAACCATTCGTAGGGCGCGGGCGCGACAATCTCGATGGTCGAAGTGCCGGGATGACGGTGCGCGTAGTCCGGGTCCTTGGCGGACGGGAAGGAAATGTAGACCACCGGCATCGGCGCGTTGCGGTCGGCGAAAAAGCCCGCCACATCGCGGTCGTAATCGGCGCTCGGGTAGATCCAGAAATTGGTCTTCGGCAGTTGCAACTCTTCCGCCGTGCCTTTCAGGCCGATGTAGACGCCGAGATGCGCGCTGCTGTGGCGGACCTTGCGCAGATGCTTGTCGTAACCGGTACTCCGGACGATGTCCTGCGGCAACAGCTTGCCGAAGGTGTTCATCACCCCGGCGCTGGAAATCACGTGCTTCGCCGTGATGCGATGGCCGTCTTCCATCAGCAGCCCGGTGGCGCGGCCGTTCTCAATCAGGATTTCCTTCACGCGGGCATAGGTAAACACCTCGCCGCCCGCCGCCTGGATCTTGGGAATGATGGTGTCGGCGATCTTCCAGCTGCCGCCCACCGGGTAATAGCCGCCAAACAGGTAGTGCCGCGCGATCAGCGCGTGGATGATGAATGACGACTGCTTCGGCGGCAGGCCGTTGTCACCCCACTGCCCGGTCAGCACCGCGATCAGCTCCTGGTTGGTGGTCAGTTCGCTGAGGACTTCCCAGGTGGTGCGCCGAAAGGTCTTCGGCAGGAAACGGTTGAGCACCGGCTTTGCCAGCTTGAGCTGCCATGGCGCCAGCAGGCGGCCCATGGTGTAGAGGCGCATGGCCTTGCCCGCCTCGGCCAGCAGTTGCAGGTAACGGTCGATGGCAGCCTGCTCGCGCGGGAACTGTTTCAGCAGGTTGGCGCGGAACTCCGCCTTGCCCGCGATAGCGCTGAACACCTTGTCGCCGATGTAGAAGCGGTCGTATTCCGGGTCCATCGGGGCCCAGTCCAGCTGCCCGCCGGAGAGGTAGTCCATGAACTTGCGGCTCATGGTCTTGGTGCCCATGTCACCGATGTAGTGCACGCCGACATCCCACTCGTAACCGTTGCGCTCGTAGCTGTGCGTGAATCCGCCCGCCGTGTAGTGCTGTTCGAACACCGCCACCTTCCAGCCCAGGTCGGACAGCAAGGCCGCCGTGGTCAGCCCGCTGGGGCCCGAACCGATGATCAGGGCGTCGTAGGGGCCCTTGAGGCGGGAAGGACGGTAACGGTTACCGATGCGCAGCGTGCTGGGTTTGAGGGCGGCCATGTCAGTTCTCCGGAGCGGATGGGCATGACGCTCAGTATATGCAATTTTTTGCATATGTAAACTGTGCTACACTCGCGCAAACCGTAACGGAACATGTCATGTCATTGCGTCTTGCCGTCCTCGCCATGCTCGATGTCGAACCCGGCTCGGGCTACGCCCTGCTGCAACGCTTCCAGAACTCGGTCGGCTTCTTCTGGCAGACCACGCACCAGCAGTTGTACAAGGAACTGCACGGCCTGCACGCCGAGGGCCTGATCGACTGCCGCGAAGTCGCGCAGGACGGCAAACCGGACAAGAAAGTCTACAGCCTCAATGCGACCGGCGCGGCCGAGCTCGACCGGCTGCTCGCCGAGGTCGCCAGCCCCGCGAAGATCCGCGACCCGTTCCTGGTGAAGATCTTTTCCGGACGCCGCCTGCCCAAGCAGGCCATCGCCGAGGAACTGGCGCGGCACCGTGAGCTGCATCGTCAGACGCTGGCGACATATCGCCTGCTGGATGCGCAGCTCCTCAACCTCTCCCCGCGGATGCGGGAGAAATACCAGTATCCGCGTCAGACCTTGTTGCTGGGGATACGCTTTGAAGCGACGTGGCTGGAATGGTGCGAGGGGGTGGTGAAGGAATTGGGGCTGGAAGAATATTGGGAGAAGTAATTGGGCGGAGGGGGTACCCCTCTCCCCGGCCCTCTCCCATAAGGGGAGAGGGAGAATCAGCGGGAACGCCTTGCGAACGTATGCATCAATGGCGGTCCGCAGCCAACTGCCGAGCCACAGGCAAGCCGATCAGCGAGCTGAAAGCGGCGGAAACCTGCGGGCATCAGCAACCCGTCGGTGCGCGAGTTTTGGCGAAGGACGCGGTTTTGGTGACTTTTGCCAAGACAAAAGTCACTCCCGCGGAAGGCGGCAACACGAGGAACAAACAGGAAGCACGCGAGAAAAGCCGGCCTGACGACCAACGCTGGGCTTGGCAACAGGGGCACTACCCCCTGCCGCCTTCGCGTCTCCTCCCTGAAGATCAGGAGGGAATCACGACTTGTGTTACTGCTTGACGATTTCCAGCAGCTCCACTTCGAACACCAGCGTCGAATTCGCCGGAATCGGGCCACTCGGCATCTCGCCATACCCCAGCTTCGCCGGAATCACCAGACGGTACTTCGACCCCACCGGCATCAGTTGCAGCGCCTCGGTCCAGCCCGGCACCACCTGGTTCAGCGGGAATTGCGCCGGCTCATTGCGCTTGTAGGAACTGTCGAAGACGGTGCCATCGACCAGCTTGCCCTCGTAGTTCACCTTGACCACATCGGTAGCCTTGGGCTTCGGGCCCTTGCCTTCGGTGATCACTTCATACTGCAGGCCGGACGGCGTGGTCTTCACGCCCGGCTTCTTGGCGTTCTCGGCCATGTAGGCCTCGCCCTTCTTCGCGTTCTCGTCGCCTTCCTTCTTCATCTTGGCTTCGGCTTCCGCCTTGACCTTGGTGCTGAAGGCCATCATCACCGCCTTCATCTCATCCTTGGTGATCGCGCCTTCCTTTTTGGCGTAGGCGTCATGCAGACCGGCTTCATAGCTGTTCAGGTCCAGGCCGGGCACCTGGTCGACCATGGATTTGCCGGTCATGTAGCCGATGGTGTAGGCGGCCTTGGCGTCCTGGCTGTCGAGTTTGGGGGCCGCTTTCTTGTCGTTGTTGCAGCCGGTCAGGGCGATAGCCAGCGCGGTCAGGGCGACGCCGGGAATCAGGAAGGATTTCATGGTTCAGTTCCGTTGGATGGTAGGTGTGGGAAACGCGCGAGCCTAGCACGGCCGACCGGGTTCCGGGGTAGTGTTTTTGCAAGCATCCCCGTTCAGGCGCGACGCGGCACGGGGACATTCGTCCGGCGCGCCAGTTCCTCCGGCGGCGCGGGCAACGGCCGGGTATGCGTGTCATGGTGCCGTTCACCGACCGACCTGAGGCATTCCCGCGCCAGTTCGTCGAAGCGCGTCTGGAAGGCCGCCAACGTCCACTGGCCGAAGATGGTGTGACCTCCTTCGTACGCCTGTTCCTGATATTCCTCGCGCGTGGTCACGTAACCCATGTAGTCGTTGCAATAGGTGCAGATCAGCACCTCGTCCGCCGCCGCACCCAGCGCCTCGCGCACGGTCGCGACCACGCGACGCCCCGCCGTCGTGGTGAATTCGCCGGGACAGCAAACCAGGGCCAGTCCGCCGATGCGGACCAGCTGCACCGGCAGGACCGTCGGCACCAGGGCGCTCTCGCGGATCGCTCCGGCGGCCGCCTGCCGCTTCAGCTCGCCGACCAGCGGATCGACAAAGCCCGGCAGCGGCAAGGCGTCCAGCGCCCGCCCGAGAATGCGCTTGCGTCCCGCCTCCAGCAGGATGTCCTTCGGCCCCTGCGCGGCGTACAGGCGCCGGTAATAGTCACGCTCGCTCGCGGACAAGGGGGAACCCGGCCGTAGCCGTGACGCGCGCAACCGCCGCGCGATGCCCGCCGCCGCCTTGCCCAGCAGGGTCGGCATACCGGGACCGTCCACGCGCGTGCCGGTAAAAAACGCGACGCCGTGGCAGGGATCGCTGGTCAGCGCCTCGGGATGCCCGTTGGCGAAGCGCGGATCGGCGTGCTGGCGGCTGAAGTCGGCATAGCTGAGCAGCCCGTCCAGCCCGCCCTCCAGCGTCACGCCCGGCGAGGCCAGCACCGACAGCGCCTCCTCCGCCTGCAAACGGCCGTTATTGGCGGCGTATCCGTATTCGGCCTGCCCGGTGATGCGCGCGCGACGGGCCACATCGCCGGGACCGTGATAGTGCGGCGACACATCCCCCGCCGTCGCCTGCGCGAACACCGCCACCGCATTGGCAATGCCGTCGTCCCGCCAGCGCTGTTCGACGTTCAGCGAGGCATAGCCCTTGTTGTCGCCGGAATACTTGTCCAGCGAATTGCCGACGCAGGTGGCATGCACCCCGAACAGCGACAGCATCGCCTCCAGCCGGCCGTCGCGATAGAACCCCAGCACCGGCATGCGGCGGTCGATTGCCGCATGCGCGTTCGTCTCGGGTTGCGGGGTGACGTCGGGATTGCGGTTGTAGGCGCGCAAGGAGCGGTTCCAGGCGACCGGCACATGCAGTCCGAACTCGCCCTGATGCAGGCTGAGGCCCGTCGGAGCCAATCCGGCGTACGCGGCGACAAACGCCTCCACCGTCGCACTGACCACCGCCTCCAGGTTCTCCGGAACAAAACCCGGTGTCACCACGTTGTAGAGCGCATCATGCGTGCAGCCGCCCGGGCCGGAATGGGTATGGGTGCAGGTCAGCACCAGCAGCGCATCCTCGACCGCATCGCCCAGTTTCGAGCGCAAGCCTGCAAGTACTCCGCTGCGCATGGCGTACGTGACATAACCCAGATCCAGGCATGCAAACCACAGCGTGCGCCCGGACGCATCACGCAGCACGAAAGCGCGTGCGTACAAGGGCGTATCGTGACCCCAGGCGCGGTTGTGCCACATGCCGTACCCCATCATGGCGTAGCCTTGCGCCTTGACCCCGATTTCCGTCCGGCTCCACCCCGCCTGCCACATAGCGCCCCCTGTCGTACTGGAAATGGCGTGATTGAAATTCAACCACAAATATGAATAATGCTCACATTATCACGCGACGGCCGTCCGGTCTGCAAGCCGGATCGTCCGAAGGCGGGCCCGGCCCCTTGGCAAGGCCGGTACGACTACACTATATCTGGCGACACCGGCCTGTCCCGCTTTTTTCCGCTGACTTCCGTCGAGGGTGTTTCCGTTCATGACCGTTCCCGCCGAACCGATGCCGGATGACGACTCCCTGGAGGACCTGCGCCGACGTCTCGACGCCGGGACGCCCTACCGCCGTTTTCCGCCCGCGCTGGAGGCCCGGTTCGATGTCTACGCACGCGAACGCGCGCTGCGCCTGACCCGTGACAGCCTGCCGGTGGCGGTGCCCGCCTTCCTGCTGGTCGCGCTACTGCTGCGCTGGCTGGTGATACGCCAGTCCGACGCCGCCTTCCTCGCGGGCAACTTGCGTGTGCTCGACCGGACAATGCTCTGCGAAGCGGCGGTGGTCGGCTTCCTGATGCTGACGCCCTATCTGCCCAACCTGCCCCGCTATTTCCGGCTGTACGGCTCGCTGACCACGGCCGCCGGGCTGGGCATTATCACGGTCGCGGCCTCGGCTTTTCCCGAGCCGCGTCTGAATATCGGCGCCAGTTATCTGTCGACCCTGGTGATTGCGCTGACCTACGCCGTGAGCGGACTGGGCCTGCGCAACACGGCCTGGGCGAGTTCGGCCGGGCTAGCGGCGGCGCTGGGCGTGATCCTGTGGCAAGGCTGGTGGCTGGACGGCGGCTATTTCCTGATTTATGCGGTGCTGGCGAATCTGGTGGGCATGCTGATTTCGTTGCTGCTGGAAGTGCGCGACCGGGTGAGTTTCCTGCAATCGTGCCTGCTGGACGCGGAGAAGCTGCGGCTGGACGCCTATGCGGCGGAAGTATCGCGGCTGGCGCGCGTGGATGCGCTGACCGGACTGGCGAACCGCCGGCATTTCAACGAGGCCTTGCAGCGCGAATGGGGCCAGGCGCGGCGTCTGGACCAGCCGCTGGGACTGATCTTCATCGATGTGGACGACTTCAAGCCCTACAACGACAGTTACGGCCATCCGGCCGGCGATGCCGTGCTCGCCGCCTTGGGTCAAGTGCTGGGCGGTCTGGCGAAGCGGCCGGCGGATCTGGCGGCGCGCTACGGCGGTGAGGAGTTCGTGGTGCTGTTGCCGCAAACGCCGCTGGAGGGCGTGCTGGAACTGGCGGAGCGCATCCGGGATGCCGTGGCCGGACTGGCGTTGCCGCACGGGGCGGCCCGCGACGGACGCGACCGGGTGACGGTGAGCCTGGGGATCGCGGCGCGCATTCCCGAGGGCGACGATTCGGAAGAGGTGTTACTGGCGGCGGCGGACGGGGCGTTGTACCGGGCAAAGGGGAACGGGCGGGATCGGGTGGAAGCAGGTTAGGCTGTCGCACCGGGATGTCCTTGCCGAGCGGGTCATCCCCAAGGCAGAATCCCTCGTTTACGAATCGATTTTTCTTTATTCCCTCCCGATAACAAGGACCGATCATCCATGGATCTTCGCCAGGCCGTGTTGGCCCTGCTCCCCGCCGACGGCTCCCCTGTCGGCAACGCCTCGCTGCTGGAACGCCTGCGCAAGGTGCTGCCCGACCTGAGCGAGGCCGACTACCGCGACACCTGCGAGCAGCTGGTCTCCGAAGGTTTTGTGGAAAAAGGACGCGGACGCGGCGGCTCGGTGAAACTGGCGGGCCGCTCGCCTGCCCCGGCCTCCGACGCCCCGACGGTTTCGCCGAAGCCGCGCCCGCGCGCCGCTGCCACTGCCCCGACCGCCGCCATGACCCTGCCGGAACTGGAAAAGACCCTGTGGGCCGCCGCCGACAAGCTGCGCGCCAACATGGACGCTGCCGAGTACAAGCACATCGTGCTGGGGCTGATCTTCCTCAAATACATCTCCGACAGCTTTGCCGGTCGCCGCGCCGAGCTGGAGCGCAAGCTGACCGACCCCGCCGATGACTACTACCTGGGCGACGACGATCCCGGGTTGCTGGCGGAGGAACTGGAAGACCGCGATTACTACCGCGAAGTGAACGTGTTCTGGGTGCCCGCCGTGGCGCGCTGGGAAGCCTTGCGCGCCGCCGCCAAGCAGGCCGACATCGGCAAGCGCATTGATGACGCGCTGGCCGCCATCGAGGCCGAAAACCCGCGCCTGAAGAACATCCTCGACAAGCGCTACGCCCGCGCGCAGCTGCCGGACGGCAAGCTGGGCGAGCTGGTGGATCTGGTCTCCACCATCGGTTTTGGCGAGGACGCCGGTCAGGCGCGCGACCTGCTGGGTCAGGTCTACGAGTATTTCCTGGGCCAGTTCGCCAGCGCCGAAGGCAAGAAAGGCGGCCAGTTCTACACGCCCGCCAGCATCGTGAAGACGCTGGTGGCGGTGCTGAACCCGCATCACGGCAAGGTGTACGACCCCTGCTGCGGCTCCGGCGGCATGTTCGTGCAGTCGGAGAAGTTTATCGAAGCGCACGGCGGCCGCCTGGGTGATGTGTCGATTTACGGGCAGGAAAGCAACCCGACGACGTGGCGGCTGGCGGCGATGAACCTGGCCATTCGCGGCATCGACTTCAATCTGGGCAAGGAACCGGCCGACACCTTCGTGCGCAACCAGCATCCCGACCTGCGCGCCGATTTCATCCTGGCCAATCCGCCGTTCAATGTCAGCGACTGGTGGCATGGCAGTCTGGAGGGCGATCCGCGCTGGGTGTACGGCACGCCGCCGCAGGGCAACGCCAATTATGCGTGGCTGCAGCACATGCTGTATCACCTGAAGCCGGGCGGGCGCGCGGGGATTGTGCTGGCGAACGGGTCGATGAGTTCCAGCCAGAACAGCGAGGGGGATATCCGCCGGGCGATGGTGGAGGCGGATGTGGTGGAGGTGATGGTGGCCCTGCCCGGCCAGTTGTTCTTCAATACGCAGATTCCGGCGTGTTTGTGGTTTTTGGGGCGGCAGAAGCGGCGCGCGGGGGAAGTGTTGTTTGTGGATGCGCGCAAGCTGGGGCGCAATGTGAGCCGGGTGCAGATCGAGCTGTCGGATGAGGATATCGGGCGGATTGCGCGGACGGTGGCGGCCTGGCGCGGGGAGGCGCTGGATGAGGGGGCGACGCCGGAGGCGTATGCGGATGTGGCGGGGTTTTGCCGGAGTGTGCCGTTGGCGGAGGTGGCGGAGCATGGGTTTGTGCTGACGCCGGGGCGGTATGTGGGGGCGGAGGCGGTTGAGGAGGATGCGGAGGCGTTTGGGGAGAAGATGCGGCGGTTGACGGGGTTGTTGGGGGAGCAGATG
>JAYRMT010000006.1:0-29529 GCA_041912575.1 Fluviicoccus sp. | reverse complement strand
CGGCGTCAGCGTGAACAACAACCCCGGCTTGCAGGACCCGTTCAATACGCTGCCGGCCTGGCGTTTCCCCTACACCTCGACCGAACTCGTGCCGGGCGCCGTGACGTCGACGCTGCTGGACGGCGGGTTGTCGCAGAAAGTGCTGGGCGCCAATGCGTACGCCTTCCTGAGCAACCACGTGTACGCCGAGGCCGGCATGTATCGCGGCTTGACCAACAACGTGCTGGATCACCTCCATATCGATCATGACAGCAAGCTGTCGGGCGCAGCTCCCTACGTGCGACTGGCGTATTACCGTGACATGCACAAGCAGGCCTTCTCGGCCGGGCTGGTGGCGTTCAATGCCGCAATCGAACCGGACCCGACCGTCAGCGACAAGGATCATTACCGCGATACCGGCATTGACGCCGCGTACCAGTTCCTGGGCGACCGCACGCATATCTGCACCATCAGCGGCAGCTACATCCATGAAAAGCGCAAGCTCGACGCCAGCTTCGCATCCGGGGGGGGCGCCAATCCGACCGGTACGGTCAACCAGCTGAACATCAATACGTCCTATACCTATGATCAGACTTACGGTCTCACGCTGGGCGCATTCCGCACGACCGGCAGCGAAGATGTAAACCTCTATGCGCCGGGACAGGACACCGGGAGCAACAACGGCAAACCCGATACCCAAGGCTATACCGTGCAGGCCGACTGGACGCCGTGGGGCAAGGAGTCCTCCTGGGGCGCGCCGTGGGCGAACCTGCGGATGGGCCTGCAATACACGGGTTACAACAAGTTTAACGGCGGGACCACCAACTACGACGGCTCCGGACGCAATGCGAAAGACAACAATACGGTCTTCGCCTTTGTCTGGACCGCATTCTGAGAGACGACATGATGATCCGGATTTCTTGCAAGCAACTGATCCCGGCGCTGGCCTTTCTGGCTGTGTCGGGCGCGCCGGTCTTCGCGCTGGCGGCTTCCAATGCCGCCAACGGGCAGAAGGTTTTCGCGGAAGAGTGTTCCGAATGTCACAGCGCCAAGGCCGGCAAGAACAAGAAGGGGCCCTCGCTGTTCGGGGTTGCCGGTCTTGCGGCGGCAAGGACGCCGGATTTCGAGTACTCGGACGGCATGCGCAAGAGCGGGCTGGTCTGGACCGCCGACAAGCTCGACGCCTACATCAAGGCGCCGAAGTCGGTGGTGCCGGGCGGCAAGATGAAGTACGACGGCCTGGAGAGTGCGGATGCCCGCAGCGATGTCATTGCCTACTTGATGACGCTCAAGTAAGTCGCCCATCCTGGCGGCTGTACAGAGCCCGCCGGAGCCTGACGGGGTTCCGGCGGGCTCTTCTTTTTCCGGGGGCGGCTGGCGTATGCTGAAAAAAGGATTTTGCTGGAGAGCCGTCATGCTCCCGTTGTGGGTCGCCGGTTTCAGTGCGGTGCTGCTGTGGTCCGTCATTGCGCCCAAGGACCTTTTCACCTGGTTTCTGGAAGTCTTTCCTGCTCTGATCGGCGGGGTCGTGCTGGCGACGACGCGTCGACGCTTTCCCCTGACGCCCTTGCTGTACGGGCTGATCCTGGTCCATTGCTGGATATTGATGGTCGGCGGACACTACACCTACGCCGAGGTGCCGTTGTTTGACTGGCTCAGACCGGTATTGGGTTGGGACCGCAACAATTACGACAAGGTTGGGCATTTTGCCCAAGGGTTTGTACCGGCGGTGCTGGCCCGGGAAATCCTGATCCGCAAGCAGGTCGTCAACGGAAAAGGCTGGCTGGCCTTTCTGGCGGGATGCATTTGTCTGGCGTTCAGCGCGGCATACGAACTGCTGGAATGGGCCGTAGCCGAACTGGAAGGCTCATCTGCGGATGCCTTCCTGGGTACGCAGGGCTATGTCTGGGACACCCAGTCCGACATGGCCTGGGCGCTGGTCGGGGCTGTTGCGGCCTTGCTGCTGATGCCCCGCTGGCATGACCGGCAGCTGGAGCGCTTCCGGCCATGAACCATGCTCAGGTTTCGTCCTGATAGTTGATGTCAATGCTGAACTTTTCAGGATATTTGCCATGAATATCCTTGTAGAAGTCCATGATTTCCTTCATGTCTTTATGGATATTTCCGGTAGGGTGGATGATCTTGCCCACACCCACCAGCTTTTTCCGGTAATCCACATAGGCGAGCACGATCGGCACCTTTGCCAGCACCGCGACATGATAGAACCCGGTCTTCCATTGCGTACGCAAGTCCCGGGTGCCTTCCGGGGTGACCAGCATGATCAGTTCAGGATGCGTCTTGAAGAGGGCGGCCATCGATTCCACCATGCTCGGACGTTTTTCCCCTTCCTGTTTCGCCGAGCGATCAATGCCGATTCCGCCCATGGCGCGCACAAAGGGCCCGAACGGCATGCGCATGTAGCTGTCCTTGATGGTCAGCTTGGCCGGAATCTGCATCACGGCCAGCCCGAGCTTGGTATACAGGGCATCCCAGTTGCTGGTGTGCGGCGCAGCGACCAGCACGCATTGAGTGATTTTCTCTGGAAGGTCGTTCTTGAAGGTCCAGCCAAGGAGTCTGAGCGCGGATAGCGCGGCCATTTTGAAGATCATGTCGGATTCGATGGGGAAGTCAATTGCTGTACAAGTGTATCATATCGTTCCGGCGAGTCGGCGAGCGCCATCAAAAAACAAAGCCCCGCAACAGCGGGGCTTCAGATAACCGGATTAACAAAAGCTCAGGCGGCGTGACTCATCGGGAAGTGCCACAACTTCATCAGCTCGTCGCAGGCGGTCAGGATCATTTCCTCGGTGATCGGGATTTCGCGTCCGTTCTCATCCACCAGCGCAGCCGCGCCCAGTGCGCTCATGTCGAACACATTGTCGGATTTTGTCGAAGTTTGAACGGCTTGCATCGTAACCCTCACTTGCCTGATCAAGGCTTGGCTGCATTACCATGATTTCAGTATAAGAAGGCGATCATGCCGTGTAAGCTAAAACTCCACGTAATCTGTAACCATCTATGATGCCTGAGAATCATTCTTGCCTGCCTGTCCTGCGTCTTGGCGTGCTGGTCAATCCGCGCGCCGGGCTGGGTGGGCCGACCGGTTACAAGGGGAGCGATCACCTTCCCGATCATATTACGACCGATGCCGAAGCCCGGGGAAGCGTCCGCTTGCGGCAAGTGTTACAGGGCTTGTCCGCACAGCGCGCCCGGCTCGATATTCTCTGCCCTGCCGGGGTCATGGGGGAGAATGCGGTCCGTGAGGCGGGCTTGCCATACCGGGTGCTGTATCAACCGGGCGAGGGGCTGACCACGGCCCTCGATACCCGGGAGGCGGCGCGCGCTATGCAGGAGACCGGGATGGATGTGCTGCTGTTCGCGGGCGGCGACGGAACTGCCCGGGACCTCTGCGAGGCCGGGGTGACCGTTCCAGTGCTCGGCGTGCCTTCCGGCGTGAAGATGCATTCGGGTGTGTTCGCGGTCAGTCCGGCGGATGCGCTGGCGCTGGTTGAAAAGTTGCTGGCTGGGGGCGGCGTGGCGGTGGAAGCCCGGGAAGTCCGAGACCTGGATGAAGAGGCGCTGCGCGCCGGTCAGGTCCGACCGCGCTTCTACGGCGAATTGTCCGTACCTGTGGACACCCGTCTGGTGCAGCAGGTCAAGTGCGCCACGCAAGATGACGATGCGCTGGCCCAGACGGAAATCGCCGCCGGTTTCATCGAGATGCTGGACCCGCACGTGGCTTATCTGTTCGGCCCCGGGACGACGACCGGTGCGGTGATGGAGGCGCTGGGGCTGCCCCATACCGTACTGGGTTTTGATGCGGTGCTGGACGGAAAGCTGCTCGGCGCCGACCTGGACCATCAGGCGATTGCCGCCTTGACGGAAATACACCCGGTCTGTCCAGTCCTGACCTTCACCGGCGGTCAGGGCATCCTGCTCGGGCGGGGTAATCAGCAATTGACGCCGTCGTTACTGCGCCGGATCGGTCGGGGGGCCGTGCGGGTGCTGGCGACGCCATCCAAGTTGCGCTCACTGGCAGGAAGGCCGATGCGGCTGGATACCGGCGACGCTGCCCTGGATCAGACGTGGGCGGGGTTGATCCGGGTGTTGACCGGTTACCGGCAGGAACAGATGGTCTGGCTGGCCTGACCCGTCCGCAGGCATGAAAAAGGCGACCCGGGGGTCGCCTTTTTCATGGTGTGCTGATCGCTTAGCGCATGTTGTTCCACAGGGACGCGCCCGGGGTGGAAGAGGATGGAGCGGCAGCCTGGTTCGGCAATTGCAGCTTTTCCAGCGCGGCGACGCGATCGTCAATGCTCGGGTGGGAGCTCATCATCGCGGCCAGGCTGAAGCCTTCCTTCTTGCCTTCGGTGATGGCGAAGGCGGTCATCTCCGCGGGCATCTGGTCGCTCAGGTCGTGCTCGGCGCGCAGGCGGAGCAGGGCGCTGATCATGGCCTGCTTGCCGGCCAGGCGGGCGCCGGCTTCGTCGGCGCGGAACTCGCGACGGCGGGAGAACCACATGACAATCATGGAAGCCAGGATGCCGAGCACCAGGTCGGCGATCAGGCTGGTGACAAAGTAGGCGATGCCGGGACCGTCGTTCTCGTTCTTGAACACCACGCGATCGACAAAGTTGCCGATGATGCGCGAGAAGAACATCACGAAGGTGTTCACCACGCCCTGCAGCAAGCTCAGGGTCACCATGTCGCCGTTGGCGACGTGGCCGATCTCATGGCCGAGCACGGCGCGGACTTCGTCCCGGTTCATGCGGTCCAGCAGGCCGCTGGACACCGCTACCAGGGCGTCGTTCTTGTTCCAGCCGGTTGCGAAGGCGTTAGACTGGTAGCTCGGGAAGATGCCGACTTCCGGCATCTTGATGCCGGCCTTCTGCGAAAGCTCGGCCACAGTGTCCATCAGCCAGCGCTCCTCGGCGGAGCGGGGGTTCTCAATCAGTTCTACGCCCGTGGTGCGCTTGGCGATCCACTTGGACATGAACAGGGAAATCAGCGAGCCGGTCATACCGAAGACGAAACAGATGACCAACAGGTTTTGCAGCTGCAGTGTGTTACCCGGACCATGGGTCGAGCCGACACCCAGAATGCTCAGGATGACGCCGGCGACCACAACGATCGCGAGGTTGGTGAGCAGGAACAACGCAATGCGGAACATGATGACGCAATCTCCAGAGAGCCGGGAAGCGGCAATGACAAGGTAGGGGCGGGCCGGTGTTATTACAAGATGTCAAACCGACGCGCTGTATAGCGGCTTTGTAACGGGCGGCGTGGGCGCCGCCCTTCCGGACGTCAGGCGAAGCGGGCGCGGTACTGGGCCAGGAAGCGGGACAATCGTCCGATCGCCTCCCGCAACTCGTCCTGATGCGGCAGGAACACCACCCGGAAATGATCGTGGTGCGGCCAGTTGAAGCCGGTGCCCTGCACCAGCAGGACGCGCTCGGCTTTCAGGAAGTCGAGGATGAAAGCCTGGTCGTCCTCGATCGGGTAGACCGCCGGGTCGAGACGCGGGAAGAGGTACAGCGCGCCTTCCGGTTTGGTGCAGCTGACGCCGGGGATGTCGTTCAGCATCTGCCAGGCCAGGTTGCGCTGTTCGTACAAGCGACCGCCGGGACGGATCAGGTCATTGATGCTCTGGTAGCCGCCCAGCGCGGTCTGGATGGCGTACTGGGCCTGCACGTTGGCGCACAGGCGCATCGAAGCGAGCATGTCCAGACCTTCGACATAATCCTTCGCGGCCTGCTTGTCGCCGCTGACCATCAGCCAGCCGGAGCGGAAGCCGGCAACCCGGTAGGACTTCGAGAGGCCGTTGAAGGTGATCACCAGCCGGTCCGGCGCCAGCGCTGCCACCGAGGTGTGCTCGGCGCCGTCGTAGAGGATCTTGTCGTAGATTTCGTCCGCAAAGATGATCAGGTCGTGGCGGCGGGCGATGGCCACGATGCCTTCGAGGATGTGCTTCGGGTAAACCGCGCCGGTCGGGTTGTTCGGATTGATGATCACGATGCCGCGGGTGTTCGGGGTGATCTTGGCCTCGATGTCCGCCAGGTCGGGATACCAGTTGTCGTTCTCGTTGCAGAGGTAGTGCACCGGCGTGCCGCCCGCCAGGGTCACCGCCGCCGTCCAGAGCGGATAGTCGGGAGCGGGGATCAGCATCTCGTCGCCGTCGTTGAGCAGGGCTTGCATGGCCATGACGATCAGTTCGGAGACGCCGTTGCCGATATAGATGTCGCCGACCTCGACGAAAATGCCTTTTTGCTGGTAATACTGCACCACCGCCTTGCGGGCGGCGAACAGGCCCTTGGAGTCGCAGTAACCGATGGCGTTGGGCAGGTTGGCGATCACGTCGGCCAGGATTTCCTGCGGGGCTTCAAAACCGAACGGGGCGGGGTTGCCGATGTTGAGCTTGATGATCTTGTGACCTTGCTCTTCCATGGCGTTCGCGGCCTTGAGGATCGGTCCGCGAATGTCGTAGCACACGTTCAGCAGTTTTGAAGATTTCTTGATATCCATGGTAACAAACTCGGGTGGGCGGCATCTAAACCCCCATTCTAGCGAAAAGCGACCGTACTGTTCAGTTGTCTTTTGATCGCGGTTCGCAGGAGAGTTCAAGCATTTTGTGAGGATTTGCCCATGAGCATGATCGAGAAAACCGACGCCGAGTGGCGCGAGGTTTTGTCACCGGATGAGTTCCGCATCTGCCGCGAGAAGGGTACCGAGCGCGCATTCACCGGAGAATACTGGAATTGTCATGATGCCGGCGCTTATGTGTGCCGGTGCTGCGGCGAGCCCTTGTTCCGGTCGGAAACGAAATACGAGTCCGGATCCGGCTGGCCCAGCTTTTATCAGCCGCTGTCCGCCGGCCTGATCGACGAACACCGGGACGCCAGCCTGGGCATGATCCGCACCGAGATCACCTGCGCGAAATGCGGTTGCCACCTCGGGCATGTCTTTCCGGACGGCCCCAGGCCAACCGGGCTGCGTTACTGTGTCAATTCCGCCTCCCTGAAACTGAAGAAAGATTAAACCACACTGGAGTTTACCCTCATGGCGAGCATCTACGATTACACGGCCACCACCATTACCGGCAAGGAACAGCCGGTGTCCGATTTCAAGGGACAGGTGCTGCTGATCGTCAACACGGCGAGCAAGTGCGGCTTCACGCCGCAGTTCAAGGGACTGGAGAAACTGTATGAGGCATACAAAGACAAAGGATTGAATATCCTCGGGTTTCCTTGCAACCAGTTTGCCGGTCAGGACCCGGGCAGCAATGACGAGATCAGCCAGTTCTGCGAACTGAACTACGGGGTCACGTTCCCGATGTTCGCCAAGATCGACGTGAACGGCGACGGGGCGCATCCCTTGTTCAAACACCTGAAGACCGCCGCACCGGGTCTGCTTGGTTCTGAAGCGATCAAGTGGAATTTCACCAAGTTCCTGGTGGACCGCAACGGCAATGTGGTCGAGCGTTACGCGCCGACGACCGAGCCGGAGAAGATGGCCAAGGACATCGAAAAGCTGCTGTGAGCGTCAACGTTCGCGCAGCGTGACGCCCTCATGCCGCAGCAGCCAGCGTTTGTTCTCCATGCCGCTGCTGTAGCCGCCGATCGTCCCGTCGGCGGCAATCACGCGATGGCAGGGCACCACCAGCGCGACCGGGTTGCGGCCGTTCGCCGACCCCACGGCGCGGCAAGCCCTGTCGTTGCCGGTTTCCCGCGCCAGTCTGGCGTAAGACCAGGCCTCACCGGCCGGGATACGTCGCAAGCCGTCCCACACGCGGTGCTGGAAAGCCGTCCCAGCCAGGGTGACCGGGATATGATCCAGTGCATCCAGTTGACCGTCGAAGTAGGCGCGTAGCGGGGCGTCCAGCCAGCCCGGTACGGGGACTGTTGCATCGGCGACAGAATCCGCGCTGCGAAAGTTCAGCCGGTGCAGCGTATGCCCGTCGTGCTCCAGTTGCAGGAGGGCGAAGGGCGCGTCGAAGCGGCTAACAAACAGGCGATTCATGGTGTTTTTCGGTCTCAAGGTGATTCCAAAGCCTGAAAGGCTCGCCTATACTTGCGGACCGCTTTCGAGCGGACTGCTGTGGGTCCCTGCCGGTTCCCCCGCAATGCTAAGCAGTGAACCCCGCCAGGACCGGAAGGTAGCAACGGTAACTGTGATGCGTGTGCCGGGGTCGGGCTGGCAGGGGCCCTCCAATCTCTCCCCGCTTTACCCTTCCTGAAGTTGCCATCCTCGTTTCCCTTACGCCGCAAGGCCGAACTGTTCATGCGCTTCGCGGTCGGATTATCCCGCAGGGCCTGCGAAAAAGGCTTTAGCCGCCCCCGGCCATCCGCTACCATAGCCGCTTATTATAAACCGTTCCCCTAGCCAGGATGGGTATGAGTTACCAGGTTCTCGCCCGCAAGTATCGCCCCCGGAATTTCGCCGAACTGGTCGGACAGGAGCATGTCGCGCGGGCGCTCGGTAACGCGCTGGCGCACAACCGCCTGCATCACGCCTATCTGTTCACCGGAACGCGCGGCGTGGGCAAGACCACGATTGCCCGCATCCTGGCCAAATGCCTGAATTGCGAAACCGGCATCACCGCGGCGCCCTGCGGCGAGTGCGTGTCCTGCCGGGAAATCGCCGAAGGGCGCTTCATTGACCTGCTCGAAATTGACGCCGCCAGCAATACCGGCGTTGATGATGTGCGCGAGGTCATCGACAACGCGCAGTATGTGCCCACGCGCGGGCGCTACAAAGTGTACCTGATCGACGAAGTGCACATGCTCAGCAAGTCGGCGTTCAATGCCTTGTTGAAGACATTGGAGGAGCCTCCGCCCCATGTGAAGTTCCTGCTGGCGACCACGGACCCGCAGAAGGTGCCGGTGACGGTGCTTTCCCGCTGCCTGCAGTTCGCGCTCAAGCCGATGTCGCCCGAACGGGTGGTCGGCCATCTCCGAAACGTTCTGGAGGCCGAAGGGATTGCCTGCGATGACGGCGCCCTCTGGGAACTGGGGCGTGCGGCCAACGGCTCCATGCGTGATGCGCTGTCGCTGACCGACCAGGCCATTGCCTATGGCAACGGGGCGCTGGTGGATGCGGAAGTCCGCGAGATGCTCGGCAGTCTGGATCGCGACCTGGTGTTCCGGGTGCTGGAGGCGGTGCAAGGCGGCGACGCCGGCCAACTGCTGGATGTCATCGAGGCCATGGCGGCCCAGAGCGTGGATTTCGCCGGGGCGATGACGGCCATCATTTCCGCCCTGCACCGGGTCGCGCTCGCGCAGATCCTGCCGGATGCGGTCGACAACAGCGACGGCGACCGCGAGCGTGTGCTGGAGCTTGCCGGCCGCCTGACTGCGGAAGATGTGCAATTGTATTACCAGATAGCCCTGCACGGGCGTCGCGATCTGCCGCTGGCGCCGTCCCTGCGGCAGGGCTTTGAGATGTGCCTGATCCGCATGCTCGCTTTCCGGCCGGTGCCGACCGGGCCCGGTCCGGCCTCCCGTGCGGACGGAGACGGACGTTCACGTCCTGTGAGTCGTGCCAGCAGCCAGGGGCAGGGCGTTCAAGGCACCGCCTCTCACCTTGCCGGGGACCGTACGCCGGCATCGGCGCTCCCGGCTGCCGCGTCGATTGCGTCGCGGGGGGCAACCGTCGCCCGCTTGGCCGAGGCGCTGCCGGTCGCCGAACCCGCGCCACAGCTCATGCCTGTCCCCGACCCGGAGACGGTCGCGACCGCGACCATCCTGCCGTTCCCTTCCGCACCGGCGCCCGCGCCTGTAGCCGCCGACCCGCTGGCCTGGTCGGTGGAATCCTGGGCCGCCTGGGTGCAGGCCAGCGAGCTGTCGGGCATGGCGCTCACGCTGGCCCGTCATGTGCTGCTGCTCGGCCGTCAGGACGGTGAGAGCCGCATGCAGGTTTCCCCGCGGCACGAAATCATGGCGGCGCAGGCCTATGAGACGCTGAAGGCCCGCCTGGCGCAGGACTTTCCGCGCATGCAGCTGGTGCGGGTGACCGTCGAACCGGAGGGGCAGACACCCCTGGAACTGGAGCAGGCCCGCCAGCGTGCCGAGCGTGCTGCGGCCGAAGCCGATTTTCTGGCCGACGGTACGGTCCGGGCCCTGATGGCCGCCTTTGACGCCCGTTTGCTTCCCGAGTCCCTGATCGTAGGAGAAAAAACATGAATATCAATCAGTTGATGCAACAGGCCCAACGCATGCAGGAGCAGGTGCAGAAGCAAATGGCCAAGGCACAGGAAGAGCTGGCGAAGACCGAAGTGACCGGCGAGTCCGGCGCGGGACTGGTGAAGGTCACCATGACCGGCAAGCATGACGTCAAGCGGGTGTCCATCGATCCGGAACTGATGAAGGAAGACAAGGACATGCTGGAAGACTTGCTGGCCGCCGCCGTGAACGACGCGGTGCGGAAGGTCGAAGCGCTGACCACCGAACGCATGGCGGGGGCCACACAGGGACTCGGCCTGCCGCCCGGCATGAAGCTGCCGTTCTGATCCGGAGCCTCCCGGGATGTTCAGTCCGCTGGTGTCCGAGCTGATCCAGGCCTTGCGCGTGTTGCCGGGTGTCGGTCCGAAGTCCGCACAACGCATGGCCTTACATTTGCTGGAGCGAAACCGTCCCGGCGGGACGCGTCTGGCCGAGGTGCTGGCGCTGGCCATGCAGCAGGTCGGGCATTGCCGCGAGTGCCGCACGCTCACCGAGGAGCCGGTTTGCCGGCTTTGCGCCAATCCGTCCCGGGACCAGAGCCAGTTGTGCGTAGTCGAGTCGCCCGCGGATGTACTGGCGATCGAGCAAAGCGGCAGCTATCGCGGCCGCTATTTCGTGCTGGCCGGCCATCTGTCGCCGCTGGACGGCATCGGCCCCCGCGAGCTGGGCATCCCGGACTTGCTGGATCGCATCCGGGGCGGGCAAATCAAGGAGCTGATCCTTGCCACCAACGCCACGGTGGAGGGCGAGGCCACGGCGCATTACATCCGTGAATCCTGCCGTGATGACGCACTCGCGGTCACCCGCATCGCGCACGGCGTCCCGCTGGGCGGGGAGTTGGAGCTGGTGGACAGTCATACCCTGGCGCGCGCCCTGAGCCAGCGGCAGGCGGTGTGACACCCAGTCGAGCCCCGGGCTCCGGATGACCGGAAGTCCCTGTTTTCGGTCAGGATGTGTTTACCGGACAATTGTCCAATAATTACCTGGCAAACGCTTGGTTCGTCTGGCGAAACATGGCAGACTCCGGCCGTCACCCCTTTGGACGGAGTCTTTTCCATGGCCCTCTACACCCGCTATTTCAACGAAACTCACGAGCAAGTCCGGCTCATGGCCCGCAAGTTCGGTGAGCAGCACATCAAGCCGTTCATCAATGACTGGGAGGAGGCGGGGACTTTTCCGCTGGAGCTGTACAAGCTGGCGGGTGACGCCGGTCTGCTGGGCATCGACCATCCCGAACAATACGGCGGCAGTGGCCCGGACATCTTCATGAAGATTGCCGCGACGGAAGAGTTGATGCGGGCAGGCTCGGGCGGTCTGGCCGCCAGCCTGGGCTCGCTGGATATCGGTTTGCCGCCGATCGAGAACTGGGCGAGCGAGGAGCTGAAACAGCGGATCGTCCCGTCGGTATTGCGTGGTGACAAGATTGCCGCGCTGGCCATCACGGAACCCTCGGGCGGCTCCGACGTCGCCAACTTGAAGACGCGCGCGATCAGCGAAGGCGATTACTACCGCGTGAACGGCAGCAAGACCTTCATTACCTCCGGCTGCCGCGCTGACTATTACACAGTGGCCGTGCGCACCGGCGGCGAGGGCTATGGCGGCATCAGCCTGCTGCTGATCGAGAAGGACATGCCCGGTTTCAGCACCGGCAAGCCGCTCAAGAAGATGGGCTGGTGGGCCAGCGACACCGCCGAACTGTTCTTCAATGACGTGATGGTGCCCAAATCGAACCTGATCGGTGCGGAAAATGCCGGATTTTTCGTAATCATGAGCAATTTCCAGAAAGAACGCTTAAACTTGGCCGTGATGGCGAACATGACCGCCCAGCTGGCGCTGGATGCCAGTCTGGCCTATGTGCGCGAGCGCACCGCGTTCGGCAAGCAACTGGCCAAGATGCAGGTCATTCGCCACAAACTGGCGGACATGGCGACCGAACTGGAAGCCAGCCGCGAGTTCACCTATCGGGTTGCCGCCCAGATTTCCGACGGTATTCCGGCGGTCAAGGAAGTCTCCATGGCCAAGAACTTCGCCACCCGGGTCAGCGATCGCGTGACCTACGAGGCGGTGCAGATCTTCGGCGGCATGGGCTTCATGCGGGAAAGCGCCGTGGAGCGCCTGTACCGGGACAACCGGATCCTGTCGATTGGCGGCGGCACTCACGAAATCATGAATGAGATTATCGCCAAACAATTGGGAATGTGATGTCCTGGGAACTGGTCACTGAACAACAACAGCTCGCAGAAAGGATCAGGGAGTGGGCGGGGGCCGACATCCTCGCCCTGGATACGGAATTCATCCGCGTCGATACCTTCAACCCCCGTGTCGCTCTGGTGCAGGTCAACGCTCGCGACCGGGTGTCGCTGGTGGATCCGCTCGCCGTTGATATTGGCGAGCTGGGCGCCATTCTGGCCGACCGCGGACGCCTGAAGATATTCCACGCCTGCAGCGAAGATATTGAAATCTTCAACCTGTTGTTCCCCAGCCAGCCCTTCACCCGCATTTTCGACACCCAGACCGGTTTGGCCTTTCTGGGTTACGGTGCGCAGATCGGTTACCAGAAAGCCTTGCAGGAGTGTTTGGGCATCGCCATCAGCAAGGCGGAAACGCGTTCCGACTGGCTGATGCGACCGCTGTCGCCGGAGCAGCTGCAGTATGCGGCTCTGGATGTGCAGTACTTGCCGGCGCTCTACGCCTTCCTTCGGGAGCGCCTGGAGGCGCGGGGCCTGCTGGCCTGGTGCGAGGCGGATTGCGACCTGATCCTGCGCGATCTGGGCGAGGCGCCCGATCTCAAGTCAATGTACCGGCATTTCAGCAATGCCTGGCGTTACAGCCGCCAGCAGCTCGCGCTGCTGCAAATGCTCACCATCTGGCGCGAAGGCGCGGCGCGCATCCACAACATTCCGCGCACCTTCGTGCTCAAGAACCATACCCTGCTGGATATCGTCGAGCGTCGCCCGCAGACCTTGGCGGCTTTGTCGCGCATCGAGGACCTGCATCCGCGCACCTATCAGAAACACGGTCCGATGATCCTGCAACTGGTCAAGCAGGCGGGGGAGAAGCCGGAAGCCCAGTGTCCTCCGCTACTGCCGTTGCCGTTGCCTCGCAACGCCAAGGGATTGTACGACCAATTGCGCGCGGTGTCCGACGAGGTGGCCCGCGAGTACGGATTGCCATCGGAAGTCTTGCTGCGCAAGAAGTGGCTGGATGCCCTGGTGCTCGGTTTTGTCGATCAGGGCGAGTCCGCGCCCTTGCCCGCCGCCTTGCAGGGCTGGCGCTATGATATCCTTGCGCGGCCCCTGCTGGCGGTCCTGCATGACGAGGTCAAGCGGATCGCCGAGTGGCGCTCCTACCGGCACCGTGAAGACCATGAGCACCAAACCTGATATCTGTGATATTTACAAAAGCCCGAAAAAGGACGAAATGTACCTTTATGTCCGCAAGGTCGAGGGCTTGTCGCGCGTTCCCGAAGCCTTGCTGACCATGTTCGGCAAGCCGAAGCACTACGTGACCTTGCTGCTGACGCCGGAGCGCAAGCTGGCGCGTGCCGAAGCGCCGAAAGTGATCGCGGAACTGGCGGAGAAAGGTTATTACCTTCAAATGCCGCCCGCGCGCGAGGACTACATGCTGGACCTGTTCCGTCCCGATGAGAGCAAGTACCGCGAGGGCGGGGCATGATCGCGTATCTGGTGTGCTGGGTGATCTACGCGGGCGCGGCGGTTTTGCTGTTCATGCTCTACCGGCGTGCACTCCAGCGGTATCTCCCGGAAGACATCCGGCCGGTGGTGCAGGCCCTGCTCGGCGTATTCCTGTTCACCCCCTGGCCGATTGACGCCGACACCTGGGGCTTTGCCCCGGCCATCATCGCCGTCCTGTTCAATGTCCTGGAAAAGGATTGGCCGGGCGTGATGAAGAGCCTGTTGCCCCTGCTGGCGCTGACCACGGCGGTAGCCGGGGTGGGTTGGTGGCGCAACCGGCGTTATAACTGAACTGTGTGACCCCCGATCCTGAAGAGGGCTATCCCCATGCGTTTTGACGGCACCCTGTCCTATGTGGCGACCGACGACCTGAAGATGGCGGTCAACGCCGCGATCCAGTTGCAGAAACCCCTGCTGATCAAGGGGGAGCCGGGAACCGGCAAGACCCTGCTTGCGGAGCAGGTCGCCTCGGCGCTGGGCCTGAAGCTGATCCAGTGGCACATCAAGTCCACCACCAAGGCGCAGCAAGGCCTGTACGAGTATGACGCGGTCTCCCGCCTGCGCGACTCGCAGTTGGGCGACAGCAAGGTCTTCGACATCCGCAACTACATCAAGAAGGGCAAGCTCTGGGAGGCCTTCGAGAGCGACGAACGCGTCGTGCTGCTGATCGACGAGGTCGACAAGGCGGACATCGAGTTTCCGAACGATCTGCTGACCGAACTCGACAAGATGGAGTTCTATGTCTACGAGACTCAGGAAACCATCCGCGCCAAGCATCGCCCGATTGTCATCATTACCTCGAACAACGAGAAGGACCTGCCGGACGCTTTCCTGCGCCGCTGTTTCTTCCACTACATCGTTTTCCCCGATGCCGAGACGATGAAGCAGATCGTCACCGTGCATTATCCGGGCATCCAGAAGTCGCTGGTCCAGGAGGCGATGGAGGTGTTCTTCGAGCTGCGCAAGGTGCCCGGCCTGAAGAAGCGGCCGTCCACGTCGGAGTTGATCGACTGGCTGAAGCTGCTGCTGTCGGATGATATTCCCGAGGACATCCTGCGCAAGCGCGACACGCGCAGCGCGATTCCGCCGCTGTACGGCGCCCTGCTGAAGAACGAGCAGGATGTGCACCTGCTGGAGCGGCTGGCGTTCATGAGTCGCCGCGGCTGAGCCGTTTACGCCGGACCTGACCGGGAGGAGTCGCCATGCTGACCACCTTTTTCTACACCCTGCGCCAGTATCAGGTCCCGGTGTCCGTCCGCGAATATCTCGACCTCCTTAACGCCTTGCAGCAAGGGCTCGCGTTCGCCAGTGAAGAGGAGTTCTACAGCCTGTCGCGTGCCGTCCTCGTCAAGGACGAGAAGCACTACGACAAATTCGACCGGGCGATGAAGCATTTCTTCGACGGTCTGGCGACAATGGAGAACCCGCTCGACAAGCTGGCCCTGCCGGAAGACTGGTTGCGCAAGGAAATCGAGAAGCTGCTGACGCCCGAGGAGCTGGCGGAAATCGAAAAGATGGGCTCGCTGGAAAAGCTGATGGAGGAATTCCAGAAGCGTCTGGCCGAGCAGCACAAGCGGCACCAGGGCGGCAACCGCATGGTCGGCACCGGCGGTACGTCCCCCTTCGGAGCGTATGGCGACAACCCGGAAGGCATCCGGCTGGCCGGGCCGTCCCGCAACAAGCGCGCCGTGAAGGTGTGGGAAAAGCGCGAGTTCAAGAACCTTGACGACTCCCAGGAGCTGGGCATCCGCAACATGCAGGTCGCCTTGCGCCGGCTTCGCCGTTTCGCCCGTCAGGGCACGGCGGAAGAGCTGGATATCGACGACACCATCCGCTCCACCGCGCACAAGGCGGGCTTGCTGGACATCAAGATGGTGCCGGAGCGCAAGAACCGGGTGAAAGTGCTGATCTTCTTCGATATCGGCGGTTCGATGGACCCCTATGTGCAGGTCTGCGAGTCGTTGTTCTCGGCGGCGCGCACCGAATTCAAGCACCTGCATTACTACTACTTCCACAATTTCATATATGAAAGCGTCTGGCAGGACAATTTCCGTCGCTGGTCCGAACGGACGCCGCTATGGGATGTGCTCCATAAGTACGGGCCGGATTACCGCGTGCTGTTTGTCGGTGATGCGACCATGTCCCCCTACGAGATCCTCTCGCCGGGCGGCTCCGTCGAGCATTTCAACGAGGAGGCCGGGACGGTCTGGATGCAGCGCGTGACCCAGCATTTCCAGAAGGTCGCCTGGCTGAATCCCGAGCCCGAGCGTTCCTGGCAGATGACCCAGTCCATCCAGGTGGTCAAGAAGCTGATGGACGACCGCATGTATCCGCTGACCCTGCAGGGCATCGAAGCGGCAACCCGCTACCTGAGCAAATAACCGGCTCATGCACGGACAGGTCCGGGGAGGGCGGCTCAAGCGCTGGTTGTTCTGGGGCGGTCTGACTGCTTTGATCCTGTGGATCGGGGCCGTTATGGTGCGAGCCGAGATTGGCCATGAAATGGTGAATGCCTACGAAATCTGCAGCCGCTCCGGTCAGATTACCGATCCCCGCCAGATGCGCGAGATGGCGCAGTGCATGTACCCGCGCGGAACCAATCCCCTCTTGCGCTGGTTCGGCCAGATCGATCGCTACCGGTTTCTGGCGCATCCGGACCTCCCTTGCCGGTACCTGGGTGAGTGGTCGGGCGGTCGTGAACATGACCTCTATGTTTCCAGCTTGAAAGCGGACGGTACCGTGTCGATCCGCCCGGTGGACATGCAGAATCCCAATGCCGTCAAGGAGGCGACCATGACCGGTTATTGGAGCGCCAGCGGCCCGGACCGCCTGGTCTGGTTCTATCCGCAAATGTTCATCTGGCCCCTCGATGAAAATCCCGTGGAGTGGCTGGATGACGACCATCTTCTGATCCACGAAAACAATGGCGAAGTGACCCGTTATCGCCGCCTGACCCCGCGCGCGGACGATTGCCATTGAGGCCTTGAAGTCTTCGCGTGCAACCCCATCTTGACCCCATCCCTTCGTCAACATGACCCGGAGCCGGCCAAGATGACCGAAACCACCGCACAAAAAGAAACCCTGGGCTTCCAGACGGAAGTGTCCAAACTGCTGCACCTGATGATCCATTCGTTGTACAGCAATCCTGAAATCTTCCTGCGCGAACTGGTGTCCAATGCCTCCGATGCCGCCGACAAGCTGCGCTTCGAGGCCCTGAGCCATCCCGAATGGCTGGCCGACGATCCCGAGCTGAAGATCTGGATCGACGTCGACAAGGAGGCCAATACCATTACCCTGCGCGATAACGGCATCGGCATGAGCCGTCAGGAAGTGATCGAGAATCTGGGCACCATCGCCCGTTCCGGCACGTCCGAGTTCCTGAAGAACCTCTCCGGCGACCAGAAGAAGGATGCGCAACTGATCGGCCAATTCGGTGTCGGTTTCTATTCCGCCTTTGTCGTGGCCGACAAGGTCGAGGTGCTGACCCGTCGCGCCGGGCTGTCCGCCGCCGACGGCGTGCGCTGGGAGTCCGGCGGGGAAGGCGAGTTCACCGTCGAATCCGTCGAGAAGGCGGAGCGGGGGACGACTATCACCCTGCACCTGCGTCCGACCCAGACCGAGTTCGCCGACAGCTGGCGCCTGCGCAACATCATCCACAAGTACGCCGAGCACATCGCGCTGCCGGTCTGCATGCGTGCCGAAAGCTATGATGACGACGGCAAGCCGCAGACCGGCGACTACGAGGCCGTGAACAAGGCCTCCGCGCTGTGGACGCGTCCGCGCAACGAGATCAGCGACGAGGATTACCAGAACTTCTACAAGCATATCTCGCATGACTTCCAGGACCCGCTGGCCTGGTCGCACAACAAGGTGGAAGGCAATCTGGAATACACCTCGCTGCTGTACGTGCCCAAACGGGCTCCGCATGACCTCTATCAGCGCGACGGCGTGCGCGGCCTGAAGCTGTACGTGCAGCGCGTGTTCATCATGGACGACGCAGAGCAGTTCCTGCCGCTGTACCTGCGTTTCGTGAAAGGCGTGGTCGACTCCAACGACCTGCCGCTCAACGTGTCCCGCGAGTTGCTGCAATCCGGCAAGGTGGTCGACACCATGAAATCCGCGCTGACCAAGCGCGTGCTGGACCTGCTGGCGCAGTTGGTGGAAAACAAGCCGGAAGACTACGCAGTCTGCTGGGCGCAGTTCGGCAGCGTGTTGAAGGAGGGTGTCGCTGAAGACTTCGCCAACAAAGACAAAGTGCTCAAGTTGCTGCGCTTCGCTTCCACCCACACCGGCGACGCCGTGCAGTCCGTCTCCTTGGCCGATTACGTCGGGCGTATGAAGGAAGGCCAGGAAAAGATTTATTTCATCACCGCCGATACCCATGCCGCCGCCAGTCAGAGCCCGCATCTGGAGGTGTTCCGCAAGAAGGGTGTGGAGGTGCTGCTGCTGTCCGACCGTCTGGACGAGTGGCTGATGACTCACCTGACCGAGTTCGAAGGCAAGGCGTTCCAGCATGTCGCCAAGGGCGCGCTGGATCTGGGCAAGCTGTCGACCGAGGAAGACAAGCAGGCGGAGGAAAAATTGCAGGAGGCCAGCCAGCCGCTGGTGGAACGCCTGAAGAAGGTGCTGGGCGACAAGGTGCAGGATGTGAAGGCGACGCAACGGCTGACCGATTCCCCGGCGTGTCTGGTGCGCAACGAGTACGACTTGGGCGCATCGTTGCGCCAGATGCTGGAAGCCAGCGGCCAGAAACTGCCGGAGTCCAAGCCGACGCTGGAAATCAATCCGGAGCACGGCCTGATCCGCCGGCTGGCGGACAGCGCGGACGACGGGCGTTTCGAGACGCTGGCGCTGGTGGTCCTCGATCAGGCGACCCTGGCCGAGGGCAGTCCGCTGGCCGATCCGGCCGGCTATGTGAAGCGCATCAACAGCCTGCTGGGCGAGTTGAGCTGAACCGGCAGTCCTGTCGATAACGTCGTAGGGGCGCACTGCGTGCGCCCTTTACCGCCGGACTCGATGGTGAATATGCCATGAGGATGTGTTTGCCAGAGAGGGTGCACGCAGCGCGCCCCTACGACGGACGCGTCTCTTGAACCCGTTGCAGCAAGAACCCTTGCACCGTTCCCGCCTTGGTCGATTTCAGGCATTCCCAGCCGTCCGGCAATCCCAACGCCTCCAGCGGCTTGTCCGCTTCCACGTAGATCGTACAGTCTGTCGCCAGTAATCCGTGTCTCGTCAGCAGATCGAGTGCCGGCTGCCAGAAATTCAGCGCGTAGGGCGGGTCCAGGAAAACCAGATCGAACGGCCCATCCAGGCGGGGAATCAGGGCCAGACTATCCCCTGTGAGAACCCGGCTTCTGTCTGGCGCCAACTCCTTGAGCACCGATTGCAAGTGCCGTGCTTGCGCGGGGTGTTTTTCCAGAAAACAACAGGACGCTGCCCCGCGTGAAAGCGCCTCCAGCCCGAGCGCGCCGCTGCCCGCAAAGGCGTCAAGGCAACGCCGGTCGCGGATGTCGAACTGCAACCAGTTGAACAGGGTCTCGCGCACACGGTCCGGGGTCGGACGCAGGTCATCCACGGCAAGGAAGCGGATGTTGCGGCGGCGCCATTCGCCGCCGATGATCCGCAACGTACTGGAAGAAGGCTTGCTCATTTCGCGGCGGTTTTCGGTTCCTTGCTGTCCTTGCCCTTGGGATCCTTGCGGGTCTCCACACCTTGACCGACGGTGATGTACAGCATCTTGTCCGGATTGAGATGGCGCTTGAACGCGTCGCGGATCTGCTCGGCGGTCACCGCCTGGATGCGTTTCGGATAGGTGTCCAGATAATCCAGCGGCTGGTTATAGAAACCCATCGAGGCCAGATAGGCGAGGATGTCGCTGTTGCTGGCGGTGCTTTGCGGGAAGCTGCCCAGCATGTTGTCCTTCGCCTCGGCGACCTGCGCATCGGTCGGGCCCGTGCGGATGAAGTCCTTGAGGATCTTGCGCACCAGATCCAGCGCCTGCGTGGTCTGGTCGGCGCGGGTGGACAGGTTGATGGTGAAAGGCCCTTGGGCACGCATCGGTACGAAGCCGCTGTAGACACCGTAGGTCATGCCGCGCTTCTCGCGCAATTCGCTCATCAACAGCGAGGTGAAGCCGCCGCCGCCGAGGATCTCGTTGCCCACGATCAGGGCTTCGTAATCCGGATCGTTGCGTGTAATGCCGGGATAGCCGATCAGGATATGCGTCTGTTGCGAAGGGAAGTTCAGGTGCAGGTGACGGGAACGCGTCAGCTCCGGCGCATCCGGCAGGGCGGGCGCGGGCTCCCCGGCGGGCAAGGCACTGCTGATTCGCTCGGCAATCGCGCGCGCACCCGGCTCATCAATGTCACCCACCAGCGCGATCACGGCGTTGCGCGCGACAAAGTATTTCCGGTGGAAGTCGCGCAGGTCCTGGGCCTTGATTGTTTTCAGCGTTTCCGGATTCCCTGACGGCGGCTGCGCATACGGATGCCAAGCGTACAGGTTCTTGTAAAAGAGGATGCCCGCCTGCGCGGCCGGACTTTGCTGCTTTTGCTGCTGGCCGACCTGCGCACCATCGAAAATGCGCGAGAAGGCGACATCCGGAAAAACGGGGTGCGCCAGCACGTCGGTGTAAACATCCAGCGCCGGATTCAGGAAGTCCGGGCGGCTGAGCACGCGCAGGTCGGCAATGGACATGTCGCGATAGGAGGATGTCTCAAAAGAGGCGCCCAGATCCTCGAAGGCCTTGGCGATGGCAGTGGTGTCACGATCCGTGGTGCCCTCGTCAATCATGCGGCTGACCAGGCTGGCCAGCCCGGACTTGTCGCCATCCCGGGCCGATCCGGCGTCGAAAACGACCCGGATATCCACCATCGGCAAGTCGCGCGTGGAGACGAACATGACCTTGCTGCCGTTCGCGGTCAGCCAGCTCTGGATGGCAACCTGTCGGTTCGGGATCGGCGCGTCCTTGATCTTCTTGATGCTGTCGAGCTTGTCCAGGGATGTCAGGGGGCCGGCGGTCACCGGGGCGCCCTCGGGCGCGGCAAAAGCCAGTCCGGAGCAGAGCGCCAGGAGCAGGAGAGACTGTTTCATGAGGCGTCTCCGACATTCAGCGCGGCAGGTTTCAGGAACAGGGAAGTCTGGTTCGCCGGCGTCAGCCAACGGTTTGCGGCATTGCGGATATCATCGGCGCTGATGCCCTGGAGGTTCTCCGGCAATTGGTCAATGACGTGCCAGCCCAGCCCGAGGCTTTCCATCATGCCGATCTGGCTGGCCTGCTCCTGAATGGAGTCCTGCTGGAAGACGTTGCCCGCAATGATCCCCGCGTACACGCGCTTGAGTTCGTCCGGCTGGATCGCATCGGTTTTCAGGGCGTTCACCTCATCCAGGATGGCTTGGCGGGCTTCCTCCAGCGTATGCCCCTCAGCGGGGATCGCGGTGATCGTGAACAGCGTATCGCCGCGCGTGAAGGGGTTGTAGCTGGAACTGACGGCGGTCAGGATCCGCTGTTCGCGGACCAACCGGCTTTCCAGGCGGGCGCTGAGGCCTTCATCCAGCACGCCGATCAGCATGCGCAGGGCGTAGGCATCCTTGGGCGTGGCGGCGGTGGCCAGTCCGGGCACATTCCAGGCCAGGTACATCGCGGGCACCTTGGCGGGGAGCGCCAGGTCCATGTGGCGCTGGCCCGGCTCCGGCAACTCCCGCGGCGGCGGGGTCATCGGGACGGTCTGGGACGGGATGCCGCTGAAATAGCTTTCCGCCTGGGCGCGCACTTCGTCAGGCTGTACGTCGCCCACCACGACCAGCGTCGCGTTGTTTGGAGCATACCACTGCTTGTACCAGGCGCGCAGGTCTTCCACTTTCATGGCCTGGAGGTCGGACATCCAGCCGATGGTCGGGACGCGTTCCGGATTGGTCAGCATCGCCAGCGACTGGAAGCGCTCCATGGCCAGCGCTTGCGGATTGTCGTCAGTGCGCATGCGCCTTTCTTCCATGACCACGCGGATTTCCTGGGTGAAATCCTCCGCGCGCAGGTTCAGGTGGCTCATGCGGTCCGCTTCCAGTTCCAGCGCCAGCGGCAGGCGGTTGCTGCTGTAGACCTGGTAGTAAGCGGTATAGTCATCGGTGGTGAAGGCGTTGTCCTCGCCGCCGAAACGGGCCACGAGGCGCGAGAATTCCCCGGCGGGCACCTTGTCGGTGCCCTTGAACATCATGTGTTCCAGCGCATGGGACAGACCCGTCTTGCCGGGCACTTCATATCCCGACCCGATCCGGTACCAGACCTGGGCAACCACCACCGGCGCGCGGTGATCTTCCTTGACCAGCACTTTCAGGCCGTTGGCCAGGGTGAATTCCTGCGGAGAGGCCGCGCGGGCGACTGGCGGAAGCGCCAGCAGGGCGGCAAGAAGCCACGGGGAGAATCGCATAAGCGTCGCTTTTCGATAGGGAGAATGAATAAGGAGTGGTAGCATAGCGCAACTTTTTTGGCACCTTTGTTATTGTTTGTGGAAGGGTCGGCATGGCGGAAAACGAGAGTGGCGCGGGACAGAAGGGCGGTCTGAAAGGCTGGTTCTCCTGGGGGCAGGACAAGTCTTCGACCCCCGCGCCGGAAGTGACGGCAGCGGATGGGTCCACGGTTGCGCCAACGGATGACTGGTCATGGGACGGCAATACCGATGTGACGTTGCCGACCTTGCCCGCCGTGGATGTCCCGATCATCGAGAATCCCCGCAGCGTCGCCGCTGAGCCTGAACCGGCCGGGTCCGCCCCCTCGCACGAGCATGTCCCCGGCTCCGGGAGCAGTTTCTTCAACCGCATGAAGTCGGGTTTGAGCCGAACCCGCGACACCTTCACCAACGGCATGGTGACGCTGCTGATCGGCGGCAAGGAAATCGATGACGAACTGCTGGAGGAAATCGAAACGCAGATGCTGCTGGCCGATATCGGGGTGGATGCGACGCGCACCATCATCGACCGTCTGACCGAGCGGGTGTCGCGCAAGGAGCTGACGCACTCGAACGGACTCTACAAGGCCTTGCAGCAGGAACTGGTCGATTTGCTCGCCCCCCGGGTGAAACCCTTGCAGATTGATAGCGCCAAGCGGCCTTATGTGATCCTCATGGTCGGCGTGAACGGCGTTGGCAAGACCACGACCATCGGCAAGCTGGCCAAGCGCCTGCAACGCGAAGGCAAGAAAGTCATGCTGGCCGCCGGCGACACGTTCCGAGCCGCGGCCGTCGAGCAGCTGCAGGTCTGGGGGGAGCGCAACGGGATTTCCGTGGTCGCGCAGGGCACCGGCTCCGATTCCGCGTCGGTGGCTTTCGATGCCCTGCAAAGCGCCAAGGCCAAGGATATCGATGTCCTGATCATCGACACCGCCGGACGTCTGCACACCAAGTCCAACCTGATGGAAGAGCTGAAGAAGGTGAAGCGCGTCATCCAGAAACTGGACGGCGCCGCGCCGCATGAAGCCATGCTGGTCGTGGATGCCGGAACAGGTCAGAACGCCATCAATCAGGTCCAGGAGTTCGACCAGACGGTCGGCTTGACCGGCCTGACCATCACCAAACTGGACGGTACCGCCAAGGGCGGCGTGCTGTTCAACATCGCCAGTCGCACCCATGTGCCGATCCGCTTCATCGGCGTCGGGGAAAAGATTGACGACCTGCGACCGTTTGTCGCCAAGGAATTCGTCGCGGCCTTGTTCCAGACGGAGTAACTCCTTGCCTTGACGGCGCGCAAACAGAAAGGGAAGCCATCGGCTTCCCTTTCTGTTTGCGCATCAAGCGATTACTTGGCCTTGCTGACCATGTAGTCAACCGCTTTCTTGATTTCGCCTTCGGTACAGGCAGCGCAGGTGCCCTTCGCCGGCATCATGCGGATGCCGCCCAGCGCGTGCTTGTAGAGGGTGTCCTTGCCTTGCGCGATACGCGGGGCCCAAGCCGCCTTGTCGCCAAACTTCGGCGCGTTCATGAGGCCCGGGGTGTGGCAGGTGGTGCAGACAGTCTTGAACACTTCCTCGCCGGTTTTCTCGGCGGCGAAGGAGGGGGCTGCGGCCATCAGGCCGATGGCGGCAAGCAGCATCAGTGACTTTTTCATGATGAGGGTCTCGCAAGGTGAACGGAATAATAACTATACGTTGCCATTATACTCGGATTTGCCGTGCGGGTATGCGCCAATCCTGTGACAGAACGTCGCGGACAGGCCTGCGGATTGCAAACTTTACACTGTAAAGATATACTTACAGTAGCGCTATAAATCAGGTTGCCCGCAGGCTGGAGCAACCCGTGGAACAGCGCTATGATTAAAGGCTGATAACCGTTTTCCCGAGAGGAGAAGCACGCATGAGCACAAGTCGCGGTCTTGTACCGGTGACGCTCGCCGCCCCCGGCGCCAACCTGGGAGCGTACATTGCCAACGTCAACCAGATACCGATCCTGACCGTCGAGGAGGAACGGGAGCTGACCGAGCGTTACTTCTACGAAGAGGATCTGGACGCCGCGCGTCAACTCGTGCTGGCGCACCTGCGGTTTGTCGTGCATATCGCGCGCAGCTATTCCGGCTACGGCCTGCAGCAGGCCGACCTGATCCAGGAAGGCAATGTCGGTCTGATGAAGGCCGTTAAGCGCTTCGACCCGCGCATGGGCGTCCGGCTGGTGTCCTTTGCCGTGCACTGGATCAAGGCGGAAATCCACGAGTTCGTGATCAAGAACTGGCGGATCGTCAAGGTCGCCACCACCAAGGCGCAGCGCAAGCTGTTCTTCAACCTGCGCGGCATGAAGAAGGGCAATCGCAGTCTGACCCAGGCGGAAGCCGAGTCGATTGCCCAGGACCTGAATGTCACCGCTGAGCAGGTGCTGGAGATGGAGGGGCGTCTCTCCGCGCATGATGCGTCCTTCGAGGCCTCGCTGGATGAGGATGATGACCGCGCCAGCCATGCACCGGCCCTGTATCTGGAGGACAACCGGTACGACCCGGCCCGCCAGCTCGAGGAGTCGGACTGGGAAGACAACAGCACCGAGCGTCTGATGACCGCCATGGGGCGTCTGGATGCGCGCTCCCGCGATATTCTGGCCCGTCGTTGGCTGGCCGAAGAAAAGGCCACCCTGCACGAGCTGGCGGCCGAGTACAAGGTTTCCGCCGAGCGCATCCGGCAGCTGGAAAAGAACGCGATGGACAAAATCCGGGCGGCGATGCTCACCGCCTGACACGTAAACCGGTACAATGAGGCCGCACTTTCAGGTGCGGCCTTTTGTTTTGGGAGATCCCTCCGATGTTTGTCGCCCTGGGCGCGATTAATCTGGCTGTCGCCGTCATGCTGGGGGCATTCGGTGCGCATGGACTCAAGGCTCGCCTGACTGCCGAACAAATAGCCTGGTGGCATACCGGCTGCGAATACCATTTCATTCACGCACTGGGCTTGCTGGGTCTGGGTGTGCTTGCGGCGTCCCGGCCGGCATTGCATCTCCCTCAGGGTATCGGTATCAGTCTGCAGGTCGGTATCGTGATTTTCTGCGGCACCCTCTACGCCCTGGCGCTAGGGGCTCCCCGCTGGTTCGGCGCGATCACGCCGATTGGCGGCACGGCTTTCATCATCGGCTGGGTCTGGCTGGCGCTGGCGGCCTGGCGGGCGGGGATCTGAATGCGGATTGATGTGAACGGGGAAACGCGTGAGTTTCCTGAAAACCTGAGTGTCGCAGGACTGCTGGATGCCATGGCACTGACCGGCAAGCGGCTGGCAGTGGAAGTGAATGCCGACATCGTGCCGAAAAGCCGGCACGGAGAGACCCGCCTGAAATCGGGTGACCGGGTTGAGATTGTCCATGCGATTGGCGGAGGTTGAGCGCGAATGAATGACGAATTGCTGGTGCTGGCCGGAAAGGCCTACGAATCCCGCCTGCTGGTGGGCACCGGAAAATACCGGGATCTGGAAGAGACGCGACTGGCGATTGAAGCCAGCGGTGCTGAAATTGTCACGGTGGCGGTGCGTCGGACCAACATGGGTCAGAACCCGGACGAGCCGAACCTGCTGGAGGTAATTTCACCGGACAAGTACACCATCCTGCCGAATACCGCCGGTTGCTATACCGCCGAGGACGCTGTCCGGACCTGCCGGCTGGCCCGAGAGCTGCTTGACGATCACCGGCTGGTCAAGCTGGAAGTGCTGGGCGACGAGAAGACGCTCTACCCGAACGTGGTGGAAACCCTGAAGGCGGCGGAAACCCTGGTGCGCGAAGGATTCGAGGTGATGGTGTATACCTCCGACGACCCCATTGTCGCCAAGCGACTGGAAGACATGGGGTGCGTTGCGGTGATGCCGTTGGGCAGCCTGATCGGCTCCGGATTGGGCATCGTCAACCCCTACAACCTGCGCATCATCATGGAGCAGGCAACCGTACCGATCATTGTCGATGCGGGTGTTGGCACGGCTTCGGATGCTGCCATTGCCATGGAACTGGGGTGTGCGGGGGTGCTGATGAACACCGCGATCGCCAAGGCAAAGCACCCTGTCCTGATGGCCTCGGCCATGAAAAAAGCGGTCGAGGCCGGTCGGGAGGCCTGGCTGGCCGGCCGCATGCCGCGCAAGCTCTACGCCTCGGCTTCCAGCCCCGTGGAAGGCCTGTTTTTCAAATAACCCTGTCTTGCCGGCGTCCCCGTTGCGGGATGCCGATGTTGATATTGCCATGACCGAATCCGTTTCCCCGGTGACGCCGGAAGTTCCCGAGGCGCACAAACGCCGTATCCTGACGTTCATGAAGCGCTCTTCCGCCTTCACCTCCTCGCAGAAGCAGGGGCTGGAGGAATTCGGCGGGCGCTACCTGCTGACCACCGAGGGGCGGCGTTTTGACGGCATGAAGGTGTTCGGCCGTGAAGCGCCGCTCACGGTGGAAATCGGTTTCGGGATGGGTTATTCATTGGTGGAGATGGCGGTCGCCGCGCCGGATCGCGATTTTGTAGGGGTCGAGATTCACCCCAACGGCATCGCGCAGATCTGTTACGAGGCCGGGACGCGCGGGCTCACCAACCTGCGGGTGATCGACGGCGATGCCTTGCTGATGCTTGAGCATTATTTTGCCGACGACAGCATCGACACGGTGCAGCTGTATTTCGCCGATCCCTGGCCCAAGAAAAAGCATCACAAGCGGCGTTTCGTGCAGCCCCACATCATGCAGCTGATCCGCCGCAAGCTGAAGACCGGCGGCGTCTTCCACGCCGCCACCGACTGGGAACCGTATGCCCAGTGGATGCTGGAGATCCTGGATCAGGCGGAGGGTTTTGAAGGCCTTGCCGGGAAAGGCTGCTTCAGCGAGCGGCCGGATTGGCGGCCCCTGACCAAGTTCGAAGCCCGCGGCCAGAAATTGGGCCACGGGGTCTGGGACCTGCTGTATCGCCGGGTGGCCTGAACCCGGCGCTCAGACCTTGATGGTCTTCAGGTACTCCGCCACCTTGATGACCAACGGGGTTTCCTGCTGCAAGTGCTGACGGAACGCGTCCGCGGCATCCGGTTCGCCGTGCACCAGGTAAACCGGCGTACCGGTTTTCAGCGCCGAGCGCTTCAACCAGTCCGTCAGCTCCTGATAATCCCCGTGGCCTGAGAGGCCTTCCAGAATGGCCATGCGCGCGTGACAGGGGATGTACTCCCCGTGGATCTTGACGGCTTCCGTCCCCGACAGCATGTTGGCGCCCCGTGTGCCACCCGCCTGGTAGCCGGTAAAGAGCACGGTGTTTCGACGATCCGGCAGCAGGCGTTTCAGATGGTGCAGGACGCGTCCGCCGGTCACCATGCCGCTGCCCGCAATGATGATGTGCGGGAAGTGCAGACCTTCCAGCCCCTTTGAATCCTCGACCGAACGGGTATAGGTGATGTTGTGCGAGAACTCGCGGCATTCGTTCGGCTGCAGGCGATGCAGGCTGTGGAAGTGGCAGAAGATCTCTGATGCGTCGATTGCCATCGGGCTGTCCAGATAAACCGGAATGCGCGGGATACGGCCCTCATCCATCAGGCGCGTCAGCAGGTACTGGATAGCCTGGGTGCGGCCCACGGCGAAGCTGGGGATGACCAGCACCCCGCCGGCCTTGACCGTGTCATTGACAATGCCGGCCATGTCGCTCCAGACATCGCTCTGCGGGTGGCGACGATTGCCGTAGGTGGACTCCAGCAACAGGAGGTCCAGGTCGGGAAGGGGCTCGGGCGGATACATCAGCAGGTCGTCCGGCCGTCCGACATCGCCTGAAAAGCCGACGCGCCGACCGTCGCTTTCAATGATCAGGCTGGCGGCGCCGAGGATGTGTCCGGCGGATTGCAGTGTGACCTTGACATCCTTGATGTGGAAAGGCTGGGCGAAACCGACCGGTCGCAGCAGCTTGCAGCTTTCGACGGCGGTTTCCATGTCGTAGAGCGGTTCAGGCTGCGCATGCTTGCCCAGTTTATGACGCTGGTAATAGCGCGCGTCTTCTTCCTGCAGGTGGCCGCTGTCCTTGAGGAGGACTTCACAGAGCGCTTGCGTGGCAAAATGGCAGTACACCGGCCCGCGATAGCCCAGTTTGTAGAGCACGGGAATGTAGCCCGAGTGGTCCAGATGGGCATGGGTCAGGATAACCGCGTCCAGGGAGCGCACGTCGAAGGGCAGTTCCTCCCAGTTGCGCTCGCGCAACCACTTGTAACCCTGGTACAGGCCGCAATCCACGAGCACGCGGGCTTTCGGGGTGGTGAGGAGATACTTCGAACCGGTAACGGTCTGGGTGCCGCCCAGGAACTGGATATGCATGAGGGGAGGTCCTTGATCGGAGTCATCCCGTCGAGTATAGCCCGTTGATTTGTCGGTGTATTGGGGGAGAGTGAGGAAATGGCGCGCCCGGCGGGATTCGAACCCACGACCCCTGCCTTCGGAGGGCAGTACTCTATCCAGCTGAGCTACAGGCGCGTGCAGGGCGGCAATGATAACGGTCTTGCCGTAAACCGTCTACCGGCCTTGCGGAGGAAATGCGCGAAACATGCGCGTCCGCTTTGTCCGCATGACATTTGCGGTTATACTCTGCCGCCATCCGTTTATACCCGTACTGTCGAGGCGTTACGTGAAAAAGTTTGCTTTGCTGGCTCTGATGAGCCTGGGAATGATGACTGCCGCCCATGCGGCCGGGGACAATTCCGATGTCATCAACCGCATCAAGTTGGTTGGCGATGTCTGCACCAAGGACAAGGCGGACAAGTGCCCGGTGAAGGCTCCGGCCGCTGCCGGTGCGCCGGCCCCGGGCGCCGCGCCGCGTACGGGCGAGCAGATCGTGCAGGCCGTTTGCTCCGGTTGCCACGGCGCCGGTGTGATGGGGGCGCCGAAAATCGGTACCGCCGACTGGACGCCGCGCAATGCCAAGGGCAAGCCGATGCTGTACGATCACGCCTTGCACGGCTTCAACATGATGCCCGCCAAGGGCGGCTGTGCGGCCTGTTCCGACGACGAAATCAAGAACGGCGTCGACTATATGGTTAGCAAGGCGCCGTAACCTGGCTTAGTCCATAAAAAAAACCCGCATTCATGCGGGTTTTTTTATGGCAGGGCTATGTTTGGGAGTCACTTTTCCATGAAATACTGAAGTACGGCTTTGATGATGAAGCCGAGAAAACCGACGCCGAGCGC
>JAYRMT010000005.1:0-30570 GCA_041912575.1 Fluviicoccus sp. | reverse complement strand
CGGCACGCGGGCATTGGCCACGGCCTGGATCATCTTCGAACCGTGCTTGATGACGCCGTTCTGTTCCGACTCGGTGCCGACCATGAAGCCGGTGGTGTTGTGCAGGAACAACAGCGGACGGCCGGTCTGGTCGCAGAGCTGGATGAATTGCGAAGCCTTGGCCGCGCCCTGCGGGGTGATCGGGCCGTTGTTGCCGATGATGCCGATGGTGACACCGCCGACCTTGGCCCAGCCGCAGACGGTCTGGTTGTCGAATTCGGTTTTGAAGTCGAGGAAGTCGGAGTCGTCCACCAGGCAGGCAATGACGCTGCGCACGTCGTAGGGCTTGCGCAGGTCGCAGGGGATCAGGCCGAGGATGTCCTCCACCGGGTAACGCGGTTCGTCGAAGCCCTCGGCGGTTGACGCCTTGTCCCAACCCAGCATGGCCACGATGTCGCGCGCCTGGCGGATGCCGTCGGCGTCGTTCTCGGCGAGGTATTCCGCCGTCCCGGCGACTTGTGCGTGCATGGCCGCGCCGCCGAGATCTTCCTCGGACGCCACTTCACCCGTCGCCGCCTTCAGCAGGGGCGGGCCGGCGAGGAACATCTCGGTCTTGCCGCGCACCACGATCATGTAGTCGGACAGGCCGGGCTGGTAGGCTCCGCCCGCCGTCGCGTTGCCGTGCACCACCGTGACTTGCGGGAGGCCCATCGCGGACAGCCGTGCCTGATTGGCAAACGTGCGCGCGCCCTCGACGAAGATTTCCGCCGCATGGTTCAGGTTGGCGCCGCCGCTCTCGGACAGGCTGACGATGGGCAATTTGTTCTGGGCGGCGATCTGCTGCAGGCGCAGGGTCTTGCGCAGGCCGCTGGGGGAAATGGTGCCGCCCTTGATCGCGGAATTGCTGGCGCTGACCAGACAGCGCACGCCGTTGACCAGACCGATACCGGAGATCATGTTGCCGCCGGCCTCGGTGCCGTCCTTGTCGTCATGCATCATGTAACCGGCCAGTCCGCACAGCTCCACGAAGGGAGAGCCGGTGTCAAGCAGGTGCTGCACGCGTTCGTGCGGCAGCATCTTGCCGCGTTTGGCGAATTTCGGTTTTTCCTGCATCGAGCGTTCCAGCACCTTCTGCTTGATGGCGCTCACAGCCTCGATCTGCTCCAGCATCGCAGTGCGGTTGGCCTGGAAGTCGGCGCTGTTGCGGTCATGCTCCAGTTCGATGATCGGCATGGCTCAGTTCCCCTTCTTGAGGACATCGGGAATGAAGGCGCGGTGGAAGCCGTTGTATGGCTCCGAATTCTCGTGGTCCGGCAACTGGTAGATGCGGGTGCCGAGGGAGGAGGCGCCGTCGATGCGGATGGTCATGCCGGACACGTAGGCGGCGGCATCCGATAGCAGGAAGCAGATCACGCTGGAGACTTCCGACTCGGTACCCATGCGTTTCAGCGGGACGTTGGAGGCCAGCGTCGGGATCACGAACTTGGCGAAGTCGCCCTGATAGGTGTCCATGCCGGAGGACATGATCCAGCCCGGCGCGACCGCATTGACGCGCACGCCGCTAACGCCCCATTCCACGGCGGCGGTCTTGGTCAGGTTGTCCACGCCGGCGCGAGCGGCCCCGGAGTGGCCCATGTTCGGCATGCCGCCGTGCATGTCGGCGGTCATGTTGACGATACTGCCGCCATGCTCGGCCATCCACTGGTTGTAGGCTTCGCGCATCATCAGGAAGGTGCCGTGCAGGTTGTTGCGGATCACCGCATCGAAGCCGTTGGTGGAAATCTTCGCCAGCGCCATCGGGAACTGGCCGCCCGCGTTATTCACCAGCCCGTCGATGCGGCCGAACTCGCGGATCACGGTGGCGATGGTTTCTTTGACCTGGTCTTCCTGGCGGATGTCGCAGACCAGGGTACGGACCAGCCCGCCATCCTGGATGATCTCGTCTTCCACCTTGGCCAGCTTGTCCGGATTACGGCCGGTAATGACCACCTGCGCGCCCAGTGCCGCCAGTTCGTGCGCCGTGCAACGGCCGATGCCGGAACCGCCGCCGGTGACGATGATGACCTTGCCGCCGAAGGCGTCTTCACGCAGCAGGGATTGGTATTGATGCATGTCCGTCTTCCTTCATTAGCCGAGCAGTTCCGCCGGGATCTTCACCGGCATGTCGAGCAGTTGCTGGCCGTGCGCCTTGCCTTGCGGGTCGATGCGCAGGCTGGCGATGCCGCCGCCGCCCAGCGCGTTGGTCAGCAGGATGTTCAGCGCGTCCAGTCCCGGCAGTTCATAGATGTCGACCTTGCTCTTGTCCGCGTCCAGCCAGTGGGCGCAGTACTCCCGCAGCGCAGCCTCGGTCAGGCTGGCGCGGATCCACGGCAGGTATTCCGGCTTGCGGGCAATGACGCCGATGTTGGAGGAGTCGCCCTTGTCCCCGCTGCGGCACCAGGCCAGCCGGATCAGGGGCACGGTATGGCTGACGCCGCTGTTGTCGGCGGCGGGACCGGCCGGATGACGGGTCGGTGCGACAAAACCGCCTTGCGCCGGGATTTCCACGGGAATGCGCTCGCCGTTGATGTCCAGGCTGACCGGCACACCGGCCTTGGCCACGACACAGGAGAAAAGTCGTACGACGGGGGAGGGCTTCGGACGGCCGCCCATGATCCCGGCCAGACCCGGCGCCATGCCGGTCGAAGCCTGGGCAATCTCGCTGGCCAGGAACAGCAGGCCTTCCTTCGCCGGATAGCGGGCCACCATGCGCACCGTCACTTCACGCGACTGGCGCATCACCGGATTGGCGTTGGCGCCATAGGCCTGTTCGGTACCGATGATTTCCACGAACGGCGACACCAGTTCCGGTACGCCGCGCTTGCGCAGCACCGCGTTGACCTTGGTGAAGATGGCGTTGGCCACGCGCTCGCCCTTGCGGGCGGCGTCGATGCCGATGATCACAAAGCTGGCAATCAGGCGGAAACCTTCGGGGTAGGTGGCGGAGACCTTGTAGGTGTCAGTCGGGGGCAGCCCTTTCGCACCGGAAACCTTGACCAGATTCTCCCCGACCTGCTCGACCACGGCGGTGGAGAAGTCGCAGGTCACATCCGGCAGGAAATAGGCTTGCGGATCGCCGATTTCATAGATCAGCTGTTCGGCCACGGTGGCGCGGCTGATCAGGCCGCCGGTCTTTTCCGGCTTGCTGATAATAAAGGAGCCGTCGGCGAAGCATTCCGCCACCGGGAAGCCCATGTTCTCGTAACCGGGTACGCTCTCCCAATCGGTGAAGTTGCCGCCGGTGCACTGCGCCCCGCATTCAATGATGTGTCCGGCCAGCGAGCCTTGCGCCAGCTTGTCATAGTCATCCAGCGACCAGCCGAACTCGTGCAGCAGCGGACCCAGCACCACGGCGGAATCGACCACGCGGCCGGTAATGACGATATCCGCGCCCTGCGCCAGCGCGTCGCGCACCGGCACGCCGCCCAGGTAGGCGTTCATGCTCACCAGCATCGGCGGCATCGCCTCACCCGAAAACATCTCGCGGGTATCAGCGTCGCGGTAGGCCTGCTGCTGCGGCGTCAGGTCATCCCCCAGCACCACGGCCACCTTCAGGTTCAGCCCGGCGTCGTTGATCAGCTTGACCAGCGCGTCGCGGCAGGCGAGGGGGTTCACCCCTCCTGCGTTGCTGATCACCTTTATCTTCTTTTCGGCGATCTCCGGCAGCAGGCGGGCCATCACCTGGGTCACGAAGTCGGTGGCGTAACCGGCTTCCGGGTTTTTCATCCGGGCGCCCGCCATGATCGACATGGTGATCTCGGCCAGGTAGTCGAAGACGAGGTAATCGATCTGCGTCTGGCGGACCAGCTGGAAGGCGGCGGTGTTGGTGTCGCCCCAGAAGCCGGAGGCGCAGCCGATGCGGATGGAGGATTTGGCGGTCATGGACGAGTCCTGTGCGCGGGTGGATCGGTAAGTGGGGCATACCATACCAAGCAAGTGCTTGCTTGAGCAAGTGGCAAAATCAGGTCATAATCCGGGCAGTGAATAACCATTTGTTTTTATGAGTCCGGCATCCGGTGCTGTGTCGCAGCAGCATTCCGGGTATCCTTCGGCGCGAAACAGCACAAGGGGCAGACATGTTTTCCAAAGCCACGCAGGTCAAGAACCTCGACAAGATCCCGGTCTTCGGCAACCTGGACGATTCTCCGCGTGGACGCGTATTGCGGGCGGCAGCCCACCTCTTCCGCGTGCAAGGCTACGCGGGCACTACCGTGCGTGAAATCGCCGCGCTGGTCGGTATCCAGTCCGGCAGCCTGTTCCACCATTTCCGCAGCAAGGAAGAAATCCTGTTCGTGGTGATGCGGGAAATCATCGTGTACAACACGGTGGTGATTCAGGCGGCCGTGGAGGGTGTGGCTTCGCCGGTCGATCGCTTGAAGGCGGTGATTCTCGCCGAGCTCAACGCGATCAATGGAGTCACCCGGGATGCCATGACCGTGCTTGTTTTCGAATGGGAGTCGGTCTCGCGCGAGCACAAGGAAGAGCTGGAGCAGCTGCGTCTCGAGTACGAGAAGGTATGGCTTGATGCCTTGATGGGGGTGCGTTCCGGAGACGGTGCGAGCGATTCCCCTTCGGTGCGGCGGTCGCTCCTCCGGGGCACCATTGCCTGGACGGCCACGTGGTATCGTCGCGGCGGCGGCATGTCCATTGAGGCGCTGGGTGAGATCGTCCTCGGGATGGCCTTGGCCGACAAAAACGAAGCCTGAGCCCGGCTGCGGCTGTTGGACAAAATGGTGAGTTCCGGCGTAGGCCTATGGTAAACTGAAGGGAGACTAGGAATGGCATTGCGGGACAGGTAGTCCGTGCTTACATCAACGAGGGCAGTCACCGTGCGACTCATGGTAGAGCTTTATTTGCATCAGGGCATGGCAGGCTGTCAACGCCGGTTGGCTCATGATGAGTGACAACGCCGTCCGGGCCGATGCGCGCTGGTATGTCGTGCAGTGCAAGCCCAATCAGAGTTTTCGCGCCGAAGACAACCTGCGCAATCAGGGTTACGAGTGCTTTCATCCATTGGTCCATGTAGATCGCATCAAGAACGGTCGTCGCTGCGTTATCGAAGAGTCCCTCTTTTCCGGTTATCTTTTTGTTCACCTCGATAGTCAGAACGACAATTGGGCGCCCATACGCTCGACCCGCGGTGTCGCTCGCGTCGTGGCCTTCAACGGCCGCCCCGTGCCCGTGTCCGACGAGTTGATCGGGGAGATCCGCGAGCGGGTCAGCGAGCCGATCCGTTTGGCGGGGTTCCGTGAAGGCGATCCTGTTCGTCTGGTGTCGGGTGCGTTTTCGGGTCTGGATGCGGTGTTCCAGTCGTTTGACGGCGAGGAGCGGGCCATGATCCTGCTGACGCTCATGCAGTCGCCGCGCTCCATTGTTGTCCCGGTCGGTTGTATCCAGCGGGTGTGAGCGGCTCCGCCTCCCGCGCGGCCTCGGATTTCTCCCCGCGTTTTCAGGACGTTGACGCCAAATCCTGTGGCGGTAGCGTGCCTGCCGGCTCTTCCGGCCAGTGGCTGACCCGTTCGAGCCGTCCTCCAAGATAGTCCAATGAAAAAGAAACTCCTGCAAAATTTTGTGGCTTCAGCGGGGTCCACATTCTGGGCGACCTTGCTGCAATTGGGCTCGGCCCCCATCCTGCTCTCGATCTGGGGATTGTCCGGCTACGGCGAATGGATCCTGCTGTCGACGATTCCCGCGTATCTGTCGCTGAGCGATGCCGGTCTGACCGCCTCCGCGACGGCGGATATGACAAAAGCCTATGTGAAAGGCGAAAAGCGACGGGTCTACGAGGTCTACCAGGGAATGACCCACATGATTCGCTGGATGGGCGCAGCGTTGGGGGCGGCGACTCTGGTGATCGGTCTCCTGCTGGCAACTGATGCCAGTCGCCATCTGGTCCTGGCCGGCGCCATCCTGGTGGCATACACCTGGCTCACGATCTGGACGCGAATGCAGTTGTCGCTGTTCCGTTCCATTGATCGCTTCGCGACCTCCACCATCGTTTACGATGCCGTGCAGTTCTTCGAGGGGGCCTCTGTTCTGGTGATTGCCAAGCTGGGCGGAGGATATGTCGGTGCGGCGCTGGGGCTGCTTGTGGGTCGAAGCGTCATCTTTCTCTATCAGGCGGTGGGTGTGCGCACCTACCTTGCCGATCAGTTGTCCTCGCGCCTGAGCGCGGGGCAAAACTGGCAGGAGGTCAAGCGGCTGATGCCGAATGCCCTCAATGCCTTGTCCATCCCTGCCGCGTTCGCCTTGTCCTCCCAAGGTATCGTCCTCATTCTGGGGGCGGCGGTGGGCAGCTCGGCGGCGGCGATTTTCTCTACGGTGCGAACCGCGGCAAGAGTATCCCTGCAGTTGGTCGGCATCATCAATCGCGCGACCATTCCGATGTTCGCCAGTTCCAGCGCTGCCGGCGATACCCGCCGCGCCCAGCAGATCGTCTGGCTCAATCTTGCGGTCATCGGCCTGGTGCTGGCGCCCATGAATGCGCTCTTCGCTTTTTACGGGGATGTGCTGATCAGGTTCTGGACGCACAAGGAGATGGTGATTGACCATCGTCTTTTCGCGCTCTTTGCCTTGGCGATTGTCATCAATGCCGTCTGGAATTTTTCCGCCAATCTGTTGGTTTACAAGGGGGAAGGCGACGGTCTTGGCGTCCGGCTGATGTTGTCGGCCGCAGGCGCCATGCTGATCTGCCTTGTCGGTGTGCGCTATGGCGGGCTGGCGGCCGCCGGTATCGCCTCGGTCATGTATGAAGTCCTGGCCTTGATATTCCTTTCACGAAAAGCGTGGATGCTGCTGCATCTGGACGCACGAGCTGGCAAGTAAGCAAATGGTAATTGACGACTTTGATCAGTGCCTCAAAACGGAGTGGGATGTCATCGTCATTGGCGGCGGAACGGTCGGTATCTACTTTTCCGTCATGATGGCGAGAATGGGAAAAAAGGTTCTGGTGCTCGAAGGGGGCGGGCGGCAACTGAATGAGGACTTGCAGTCGCTCAACCGGACGCGGCAGGTCGGAATGCCGCATACGGGGTCAACGGATGCCCGCGCGCGCGCAATCGGCGGCACCTCGTTACTCTGGGGCGGGCAACTGGCGAAATTTTCCCCTCGTGATCTTGCGACCAACCCGCAGTGGCTGGTTTCCCATGAGGAGTTGAGCCGTTATTACGATGAGGTCTCCGAAGACCTGAACGTCGGAAGCCTCCGGCTCGGCGATAACGAAATTTATGAAAGGAAATATGCCCGGAACGACAACACCGGCACCATTCAGATTTATTACACCCATTGGTTGAAGGAAACCAATGTGGCGCGGTATTTCGCGCAGGATATTCATGATCATCCCAATTTGTCCGTGGCCCTGAATGTCCATGTACTGCATCTGGGGGCGTCCTGCTCCTCACGGACCGAAAGCGTGATGCTGGAAGTGGCCGGAGAGCGGAAAGTACTGCCGGTGAAGGGGGCAAACGTCGTGCTCGCCAACGGAACCCTGGAGATATCCCGGCTGCTGCTGCTTTCGGCAAAATATTGCCCGGAGCTTGGCTGGTCCGGAAACGACAATGTCGGTCGCTATTTCCAGGATCACATCGATATCGATTGCGGTGCGGTCAAGGTCCGGAATGAGAAAGGCTTCCGGCAATTCTTTGAAAGCTCGATGATCGCCGGCAACAAGATCCAGCCCCGTATACGGCTGAATCAGGATATGCTGATTCGGGAACCGGGCCTGATCAATGTTGCGGGCTCGCTCAAATTCCATTCCTCGCTGCGGGAAGATATCGACGCCATCAAGGTGCTGGTCAAAAGCATCGGCCGGGAGGGGCTGGGTGCCATACTGCGGTTCAATGGATGGTCCAAGCTCCGCTCCATGTTCAAGGTGTGGTTCCCCTTGATGAAAACCTATTTGCGCCATCGCCGTATTCATCAGTTCTGGGATGGCGGCGTGACCCTGAGGGGGCATATGGAGCAACAGCCCGAACGTGACAGTCGCCTGACCCTTTCAACGACGGATGTGGACAGGTTCGGCATGCCCATACTGGACGTCGATTGGCGGGTCGATTGGGAAACACAGCTCCGTGGGCTCAAAAGGTATTGCGACGAGGTCAAGCGGTTTTTCGACGATCGGGGTGTCGCAGAGCTCCAGGTCAGTCCTTTACTGCTGGAGCAGGGCGAGGCCTACCTCCGGTCGCAATCAAGGGACTCTTATCATCAATGCGGCGGCGCGGTCATGGGCGATAGTCCCGAGGCCGGTGTCGTGGATCGGGACCTCAAGGTCCATGGCAGTGATAATACCTATGTGATTGGCGCGGCCGTATTTCCCTCGTCGAGCTACGCCAATCCCACGCTGACTGCCTTTGCGTTGGCTAAGCGCCTGGCCCGACATTTCTGCGGATGACTGCCCATGACTGAGAGACTGGATCGCCTGATTCTGGGGTGCGGGAAACTGGATCCCGTGGGGGATCGAGCCGGAGCCGTCAAGTTGCTGGAGGCGGCCTACGCATCCGGCATCCGCCGCTTCGATCTGGCGCCGCTATACGGTCATGGCTTGGCCGAGAAGCTGGTTGGTGAAGTATTCCGCGATTGCCGGGATACGCTGGATATCACGACCAAGGCAGGGCTTGCACGCCCGCATCAGCCCACCGGCGCCAAAGCTTTGCTGTTGTCTGTCAAGGCGACCCTCAAGAAGTGGAATGGGCTCGACAGGCTCAGAAAGCAGGTGGCGGCGGATCATCTTCAGAAAAGCCACAGTACAGGCAATATGGCTCTGGAGTTTCTCCGGGCGTCATTCGATGAGAGTTTGGCACAGCTCGGGGCGAACAGGATCAGTACGCTGTTGCTCCACGAGGCGCATGGCCAACTTCCGGACGATGTTCAGTCATGGTTGGCGGGACTGGTCCAACAAGGGGTTATCCAGGGTTACGGTTGCGGAACCGGCGGCCATCTCGCGGAATGCCTGAATCTGGGGGCTGGTGCGGTCATGCAGTTCCGCTATGACCCGAAGGATGCGCCCGCCGTCCGGGCGTTGGCCGAGTCGGGCTGTCGGTTGCGCATACACGGCGTTTTCAGGGGGGATTCCGCCATCTTGCGCGAGGATCAACGATGGGAGGGCTTTGATGCGGTGTTGGGCATGCCGAACACCGCGATTGTGTTTGCCACCGGCAAGATATCGCGGCTGACAGAGATCCGGGAGCGATATTTGTCCCTGATGAAGCGAACGGCATAGGGATTGTCGCCCATGACATTCTTGACTGTGGTGGTTTATTGCGCGCTCGTGGCCCTGACGCTGAAGACCATCGGCTTGTGCCAGGACCGGCGGGCCTTGGGGCTGTCCTTCGGAACGCTGCTGGGGGCGCTCTTTTTCCTGGCCATGCCCCTGGGCATCGCATTCTTCGTCGGCGCCATTGATGATCCGGGGATCATGGCGGACCCCTACCTGCCGTTCCAGGATATCGAGGTTACCTACAATCTGTTTCTGGGCTGGTTCATTTGCCTGCTGGCGTGCTGGATCGATGTTTTCTACTTCGGCCAGAATGACGACCAGCAGGTTGTCGTGGAGCATCCCGAGTCCAAAGTGAAATTGATTCTGCTGGCCTACATGTCCATTTTCATTATGAGCGGCTATGTGCGTGGACTCTTTACCCAGGGCGGGCACTGGCATGACACGGGGACGGATATTTTCAAGGAAAGCGCGGGATTCACGGTCCTGCTGAATTTCGCTAACAGTTACAGGCTGCTGGCATTTGCCGGGCTCGTTTACCTCATTGAGAATCAGAAAATCGCCATAAAGCACGGCATTCTTTTCGGGGGCGCGATTGTTGCCTTCGACATGCTGGTGTCATTCAACCGGATCAGCGCGGCATATTTCCTCATCTTCCTGCTGATTGTGCTCAGGCAGCATTGGGTGCGCGTGATCCTGGCGCTCGTGGTATTGGCGCCGGTTGCCGCCAAGGTCAGTACCATCTGGTCCTGGTTCCGGGGCGTGGCCACCGAGGACGGCTTTGATGTCGGGCAGTTCGCCAGCAAGTGGAGCGAAGTGTCAAGCAAGTACGCTGCACAAGGCAATCGCAGTTTTGCCGATGAAATGAACGGAGTCTTTGAATCGTCCAATATCCAGGTGTTCTCGCACCTGGTGAAAAATGTCGGTGACAATATCGAGGTGCTGTGGGGATATACCTACATCCTGCGCCCGTTAACCGCGTTCATACCGTCGGCCGTGTGGCCGGACAAGCCCAACGTGTTCGGCAGCTATCTCGGGGTGTGGATCAACAGCTACCAAGGACTGTCGCTGAATTCGACGCTTTTCGGCGAGGTCTACACCAACTTTTTCTACTTCTGGCCTCTGGTGTTGCTGGCAACGTTGATCCTGCTCAGTGTGGTGTATCGTCACATCCGGTCCGTGTTGCCTTTTTCGCTCGAGCTGGGAACGTTTGTGGGGTTCGCCTTGTGGCGGTTTGAAGTGAATTTTGCGCTGGTATCCCTTTACGGTCTGGTGTTGATCGCCTTGCTGTCCCGTTTTACGGTGAGCAAGAAACTGGTCTGGGAGGGGTGACCGGGTGCGTTTTCCCATCATGCAGAATCATCGCTTCGAAGTGCTGGACTACCTCCGCGGCATCATGGCGGTCACGATCATCATCTGGCATTACCGTCACTTCTATCTCTATGACCCCGGCATGGTGCTCCCGTCGGCGAGTGTCTTCCCCCTGTATGCGTATTTGCAGCCGCTATATGAGGGGAAGGTCAGGGCGGTAGAGATATTCTGGGTCTTGTCGGGCTTTGTTTTCTGTGCGGCATATAACGGAAAATGTGTCAGCGTCTACGAATTTACCGTCAATCGGATATCCCGTCTTTACCCCCTGCATGTCGTCACGCTGTTATTTCTTGCGGCGATTGCGCTATTCGGGTTTCATGACTGGCCCAGTGGGATCATTTATTTTCATGACGATCTCTACCATTTCATGTTGCAGTTGTTTTTCGCCTCTTATTGGGGGTTCGAAAAAGGAAATTCATTTAATGGGCCTATCTGGTCGGTTTCCCTGGAGTTCGTGATTTATTTCGTCTTCTTGTTCATCTTGAGAGCGTCACGCGGCGTCCTGGCGCTGCCGGTGGTGATCGCGGCCATGGCATTGTCGCTCCTGGCGTTTGTGAACCTGCCGGATCCGATCCAGCGGTTCGCCTTGTGCGCGGCGTATTTCTTTGTCGGCGTATCGGTCTGTGTCGCGCGCGGCACAGCCAGATATATTCTCATATCCTCGACTCTGGGCGCGGTTGGCCTGGCGGCAGCGGTCATCTGGGTCTGGCCCGCCGATACCAAAAAAGTCTTGTGGATGCTCACGGGCGCCATTCTGACCGCCATTCTGTCGCATCCTCAAATCGAGTCGCAGATCACCCGACTTTGCGACAGGGTGCGGGTACGGGAAGCCATGAAGCGACTCGGCGATATTTCATACGGGATTTATCTGGTGCACGTGCCGGTTCAGACGGCTATCATTGCCGCGAGCAAGCTGGGCTGGATCCGGATCGAATCTCTCCGGGGAGAGTGGTATTTTCTTCTGCTGTATGTCGTGCTGGTCTTGATGCTGGCAAATTGGGCGTATCTCACGATCGAACGTCCCCTCCAGAAATATATTCGCTCTAAAACTTTGCATCGGGCATCCGTTTCATGATGAAGTATATTTTGAACTTTGCATCGATGGGAAACTATCGAATCGGTTTCGTTCGGGAAATCCAGCGTGAGCTGAAAGGCGAGCTGGGTATTTATTCCGGGACGGACGCATCCGACCGGTCCATTAAAACCCTGCAGCCGGCGGATGTCGATTTTGTGCCGCTGCGCAACCGGTTCTTCGGCAACGGTTTTCTGATACAAAGCATTCCGCTGTTGACCTTCCTCAAGGTCGATGTCTTGTTGATGGACCTGAACCCCCGGTTTCTTCATGTCTGGATTGTGCTCTTGCTCCGTCGCCTCTTGGGCAAACGGACCCTGCTCTGGGGGCATGCCTGGTCGGCGGCGGGGAAGGGAAGCCGTTCCGACAGGGTTCGCGGCTGGCAACGATCCTTGGGTAACGGCCTGGTGACCTATACCCGGACACAGGCGGATGAAGTCAGACAGGCAAACCCGAAGATTGAGACATATCCCGCACCCAATGCGCTCTATGCCATCGACCAGATGCGCTTTGAGGCGGACACCGTCCGAAACACCGTTCTGTATGTTGGACGCCTGGTGGACAAGAAAAAGCCGGAAGAGTTGATCAAGGCGTTTCTGTCGGTCGCGGACAGAATCGATCCGGCGATTCGCTTGCTGATGGTGGGCGATGGCCCGGCGCGCAAGGCGCTGGAGCAGCTTGCGGATACGGCGGGCATGCGGGCGCGGGTCACTTTCGCCGGTCATGTTGATGATATCGAGGCTTTGCGAAAATACTATGCGGAGAGCCTGTTCAGCGTATCGCCGGGATATGTGGGTCTGTCCATCACGCAAAGCTTTTCGTTCGGCGTGCCGATGCTGATTTCCAGACACGAAATCCACTCGCCGGAAATCGAGGCCGCCATCGAAGGAGAGAATTGCGAGTTCTTCGAGTACGGCGAAGAGGGCGCTTTTGCCCATGCCCTGCAGCGCATGCTGGAAAACGAGGGGACTTGGAGAAGCCGCGGGCCGGCCATTGTGAAGGCTTGTCAGGACCGCTATTCGGTGGAAAGCATGGCGGCCGGGGTCATCTCCGCCCTGAAGGGGACTTGAGATGCGCGTGGCCGTGGTTTTTTCCGAGTTTCATTGGCCCCCAAAGGGCGGGCTTTTTGAAATGACCCGAAACCTGTTGCAGGCGCTATGCGATGAGGGGCATCAAGTCGACCTCTATGGTTTCTCCTCCAGCCCGGGATCCATCAAGAGCGGGGATAAACCCGAATGGTGGACCAAAGACGTAACAGTCAAGGCCGTGTTTCCGGGGAAATATCCCTGGTTGATCCAGGCGCTGCGCGTCTTGAAACTGCCCTTGAAATCCCTCAATGACGCCGAAAGATCGATCGTGACGGCCATGCAGGCAACTTCCTACGACCTTTGCTTCGTCGAGGGAATTGGCGGCGCAGGTTTTGCGAAGTACTGCCGTGATGGTGTTCCGGTGGTGCTCAATCTGATTGATTCGCCCTCGCATCGCGCCTTGAAGTTGTCGGGCTCCCTGAAGTTCCTCAGCGCGCCCTGGCTCAAGAACATGCTGGCCTACTGGATGGGCCGGATGGCGGAGACCGCCTCTGCACCGCACGTCAGCCGGGTGATCGTGGTGTCGCCCTTGGACAAGACCTATTTGCTGGGAGCAAAGCGGTTTCCGGATGTCGCGGTGCTGCCGATTACACTGCCGCCAGCAATGAGCCGAACGAATCACGTGCCGCCGCCAAGCCTCGACCAAGCCGGACAATTAAAAGTTTTTATCAGCATCGACCTCACCCAGGCATACCTGCTGAGCGGATTCGAATGTTTTATTGATGAGGTGCTCAAGCCGCTGGCGGGAAGCTGCCCGGGTTTGACGGTGGACGTTGCCGGTCGCATCCAGCCGTCCGAGGAATGGATGCGTCGATGTGACGGCTTGAATATCCGGTTTCACGTCTGGATTGATGATCTCATCGCTGAAATGCAAGCCGCCGACGTGGTGGTCGTCCCTGATGCGAGCGGTTCCGGCCTGAAAAACCGGGCATTGGTCGCTCTTTATTCAGGAAGGCCGGTGTTGCTCTCACCGGCCGCCGCCGAAGGACTGAACTTGTCATCCGGCCGTGAGTGCCTGATCCTTCAGGACAGCGTGGAATGGGTTCGTGTCCTGCAGGAAATGTATGACCAGGGCGCGGGCAAATATGCCCGGAATTTGCATGGAAGATCGTTTGTGGTGGACGAGTACGGATACGAAACATTCCGGGAGCGGCTCTCACGGGCGCTAAGCCTTTGAGCCGTCCGGTACATCCAGGTTGAGACATGATTGTTCAAGACAATGATCCGCGGGTTGAGGCCTCATTCTCGCTGAAAAACCGAATTGCCCGTGTGGCGTGGAGCATGGTGTGGTTATTGCTGTGCCGGTATTCCCCGAGGCCCGCTCATCGCTGGCGTGCCCTGATCCTGCGGTTGTTCGGCGCCAAACTGGGGCAGGATGTCCATGTTTATCCCAAAGTCACCGTCTGGGCGCCATGGCAATTATCCATCGGAAACCGGGTCGGGATTGCCGATGGCGCAGTGATTTATAACATGGCCGCGTGCGAGATAGCGGATAACGCCGTGATCTCCCAGGAGGCGTATCTGTGCGGCGGGACACATGATATCGATTCGGATAATTTCCAGTTGATCGCCAGGCCGATTCGGATCGGGCGCGATGCCTGGGTTTGCGCCAGGGCGTTTATCGGGCCGGGCGTGACTGTCCCGGAAGGGTGTGTGATTGGCGCGCAGGCGGTTGTCATGAAGTCGCCCAAAGAGCCGTGGTCGGTCTGGTCCGGGAATCCTGCGGTCCGTATCCGTGAGCGCAAGCAAGGCGTGAGGAAAGCCTGATGACAGAAAAGCTGCCGATTTCAGTACTCATCCTCACGAAAAACGAGGAGCAGGATCTGCCCGGATGCCTGGACAGCCTGACGTGGTCCGATGATGTGTTGATCATCGACTCGCAAAGCACGGATGCGACCGCCGCGATTGCCGCGCAATATCAGGCCAGATTCGTGATTCGTGCGTTTGACGGCTACGCCAGTCAGCGGAATTTCGGATTGCAGCAGTCATTCAAATATGACTGGATCCTGATTGTTGATGCGGATGAGCGGGTAACCGAGTCCTTGCGGGCCGGGATGGGCGAATTCATACGGCGCGTCCCTGCGGACGTGGCCGCTGGCAGATTGCAACGACGGGATATCTGGTGGGGACGGTGGCTCAAGCACGCGCAAATTACCCCGCTCTATATCCGGCTGATTCGAAAGGGCAAAGCCTTTTACGAGCGCGAAATCAATGAAGTGCTCAAAGTGGAAGGCGAGGTGGGAGATATATCCGGACATCTGGATCATTATCCCTTTTCCAAGGGCTTATCGCACTGGATTGACAAGCATAGCCGCTACGCGAGCATGGAGGCGGATGTCATTGTCAATAATCAGCTGGGTAGTTACCGTTGGAGCAAGGCCTTGTGGGGCGATTCACTGGCGGAAAGACGCGCGAATCAGAAGGCGATCTTCATGCGGTTGCCGCTGCGTCCCGTCATCAAGTTTTTCTACATGTTCTTTTGGCGCAGGGCGTTCCTGGATGGTGTGCAAGGATTCCGGTATTGCATGCTGCAATGCATCTATGAATATTTTATCGCCCTGTATGTGGTCGAGAAAAATGTCAAGCAATAGCGTTCGGGGTTATACGCTCAAATCACGAGCCTGCATGCGCGTGATTGTCGGTGAGTAATTTGATAACGGCTTCTGGGGGGGCAGTTGATGGGTATTGATACCAATATTCCGGTGTATGTAGCGGGTCATCGCGGCATGGTGGGGGCGGCCATCGTGCGGCAACTGAAGAAGCGGGGATTTACCCGCATCATTACCAAGACGCATGCCGAGCTAGACCTCACCAACCAGCAGGCCGTACGAGATTTTTTTGCTGCTGAAAAGCCTGAAGTCGTGATTCTGGCCGCCGCCAAGGTCGGCGGCATTGTGGCGAACAACACGTATCCGGCTGAATTCATTTATGAAAACCTGATGATTGAGTGCAACGTGATCCATCAGGCGTGGCTGTCCGGAGTCAACAAGCTGCTATTTTTGGGCAGTTCGTGCATTTATCCCAAGCTGGCGCCCCAACCGATGACGGAGTCCTGCCTGTTGACCGGACCGCTTGAGGCCACGAATGAGCCCTACGCGGTGGCGAAGATTGCCGGCATCAAGATGTGCGAGTCATATAACCGTCAATATGGCACGGATTATCGAAGCGCCATGCCAACCAATCTCTATGGCGAGAATGACAATTTTCATCCCCAAAACAGCCATGTGGTTCCGGCCATGATGCGCCGCTTCCACGAAGCCGCGGTTGCGGGAGCGGAGGAAGTGGTCGTGTGGGGCACCGGCAATCCCATGCGGGAGTTCTTGCACGTGGATGATATGGCGGATGCCTCGCTCTTTATCCTCGAACTGGATCCGAACACCTACAAGCAAAATACCAGCCCGATGTTGTCGCACATTAATGTCGGCAGCGGCGTGGATGTCACGATCCGGGAGCTGGCGCATGTGATTGCGGAGGTGACCGGCTTCAAGGGCCGAATTGTATTCGATACCTCCAAACCCGATGGCGCACCGCGTAAATTGATGGATGTCAGCCGCTTGGGTGATATGGGCTGGAAAGCGAAAATCACGCTGCGGGAAGGCCTTGAGGATACCTATCGCTGGTTTCTTCAGCACGAGCGGGAGGTTCGCGGGTGAAGGTGCTTGTTTACGGCATTAACTACGCGCCGGAGTTGACAGGCATCGGGAAATATAGCGGCGAGATGGCCGCGTGGATGGCTCGCACGGGCCACGACGTCACCGTGGTCACGGCGCCTCCCTATTATCCGGAGTGGCGTGTCAGGAAGGGATATTCGCAATGGCGCTGGTCATCCGGCATGGAGGATGGTGTCCGGGTGTTCCGGAGCCCCCTGTATGTGCCGGCACGCCTGAGTTTTCTGAAGAGAATCCTGCATTTGCTCAGCTTTTCCCTGACGTCCTGCCTTCCCTTGTTGCGATTGTGGCGCTGGCGTCCGGATTTGATAGTCTATGTGGTCCCGACGCTCTTCTGTGCATTGCAAATACTGATTTACGCGCGATTGTCCGGCGCCAGAATAGTCCTCCACGTCCAGGATTACGAGGTTGACGCCTCACTCGGACTCGGCATGGCGAAGGCCAAAGGCTTGGCCGCGATAGCGCTCTGGCTGGAGCGGGCGATACTCCGACGGTTTGATAAGGTGTCCACCATTTCATCGGGCATGATGGCGCGAGCGGTTGCCAAAGGCGTTGATCCTGAAAAGGTAATGTTCTTCCCGAACTGGTCTGAAATTGATCGTTTCCGGAATGTCAGCAAGAGCGCTTCGCTGCTTGAGTCGCTTGGCGTGAACAGCCGGAATAAAGTGGTGCTGTACTCCGGCAATATGGGTGAAAAGCAGGGACTTGAAATGGTGCTTGAAGCGGCTGAACGGTTCAGGTCGCGAACGGATATCACCTTCCTGATGGTGGGTGATGGCGGCGCGAAATCGCGTTTGCACGCCCTTGCACAGGAGATGAAGCTGACCAATGTGATATTTGCCCCCCTGATGCCGTATGAACAGTTACCTTCACTGTTGGCGTCAGCAGACTGTCATCTGGTGGTGCAACGACGCGGCGTGGCAGATGCCGTTTTGCCTTCGAAACTATCAAATATCCTGGCGGTTGGCGGCTGGTCGGTCATTACGGCGGAAGCAGGAACAACGTTGGGTGAATTGTGTGAGGATTACCCCGGAATTGGCATCCGTGTTGACCCCGAGACGCTCGATGAGTTTGTTGTCGGAATTGAAAAAACGTTGTCCATGACGGGAGTCAATATGACAGCATCGGAATATGCCCAACGCAATCTCGATAAAGAGGCAATATTGTCGCGATTCATGCGCGAAGCGATCCAGTAATAGCGCGCGCAATTGAAAGATCACGAAAAGAGGCGTAAATGAAAGTCACGGTATTTGGCGTCGGTTATGTGGGGTTGGTGCAGGCGGCGGTCCTTGCCGATGCGGGACATGATGTCTGTTGCGTGGACGTCGACCCATTGCGCATTGCCAACCTGGAGAAAGGGATTATCCCGATTTATGAGCCGGGACTATCGTCGCTGGTGGAAAAAAATTACCAGGCCGGTCGTTTGCGCTTTACCACGGATGGCGCGCAAGGCGTTCAGCATGGCGAGATCATCTTCATCGCCGTCGGAACCCCGCCGGATCAGGACGGCAGCGCCGATCTCAAATACGTGTTGGCTGTCGCGGAGACCATTGCGACCCACATGTCCGATCACAAGATCGTGATCAACAAATCTACGGTGCCGGTCGGCACGGCGGACAAGGTTTCCGATTGCATGTCCGAAGTCCTGCGGCGACGCGGTGCGGATATTCCCTTTGATGTAGCGTCAAACCCTGAGTTCCTCAAGGAAGGTTCGGCGGTCGCGGATTGTCAGCGTCCCGACCGGATTATTATAGGCACGGAAAGTCAGTTAGTCGAAGATGCGCTACGTGAGCTGTATGAACCCTTCAATCGCAATCATGAAAAAATCATTGTCATGGATGTGCGCAGCGCCGAGTTGACCAAATATGCCGCCAACTGCATGTTGGCGACGCGAATATCTTTCATGAATGAAATGGCCAATCTGGCCGAGCGTCTGGGAGCCGATATCGAATCCGTCCGTAAAGGCATTGGATCAGACCCCAGAATCGGCTATTCATTCATTTATCCGGGCTGCGGATATGGCGGCTCCTGTTTCCCGAAGGATGTTCAGGCCTTGGCGCGAACCGCGCGACAAATAGGTTATGTGCCGGAAATCCTGCATGCGGTCGAATCGGTCAATGATCGTCAGAAATTGCGCCTGGTCGAGCTGGTGCGGGATTATTATCAGGGTGAAATTGCCGGTCGTACCTTTGCCTTGTGGGGATTGTCCTTCAAACCCAATACCGACGACATGCGCGAGGCGCCCAGTCGTGTGTTGATGGAGCATCTCTGGCGCCTGGGCGCCCGTGTGCAGGCTTATGATCCTGAAGCGATGAACGAAACGCAGCGCATCTATGGCGCTCGCGATGATCTTCGGTTGATGGGGACCAAAGAGGCGACGTTGCAAGGAGCGGATGCGCTACTGATCGTGACCGAGTGGCGCGATTTCAAGGCGCCGGATTTTGATACCATCAAATCGAGCCTGAAAGAGCCAGTCATCTTTGACGGCCGAAACCTGTTTGAACCGCAACGGATGGCCAAGGCCGGTATCCGCTATTACGGCATCGGGCGAGGCTTGTCCGTGCGACCTCAAACCACGAAGTGAGACGGGCTGGCGACTTCGCCACCGTATCTCCCAAGAACGACATCACGCATGAAGGCTTTTAATGGCCGGCTTGTGTCAAGGATGCCATGAAATGTCCGAGTTTCTTCCAGACAGCCTCTTTCGGATTCTGGTCGCCAATATGCCATTGGTCTCCGTGGATTTGATCGTGAGGAACGGTGACCATCAGGTGCTTCTGGGCCGAAGAGTGAATCGCCCCGCACAGAACTTCTGGTTTGTCCCCGGGGGACGCATCCGGAAAGGTGAACGCATCGGCGAAGCCTTTTCACGCTTGACTGCGGAAGAGCTCGGCTTCAGCACACGGATGAGTGATGCAAAGTTTCATGGGGTGTATGAGCACCATTACGCGGACAGTTACGCCGGAACTGATTTTGGGACGCATTATGTTGTTCTGTCATATGAGCTGGGGTTGCCTGCGGATTTGACCGGGCTGCCCAGGCAGCAGCATGCCGATTACCGATGGTGGCCGATAGATTTGTTGCTGGGCTCTGCTGATGTTCACCCCTACACCAAGGCATATTTTCAAAACGATTCGAACATGTCATGAGGTCATGCATGAGTAATATTGCCGTATTGCCCGTCATCATGGCGGGCGGGTCAGGAACCCGATTGTGGCCACTCTCGCGAGAGTCCTATCCCAAACAATTCCTGACGCTCCAGGGCAGCCTGACCATGTTGCAGACGACGATTGAGCGTTTGAACGGGCTGTCGACGGCTGCTCCGTTGGTGATCTGCAATGAGAACCATCGTTTTCTTGTCGCCGAGCAGCTCCGGCAATGCAACGCCCTGGCGGGAAACATCCTGTTGGAGCCCTTCGGGCGGAATACGGCGCCGGCCATTGCCTTGGCGGCGCTTCGTGCGGTTGCGGACGGGGACGATCCCTTACTGCTTGTACTGGCGGCCGATCATGTCATTCAGGATTGCGCCGCGTTTCAGGCGGCCATTCGCCAGGCGATACCCTTTGCCGATAGCGGATCACTAGTGGCATTTGGCATCGTTGCGCGCAGTCCTGAAACCGGGTATGGCTATATCCGACGTGGAGACACAATCGGCGATGGTGGTTTCAGGATTGCCGCCTTTGTTGAAAAGCCGTCTCTTGAGGTTGCCAAGGAGTTTGTCTCCTCGGGGACGTATGACTGGAATAGCGGATTATTTCTCTTCAAGGCATCGCGTTATCTCGAAGAGTTGCAAAAGTTCAGGCCCGACATGCTTGAGGCGTGCCGTTTGGCGATGACGGACGCGAGTCGGGACATGGACTTCATTCGCGTCAATGCGGAAGCATTTGCCAAGTGTCCGGACGACTCGATCGACTACGCCGTGATGGAGAAGACCGATTCTGCCGTCGTGGTGCCGATGGATGTGGGCTGGAGCGATGTCGGTTCATTCGCGTCCCTTTGGGAGGTTCTTCCCAAGGATCAGGACGGCAATGTGCATAACGGCGATGTCTTGAGCCATCAGTGCCACAATACGCTGGTGTTTGCCGAGAATGCGGTGGTGGCGACGGTTGGCGTCGATGACCTGGTGGTGATCCAGACCAAGGATGCCGTCCTGGTGGCGCGTCGCGATCACGCGCAGGATGTGAAAAAGGTTGTGGCGCGCCTGAAGTCAGCCGGTCGTAGCGAGCATCAAACCCATCGCGAGGTTTATCGTCCTTGGGGCAAGTACGACTCGATAGATCATGCGCATCGTTATCAGGTCAAACGCATTACCGTCAAACCGGGAGCGAAACTGTCCGTGCAGATGCATCATCACCGGGCAGAGCACTGGATTGTCGTGTCCGGTACCGCCAATGTCACGATTGACGGGGCGACGCGACTGATCTGTGAAAATCAGTCTGTTTATATTCCTCTTGGAGCGGTTCATGCGTTGGAAAACCCGGGCAAGATTCCGCTCGAGTTGATCGAGGTGCAGGTGGGCCCATACTTGGGCGAGGATGATATCGTCCGGTTTGAGGATCGATATGGGCGCACGTAGAATGAGCCCGACAGCGTCAACGTCGCTTATTTTGGTGCAGAGGGGTGGTCGTTCCCTTGACCATGAATTGTGTGGATTGAATCTTTAGGGTGTGATGAATTGAGCAAGAAAGCGTTGATTACCGGGATTACGGGGCAGGATGGTTCCTATCTTGCGGAGTTTTTGCTGGCCAAGGGCTATGAGGTTCATGGCATCAAGCGCCGATCCTCGCTGTTCAATACTGAACGGATCGACCACATTTATCAGGATCCGCATCAGCCGGATCCAAAACTGAAGTTGCACTATGGAGACCTGACGGACACCTCCAATCTCATTCGCATCTTGCGTGAGGTCGAGCCCGATGAAGTCTATAATCTGGGGGCCCAATCGCATGTCGCAGTGAGCTTCGAGTCTCCGGAATATACGGCGGATGTGGATGCTCTTGGCGCGCTCCGTTTGCTTGAAGGCATCCGCTTTTTGGGCCTAGAGAAAAAGACGCGTTTTTACCAGGCATCCACATCCGAATTGTATGGCTTGGTTCAGGAAATCCCGCAGAAGGAGACAACCCCGTTTTATCCCCGCAGCCCGTATGCGGTGGCCAAAATGTACGCATACTGGATCACCATCAACTATCGCGAGTCGTATGGTATCTATGCGTGTAACGGCATTCTTTTCAACCATGAATCCCCCCGTCGCGGCGAGACATTTGTGACGCGCAAAGTGACACGTGGCTTGGCCAATATTGCACAAGGGCTTGAGCGGTGCCTGTACATGGGGAATCTGGACTCGCTCCGTGATTGGGGGCATGCCAAGGATTATGTTCGCATGCAATGGATGATGCTGCAGCAGGAAACCCCCGAGGACTTTGTGATTGCCACCGGTATTCAGGTCAGTGTGCGCGAGTTCATTCGTCGCTCCGCGCAACAACTTGGGGTTACACTGGAGTTTGTCGGTGAGGGCGTGAATGAGTACGGCGTTGTCGCAGTCATTGAAGGGGAGAATGCCCCTGCGCTGAAGGTCGGCGATATCATTATTCGTGTCGATCCGCGGTACTTCAGGCCGGCAGAAGTGGAGACGCTCTTGGGAGATCCCACCAATGCCGCCAGCAAGTTGGGGTGGCGGCCGGAAATCACCCTGGATGAATTGATTGCTGAAATGGTGGAGTCCGACCTGGACAAGGCTAAGCAGCATGCCACCCTCAAGCGTGCGGGCTTTAATGTTGCCGTGAGTCGCGAGTAAGTACCTTGGATTGGTTGAATGGCTACTTGAACAAGTAGCCGCAATTCCAACAAATAAAAAAGCGCAACTCGTCAGGTTGCGCTTTTTTATTGACACTCTTTTGATGATTAAGGAGGGGCGGAAAGGGCGCGCTCATAATTCGCCAGTTGGCGCGTCAAGCTTCCTGCCGCTCGGAATCTGAGCGGCAGGCACGAGTTTACGGATAGCGTTAAACCCGGTGAGAAAAAACCTTTTCGCGGAGTACGGCTTTTGCCCTGTCGGCGGAGCGAAGCAGGACAAGGTTAGTGACCAACAAGGAAGCAAAAATGGCAAACATGATCCACTCGGGCGTTCCGTTCCTTTCGAGAATGAGGCCCATCGCGGCAATGGCGATTGCGGAGCAAGTCAGCATGTATACAACGTGACGATGTGTCATCCCGGCGTCGATGAAGACATGGTGCAGGTGATCGCGGCCGGGGGCGGTCACGGGGTCGCCACGCAAAATGCGGCGCAGCATCACGCCTGCGGCATCGATGAGCGGCAGCGCCAACAGGAACAACGCCAGGACCGGCTTGAACAGATGGGCGGAGCATCCACCGATAAGCAGCCACGCGACCATGAGTCCCAGCAGGGTAGAGCCGGTGTCTCCCATGAAGCAGGTAGCACGGACTCGCCACGGGAACGGAAAGTTCAGGAGCAGGAAGACGCAAAGTCCACCCGACAAGGCGGTGGCGATGAGCGTCAAATCAGTGTTGCCCGCATGGATAGCCAGTACGCCGACGACCGCGATAGGGACAAGGCTCAGTGCGCCGGCCAGACCATCAACGCCATCCACCATGTTGACCGCATTCATCGACGCGGCAACGGCAAAACACGTGACGGGAATTGCCAGGATTCCCAGTGACAGTTGAACCCCGGGGATAAGCTCGCCAAGCGTCTTCAACTGGATGCCGGCCCATGTCGCCATCACCAGGCCGATCAGCAGATGAACGCCCAGTCGGAGTTTGGCGGAGAGTTCGTGGCGGTCATCCAGCAGGCCGATGAAAACCGTGAGCGTTACCAGGGGCAGGCTGTAGGGCAGGATGCCCATGGCGGGCTTTATGATAAGGAGCGGCAGCAAGGCGGCCCAGAGAATGATCCCGCCGATGAGTGGGGTAGAGTGGCCGTGCTTCTTGCGCCCGCCGCAGGGATGATCGATCAGGCCCCATCGCTCGGCATGAGGAAGGCAATAGATCGCGGCAATGGCGGCGAGCGAAGCGGAGAACAGGAAGGTAAGGCCGGTCAGTAACATGTCCATATCATTGAACCGTATTTGTGTGAGTGGCCGGATTGGGAGAAGTGCGGGACCCAATCCGAGGCCCGAAGTCGATGCTGTCTGCGGTCAACAGGAAAACAGCAGTGCTTTACAATAGTGTGACGAGTGTAGCAAATGGCTGTTTTTTTGTCATCACGGGCAGGGCGCATCGCCGATGACTTGCATCCCCTTGGCGATGAGCGTTGATCGCGTCGGGTCTGTCTGGCGAGTCAGAAAGACACAGCTTTCAGTCCTTTCTTAGTTATCCACATCGTCATCGTCGACCAGCGCGCCCTCTGCGGGCACGGTTTCGACCACCTGTATCTGACTCGCGCAAGGGCCTTTGTCATTTCGTCCTAACATGAAATGGACGCGATCGCCCACGCGTAGCGAGGCAAAGGATCGATTCCGTAGTTCGCTGAAATGGAAAAAGATGTTGTCTGTTCCGTCGTCAGGTGTAATGAATCCGAAACCACCTTCTTTCAGACTCTGGATAATTCCGTCGGCAGGCATTCCGGCAACCGCCGGAGGGGTCGCTTGCGCGGGCGGATGGTGAGGCGTGGAATAATGATGATCGTCACGGGGATAGAGAAACAGATTATTGATCTGCGCTTCGTTGCGAAGTGCGGGATTGTCGATGATCTGGTGCATGCTCAAGGGGTACGTTGCTTCGTCCAGAAGCACTTGCGCGGTCCGTGTCAGTTTCTGCAGGCCGTTACGATCGGTATATTCAAAATCCCAGGCGAGCAGCATGACGCGAATCCCCAGCGTATTCAGCTTGCGCAGCAAGGGACGGAAGTCGCCGTCGCACGCAACCAGCACGACAACATCAAACCGTTTGTGGATCGCCAGTTCATAGGTTTCCAGCGCCAGCCAGACATCGATGCCTTTCTCGCCATCCGGGCCCAGCGGCAGATAGTGCGTGGTGACACCCTCGCGCATCAGTACTTCGTCAAAGAGACGCTCCTTCAGGAGCAGATCCCGTTGCTCGGCATCCTGGGCGCGCAGGCGACCGCGGAAATAATGCGCATCCACAATATGGCAAAAGCGGAAATCTGTTTTTTCTTCCTGGGATATGCGGTGGCGTATAAAGTCGTGGAGCCCGGAAATGCTGATACGGGATTTTCGCTGATGATAATACTGGTAGTAATTGCTGACATGCAGGAAAAAATTGCCGTCATAAAAAATGCCGATTTTGGTAATTTCTTTGTGCGTGGTCATCATTGGTAAACTCCCGCATTATCGTTATCTTTTAAAAACTGGTTAATTAATTCCATTAATTTCCTTGTCATGCCTTAGGTCCGGAGGCAACCGGCGGAGGGGGCTTGGGGACCGCCTCCGACTCCATCACTATAGTTCTATCTGCGTTCCCAACTCTACCACACGGTTGGTCGGAATCTGAAAGAAATCGGTGGCGGACGCGGCATTTCGCGACATGGCGACGAACAGGATTTCGCGCCACGGCGCCATGCCGCCTTCCACGCGGGGAATCAGTCGTTCCCGCGACAGGAAGAAGCTGGTGTCCATCATGTCGAATTCCAGCCCGTGGACGCCGCAGGCGCCCAGCAGGGCGGGAACGTCCGGCTGTTCCTTGAAGCCGTAATGGCCGGTGATCAGCCAGAAGTTGTGGGAGATCTGCTCGACATGGAGGCGGTCAGCGGCGTCGACAAACGGGATATCCCGGGTTTGCAGGGTCAGCAGGACATTGCGCGAGTGCAGGATCTTGTTGTGCTTCAGGTTGTGGAGCAAGGCATGGGGAACGTACTGGTGACTGCCTGTCATGAACACGGCGGTCCCTTCGATTTCCTGGATCGGCCCGCTCGCAATGCTGTTCACGAACAGGTTCAGCGGCATGGTTTCCCGGTTGAGTTTCTCGAACAGGATCTCGCGTCCCCGTTTCCAGGTGGTCATGACAGTGAACGCCATCAGGCCGATCATGAGCGGGAACCAGCCGCCCTGGAGGATTTTCAGGGAGGTTGCGCTGAAAAAGAAGAAATCGGCCAGCAGGAATGGCGTGGCAAGCAGGATGGCCGCCCAGCGAGACCAGCCCCATACGGTGATGGCGACGATCGCGGCGAGGAAGGTGTCGCAGATCATGGTCATGGTGACCGCGATCCCGTACGCCGACGCCAGGTTGCTGGAGGACTTGAACGTCAGCACCAGCACGATAATCGCGCCCAGCAGCAGCCAATTGAGCGCCGGGATGTAGATCTGGCCGATTTCCTTGGCGGAGGTGTGCAGGATTTCAAAGCGGGGCAGGTAGCCCAGCTGCACCGCTTGCCGGGCGATCGAGAAGACCCCTGAAATCACGGCTTGCGAGGCGATGACCGTAGCCACGGTGGCCAGCACGATCATCGGCAGGATGGCCCAGGTCGGCGCCATCTGGAAAAAGGGGTTGGCGATGGCGTCAGGGCGTGACAGGAGCAGGGCGCCCTGTCCGGCGTAGTTCAGGATCAGGCAGGGGCAGACCACGGCGAACCAGGCGTATCGGATCGGCTGGCGGCCGAAGTGACCCATGTCGGCGTAGAGCGCCTCGCCGCCGGTGACGGTCAGTACCACCGCGCCGAGGGTGACGAAAGCGATCAGCGGGTGCTCGCTGACGAACTCGATGGCCCAGTGCGGACTGATAAGCGATAGCACCGCCGGGTAATGCAGCACGTTGACCAGCCCCAGCACGCCCAGGCCGCCAAACCAGATCAGCATGATCGGCCCGAAGAAGCGTCCGACGCTGCCGGTGCCGTGCCTCTGGATGACAAACAGTGTGATCAGGACCACGATGGTGATCGGCAGGACGTAGTTCGCCAGGGTGGGCGCGATGACATTCAGGCCCTCGACCGCAGACAACACGGAGATGGCGGGGGTAATGATGCCGTCGCCGAAAAACAGCGCCGCGCCGAACAGTCCGATGCTGACCAGTATCTTCTTTTGCCAGGGGGCGAGATTCGGGTTGCGCAGGCTCAGCGCCAGCAGCGCCATGATCCCGCCTTCACCGTTGTTGTCGGCCCGCATGATGAAGGCGACATACTTCAGCGAGACCACGATGGTCAGCGACCAGAAGATCAGCGACAGGATGCCGAGCACGTTGTCATGCGTGATGGCGATGCCATGGCTGGCGTGGAAGCACTCTTTGAGGGCATACAGGGGGCTGGTGCCGATGTCGCCGAAGACGACACCGAGCGCGCCCAGCGTCAGCATCGGCAAGGCGGTGCGTTGCGGGTGGCCGGATTGCATACGGGGGGAGGCTCCTCCAGGCGGCGGGCCTGTCAGGCGAGAGGGTTGAGTCGGTTAGGGCGGGGCATTGCCGTTGACCGCGGAACGGCCTCTATCTTATCACTCCTGTCCTATCCCCCCAAATCCTGCGCGGTTAATGGCCGGAGTGAAATTCCTTTTGCTTTTGCCGGGGCCTTCGGATAATCTTGTGCGCCTCGCGACGCCAAGCCGTTGCGAATGTGGTGAGGTGGCCGAGTGGTTGAAGGCGCACGCCTGGAAAGCGTGTATACGTTAATAGCGTATCGAGGGTTCGAATCCCTCTCTCACCGCCAGATTCAAAGCCCGCTTTTGAGCGGGCTTTTTCATATCCGATCACCCCATCTGTCGCATTTCTGTACGGACGTGCCGTTTTTTGGGCGGCGCAGTCGCCTGTCCCCTTGTAATTTCCCAAGTCCTCCCTAAAACAATAGCTGTTACTGGCAAATCTTTTGCAGGTGTCCTGCCGACCCTGCCATTCAGGTGAACGACATGTACGAACCCAATCCGCTGGACCTGCCCCTGTTGCCCTTGCGCGACGTCGTGGTGTTTCCGCACATGGTTATCCCGCTGTTCGTCGGTCGCGAAAAATCCATCCAGGCGCTGGAAGTCGCCATGGCCGGCAGCAAGCAGATTTTCCTGGCCGCCCAGCGCGATGCCGCTGACGATGACCCCGGTCAGGATCAGCTCTATGACATCGGCACCGTGGCCAACATCCTGCAACTGCTGAAACTGCCGGACGGCACCGTCAAGGTGCTGGTCGAAGGCCAGTTCCGCGGGCGTCTGGATACGCTGGAGGATACCGGCAGTTACTGGCTGGCGACGGTCAACCAGGCCGCATCGGCGCATGTGCGCGAAGGCGAGAGTGACGGCCTCGCGCGCACGCTGTTCAGCGAGTTCGAGCAATACGTCAAGCTGGCCAAGAAGGTCGCGCCGGAAGTGCTCAATTCGGTGACATCCATCAAGGACGCCGGACGACTGAGCGATACGATAGCCGCTCACCTCGCGCTGAAACTGGAGGAAAAACAGGAGATCCTGGAGCTTGCGGATGTGCAGAAGCGGGTCGAGCACCTGATGGGCATCATGGAGTCCGAGCTGGATATCCTGAAGGTGGAGAAGCGCATTCGCGGCCGAGTCAAGAAACAGATGGAGAAGAGCCAGCGCGAGTACTACCTGAACGAGCAGATCAAGGCGATCCAGAAGGAGCTGGGCGAGCTGGGTGGCAACGAGAACGGCGAGAACGAGTTTGCCGAAATCGAGGCGCGCATGGACAAGGCCGGCTTGCCGCCGGAGCCGCGCAAGAAGGTCGAGGCCGAACTGAAGAAACTGAAGATGATGCCGCCGATGTCCGCCGAGGCGACGGTGGTGCGCGGGTACATCGACTGGATGCTGGGCGTGCCGTGGAAGAAGCGCAGCCGCATCGGCATCGACCTGAAGATGGCGCGCCAGATCCTCGATGCGGACCACTACGGCCTGGAAGAGGTGAAAGAGCGCATCCTCGAATATCTGGCCGTGCAGTCGCGGGTGAAGAAGCTGCAAGGCCCGGTGCTGTGCCTGGTCGGCCCCCCCGGCGTGGGCAAGACTTCGCTCGGCCAGTCGATCGCCAAGGCGACCAAGCGCGAGTTCATCCGCATGGCGCTGGGCGGTGTGCGTGACGAGGCCGAGATTCGCGGTCACCGTCGCACTTATATCGGCTCGATGCCGGGCAAGCTGATCCAGAAGCTGGCGAAGGTCGGCGTGAAGAATCCGCTGTTCCTGCTCGACGAAATCGACAAGATGAGCTCCGACATGCGCGGCGATCCCGCGTCGGCGATGCTGGAGGTGCTGGATCCGGAACAGAACAGCCACTTCAACGACCATTACCTGGATGTCGACTATGACTTGTCCGAGGTGATGTTCATCTGCACCGCCAATTCGATGAACATTCCGGCGCCGCTGCTTGACCGGATGGAAGTCATCCGTCTGCCGGGCTATACCGAGGACGAAAAGCTGGCGATCGCGAAGCAGTACCTGCTGCCGAAGCAGATCAAGCTGGCAGGGTTGAAAGACAGCGAGCTGGTGGTGGATGACGAAGCACTGCGCGAACTGATCCGCCGCTACACGCGCGAGGCCGGCGTGCGCAATCTGGAGCGCGAGGTCGCCAAGATCTGCCGCCGGGTGGTGAAGGATGCTGTCATGGGACAGGCCGATGGCCCGGCGCATGTCACGATCGAGAACCTGGAAAAGTACAACGGCGTCTACAAGTTCAACTACGGCAAGGCCGAGGAAAAGGATCAGATCGGCCAGGTGACCGGGCTGGCGTGGACGTCGGTGGGCGGCGAGCTGCTGACCATCGAGGCCGTCTCGACGCCCGGCAAGGGCCGCTACACCATGACCGGTTCGCTGGGCGACGTGATGCAGGAGTCGATCAAGGCGGCGATGACGGTCGTGCGGGCGCGCTCGAAGTTGCTGGGTATCACCCCGGAATTCCACGAGAAGCAGGATCTGCACATCCACATGCCGGAAGGGGCAACCCCGAAGGACGGCCCGAGCGCCGGGATCGGGATGTGCACGGCGATGGTCTCGGTGCTGACGCAGATCCCGGTGCGCGCCGATGTGGCGATGACCGGCGAGATCACCCTGCGCGGTCAGGTGCTGCCGATCGGCGGCCTGAAGGAGAAGCTGCTGGCGGCGCACCGCGGCGGCATCAAGACCGTGATCATTCCTGAAGAGAACGCGCGTGACCTGAAGGAGATTCCGGACAACATCAAGGCGGATCTGCAGATCAGGACGGTGAAGTGGATCGACGAAGTGCTGGCGATCGCCTTGACCCGCCAGCCGGTGCCCTTGCCCGACCAGCCGGCGGAAGCCGCCGCGCTGCCGGTGCAGGCCGCCGCGGAAGAAGAGGCGGACACCGAGCGGGCCAGTCGCCACTGATCTGCGATCGCGCCGGGCGGGAATGACTTTCCCGCCCGGCTTTTCGTCGGCGCGGATTATCGTGTCCGCGCCGATTCCGCCTACAATACCGCTGTTCCTTTGTTTCCCACCGGATGTCTTTTCCCATGTCGAGCCGAGTCGAACGCGCCAGCCGTCTGGCCAGAACCAGCGCCGCCTTTGTCAAGAATGCGGTGCAGCGTCGCGTCAACAAGCAGAACTTCATCCTTTCCGACAAGACCGTCAATGAAGTGATCTTCCAGGACGGCATCATGTCGGTGAAGCACTACAAGCCGCTGGATACGCAGACGGTGACCCTCGAGGGCGGGCAGACCCTGCACGTGCGCAGCCGCCGTTTCGGCATTCCGCTGGTGATGGTGCCGCCGCTGGGCGTCTTCGCCTGGATTTTCGATTTGCTGGCCGACCGCAGCCTGGTCCGCTATTTCCTGGCGCACGGCTTCGAAGTCTACCTGATCGACTGGGGAAAACCGGGACCGGAAGACGCCGGGCTGTCGCTGGAGAGCTATGTCAATGACTGGTTTCCCAAGGCGATGAAGGCCATTCGCGAGCACAGCGGCGAAGAGGAACTGTCGTTGCTGGGGTATTGCATGGGCGGCCTGCTGTCGCTGATGTACCTGGCGGCCAATCCGGATGACAAGGTGGTCAATCTGGTGACCATCGCCAGCCCGATCGACATGCACAAGGCCAATACCTTTACCGGGCCGCTGAGCCGTCTGATGGAGATGCCCGCAGGCCTGATCCGCCGCAAGACCGGTTTCCGCCTCGACAGCCTGCCCCAGGAGCGCTTCCATGTGCCGGGCAACATGCTCTCGGTGATGTTCAAGATGACCAACCCGCTTGGCGTGGTCAGCAGCTATGTCGAGCTGGTGCGCAATCTGGCCGATGACGACTACGT
>JAYRMT010000004.1:0-31495 GCA_041912575.1 Fluviicoccus sp. | reverse complement strand
CCTCGGCGGTGGCGGACAACTACAACCTGATCGCCGACCAAGACGGTGTTTACAATGGCTCGAACGATCTGCCGTCCGGCTGGACCGCCACCTTCTATCTGGATGGCACCAACGGCAACTGCTCCAACTTCGGTGCGCAGATTACCAACACCGGCACCATCAACTCCGGCGCCAACCTGAAGGTTTGCGCCGTGATCGGCACGCCGTCGACCGCGACCCCGGTTTCGCAAAGCATCTACTTCCAGTCGAAGTCGCCGCTCTCCGGCGCCGCCGACTACAAGCGTGACGAAGTGGTCGTGAACACGGTCCGTGCCCTGGCGCTGACCACCGACAACAGCGGTCAGGTCTTCCCGGGCGGTACCGTGGTCTACACGCACATCCTGAAGAACAACGGTAACGTGACGGAAGGCTCTGTCGCCGGTGAAATCCTGTTGTCCGGCAGCAACACCCTGGGCGGCTTCACCACCACCCTGTACTACGATACCGACGGTGACGGCGTGCTGAGCGCCGGCGATACCCAGTTCACCGATGTGAGCGCCCTGACCGGTACGCCGGGCGGCGTGGGCTTGCAGCCGGGCGAACAGATCCGTGTCTTCGCGAAGATCCAGGCCGATCCGGCCGCGACTCCGGGCACCACGGACACCGCCACCATCCATGCCGCGGTGACCGGCACGATCAACAGCATTGCTGCCCCGACCGTGGCCAACAACCTCGACGTGACCCAGGTGATTGGCGGTCAAATCCGTCTGACCAAGTCGCAAGCGCTTGATGCGGCCTGCGACGGAACACCGGATGCGGCCTACACCACCGCCAACATGTCGGCGAAGCCGAACCAGTGCATCGTGTACCAGATCGTCGCCGAGAACCAGGGCGTGTCCCCGGTGACCAGCGTTCTGGTGAATGACGCCACGCCGACTTACACTAAGCTGGACAGCACCAACCTGACCCCGAACGTCACTGTCGGTTCCATCACGACCGTGCCGGCCAACGGAGCCACTGGCGCCTTGCAAGCGAACGTCGGCACGCTCAACGGCGGTCAATCGGCAACGATGACCTTCGAAGTGCGCATCGACAACTAAGACCCGGACCGGTCAAGCACGGAGCCAGGGACGGTTCCGCACGCAATACCCGAGGCAGGTTCCGGCCTGCCTCGTCTTCCGACAAAAACTCAGAAACCGGTCTCCATCCATGCCGCAACGTCATCCCCTCCACCGCGAAAGCATCATCATCCTGATGATGTGGGTGGTCGTGACCCTGTTCGGTGCTTTGGCGCACGCCGCCCTGCCGCCTGCCGGCCCGTCCATTTCCAACCAGGCCGAGGCAACTTTCAAAATTCCTGACAGCACCGATCCCAATCTGCTGCGCAGTAAAAAATCCAATATCGTGATCGTGGAAGTCCAGCCGGTGTACGCACTGACGCTGACGCCCGGTTACACCCAGGTTGTGGAGCCCGGCTCCCGTCTGACCTGGACGCATACCCTGACCAATACCAGTAACACTACGGATATCTTCAGTTTTTCCCTGACCGATTCGGGAGGGGACGACGGTGCTCTCGCGCCGCTTCGTCTTTACCTCGACAGCAACAACAACGGGGTCTTCGACGCCGCCGACACCCTGGTGACCGCCGGCGTCACCCAATCGCTGGATGCAGGCAAGTCCGTGCTGCTGTTCGTGGACGGCACGGTGCCGGTCGGCGCGCTGGACGGCCAGCACTACCTGGCTGACGTCACCGCGCGCGGCGCAGGCAGCGGGGCAACCCTCACCCAGAGCGATGAGGCTCGGGTTGTCGCCAGCGGGCTGGTGCCGAGCAAGACGGTCGACAAGGTCGCTGCTGTCAGCGGCGACATCCTGACCTATGGCATGACCTTGCAGAACATCAGCGATCTGGCTGCGTCGCCGACGCAGGTCTCCGTGGACAATGCAGTGTCGGCCAAAATTCTCGCGGATGATCCGTTGCCTGACGGCGTGCGTTTGGCTGCGGTGCCGGTTTATTCCGGTCCCGGCAAGTTGGTCTACCATCTCGGGGGCGCACCCAGGGGCGTGTTCACGACCGTGGCGCCCAAGGATCTGTTCATGGTGGACCGTATCGGTGTCGCGTATGACAGTTTCCCTGCCCGCACGACCGACAGTTGGAGCTTTACCGCCTTGGTCTCCGACCGTGCCGTAGGGCAGTTCGTGCTCAACCAGTACCAGGCGCTGTACCGCAATGCCGGCATCGAGCGCGCGGTGCTCTCGAACACGGTCCAGACCAAGGTCGAAGGCGCCGCGAGCCTGATCAACAAGGACGGGTACGATGCCTCCGCGCAACTCGCGCTGCGCATCAGCCTCAAGCAGGGCGAAAACATCCTGTATCTGGAGACCAAGTGCTCCCTGTGTAACAAGGACCCCGCCGTCAACGACTACCTGGTCATCCGGATCACCTCCGGCAACAATCCGCTGGTCACCAATTTCTCCGACCATGACGAAGAAATCGTCACCCTGCGCGAAACCGGCCCGAACACGGGCATTTTCCACGTGGTGGGGTTCGGCGAGGCGATTCCCGCGAATATCCAGGAGCTGGGCATTCCCGCGCAGGACGCGTTCCAGCACCCGGTGAGCCCCGGCAACCATTTCATTGAAACGGTGAAGCACGACAAGCTGATCGCCACCATCCTGAATTGCCTGAATCCGGATGGCAGTCGCGGGCAGGCGGTCAATGTCTCGGCGGATGTGCTGGTCGATCCCTTCGGCGTTCTCTTCGACACCACGACCAACCAGCCGATCAGCGGCGCCATTGTCAGCCTGGTCAACATGGCCGCCTGCACCAACAAATTTGATCTGAGCACCTGTGCCCTGGCCACCGTGTTCGAGGATGAGCTCGGCACCAAACCCGCTGCCGCCAGCATCACGACCGGCCCGGACGGCGCCTACCGTTTCCCCTTCGTACCGGCGGGTACCTACGCGCTGCTGATCAAGGCGCCGAAGGAATACACCTATCCCAGCCTCATCGGCAAGGATGTCCTGGCCAAGACCTGGCCCGACCGGGTGGTGGTCACCGGTTCCTACGGTGAGCAATTCATGCTGATCCCGGCGCTCGGTCCGGTCGAAATCGATGTGCCGATGGACCCCTTTGTGCCGAACATGCAGCTGTTCGTGCAGAAGACCGGCAACCGGGACACCGTCGAGATCGGCGATTTTGTCGATTACACGCTGAACATCAAGAATGCGGGCACCAAGGCCGCGCTCTCCGTGGAAGCTTCGGACAAGCTGCCGGTCGGTTTCAGCTATGTGCCCGGCACCGCGTTCCTGGACGGCGTGAAGAGGAATCCGGACAGCGTGACCGCGACCGGCCTGCGCTTTGTGATCGGCACGATGGCCCCGGCGGAAAGTCACAAGATTACCTATCGCCTGCGCGCTTCGACGGATTCCTTGCGCGGCGACGGCATCAACCGAGCCTCCGCCTACGAAAACCGCCCCGGCGGCGGTACGTCGAACCAGGCCGTCTATAAGGTGCGCGTGCTGCCGGGCCCCTTCACCACCGACGGTTACATCACCGGCAAGATTTACACCGACTGCAACCGGAACGGCGTCCAGGATCCCGAGGAAGTCGGCGTGCCGGGCGTCCGCTTCTATATGGAAGACGGTACGATGGTGATCTCCGATGTCGAAGGCAAGTACAGCCTGTACGGCATTCGCGCGCGGACCCACGTCCTGAAGCTGGATCGCAGCACGCTGCCCAAGGATGTCGAGCTGATCGAGCAGAGCGTGCGCAACGCCGGCGATCCGGGCAGCGTGTTTGTTGACCTGAAGGCCGGGGAGCTGCATCGTGCCGATTTCGCCGTGACCACCGGCACCGGAGCCTGCGAAGGCCCGGCCATGGAGGAGATCTTCCAGCGCCGCGCGAACGGCGATGCACCCATCGGTGAGCTGGAGCGAGTCCTGAAGGCGGACCTGCCGGTGAATCCGATCAGTATCGGCGATGTGCGCTCCCTGCCGGCCTCGGGCTGTCTGGGCGGCGGCGACCAGCAATGCGGCGTGCACGGCAAGGCGAACCTGCCGATGCAATCGCGTTCGCTGATCCGTCGCAACGAGCTGGATGACGCGCCTGAAATGGCGGATGACGCGGACGGCCTTTCCGGCAGCGGACGGCGTATACCGACCGAACCGGTCATGCTGGAATCCTACCTCTCCGGCGCCGACCGCCAGCTGGAATTCCTGAACTTGCAGGACGAGGAAATCCTGCCGGTCAGCCAGACGAACATCATGATCAAGGGACGCCTGGGGGCGGATATCCGTCTGCTGGTAAACGGTGAGCTGGTTCCGTCGGCGCGCATCGGCAAGAAGATCACCGTCGAGGACACCCAGATCGAAGGACGGGAATACATCGGCGTCAACCTGAAGGCCGGACGCAACCTGCTGGAATTGAAGCAGTTCGACGCGGCCGGCAACAACCGCGGCACCGTGGTGCTGAATGTGGTGGCGCCGGGCGTGCTGCACAACCTGCAGCTGGATGTCCGCGCCAAGGGCAACGTCGAGGCGAACGGCACCAACGAAGTGCCGATGTTCCTGACGCTGACCGACAAGGACGGCGTCCCGGTGACCACCCGCACCGAGGTCACGCTGGAAACCTCCGCCGGACGTTTCAGGCAGAAGGACGTCAACCCGGTCGAGCCGGGCACCCAGATCTTCATTGAAGGCGGCGAGGCCACTCTCACCCTGGTCGCGCCTACCGAGGCCGCCATCGCCTCGATCGTCGTGCGCAGCGGCACCGTCCGTCAGGAAGCCAAGGTCAAATTCGTGCCGGAACTTCGCCCGATGGTGGCCTCCGGTATCGTTGAGGGCATGATCCGCCTGAAGGACTTCGACAGCAGCAAGATCACGCCCGCCCAGGCTGCCGACGGCTTCGAGGACGAGTTGCATACCCTGGCGAGCGCCAACGACGGCAAACTGAACTTCCAGGGCCGCAGCGCCTTCTTCCTGAAAGGCAAGGTCAAGGGCGAGTACCTGCTGACCATGTCCTACGACTCCGACAAGCAGCGCAACCAGTCGCTGTTCCGCGACATCCGCCCTGAAGAATATTATCCGGTGTACGGCGACTCCGCCGTGCGCGGTTTTGACGCCCAGTCTTCCGGCAAACTGTACGTTCGCGTGGACAAGGGGCGCTCCAGCGTGTTGTACGGCGATTACACCACGCGCGTGGACGGGACTCACGCCCTGGACCTGGGGCAGTACAGTCGCTCGCTGACCGGCATCAAAACCCATTACGAAGGTGAAAAGACCACGGCCAACGCCTTCGTCGCGCGCACCAACGCCACGCAGGTGTCCGTCGAGGTTCCCGCGCAGGGCGTGTCCGGTCCCTATACCGTGAGCGGCGTGAACGGCTTGCTGGTGAACAGCGAAAAGGTCGAGATCCTGATCCGCGACCGGAACAATCCCGGCGTGATCCTGTCAACCATCCCGCAATCGCGCTTCGTCGATTATGAGTTCGAGCCGCTCTCCGCCAGCCTGATCTTCAAGGCCCCGGTGCCCAGCCTGGATGCGAACCTCAACCCTTATTCCATCCGCGTGACCCTGGAAGTGGCCGGCGACGGTCCCGAGTACACCGTGGGCGGCGTGCAGGCCGAGCGCAAGCTGGGTGAGCGCCTGTCGGTCGGCGGAGCGGTGGCGGCGGAAGACAATCCGGCCGCCAAATACTCCATCGGCAGCGTGAACGCCACGCTGAAGCTGGATGCCGACACCACCCTGACCGCCGAGGTCGCGCAGTCGGACCGTGAGTTCAAGGGCGTGGGGCAGGCGGGCCGCATCGAGATCGAGCACCATCAGGGCAAGGACAGCTGGCGGCTGTATCATGGCCAAAGCAACGCCGACTTCGACAACAGCGCCGCTTCCCTGTCTTCGGGGCGTACGGAAAGCACGGCCAAGCTGCAAAAGGCGCTGTCGGACTGGGGCGTGTTCCGCGCCGAGGCCAGCCGCACCGAGGACAACGCGACCAGCGGCGCGCGCCAGGGAGCCAAGGTCTCGCTGGACAAGACGATCAACCGGTACTTCGGCGTCGAGGCGGGCGCGCGCTACTACGCCGAGAGCAAGGCGAACGCCACCGTCTCCAGCCTGGGCGTGACGCCCTATGACGGCGTGACCGGCCGCCTGCGCCTGAACATGCAGGCCCCGCAACTGAACGGCGCCACCGGCTATCTGGAATACGAGCAGGATGTCCAGGAGTCCGCCCGCAAAATGGCCGCCGCCGGCGCCGATTACCGGCTGGGCACCCAGGGCCGGCTTTACGCCCGCCACGAGTTCCTGTCCAGCCTGTCGGGCGCCTACGGCCTGAACGACCAGCAGCAACGGAACACCACGGTGGTCGGCGTGGAAGACCAGTATATGCGGGATGGCAAGGTGTTCAGCGAATACCGCGCCCGTGACGCCATCAACGCGACGGACTCCGAGGCGGCGGTCGGCCTGCGCAACAACTGGAATGTCGCGCAGGGCGTCCGCCTCAGCACCAACCTGGAACAAATCACCACCCTGAAGGGCACGGGCGCCAATGACGCGTCGGCGGCCGGTCTCGGGATCGAATACCTGCCCAGCCCGCTGTGGAAGGCGACCGGGAAGCTGGACCTGCGCTGGGCCGACTCGGCCGACACCATCCTCAACCAGCTCGGGCTGGCCTGGAAGATCAATCGCGACTGGACCCTGCTGACGCGCAACACGGTGAGCCTGACCGACAACCACAAGACCGGCAACCGGCTGCTGGACCGCTTCCAGACCGGTTTTGCCTGGCGGCAGGTGGACACCAACCGCTGGGACGCGCTGACCCGGTTCGAGATCAAGCGCGAGGATGACCGCAGTTCGTCGGTCGCCCCGGTGGACCGTACGTCCTATATCGCTTCATTGCATGTGAATTACCACCCGGTGCGCTGGCTCACCATGGCCGGCAACTACGCGGGCAAGCTGGCCAAGGACAAGTCCCTGGACCTGCCCAGCGAAAGCCGCACCCACCTGCTGGGCGCCCGGGTTATCACCGACATCGGCGAACGCTGGGAAGCCAGCGTGCAGGGCGGCCGCCTGTGGGGCGACACCGGCCAGAGCCGCTATGTCGCGGGCATCGAGACCGGGTATCTGGCATGGGCCAACCTCTGGGTGTCCGGCGGCTACAATTTCCTGAGCTACAAGGACGCCGACCTGGTGGGCAATGACTACACGGTCGACGGCTTCTACCTCCGCTTCCGCTTCAAGTTCGACGAAGACCTGTTCAACGCCGCCAAACCCGGCATCAACAAGACCCTGGAGCCTGATCATGTCAGCCCCTAAGCACTTCCGTTTTGCGCCGCTGGGCCTGTGCGTCGCGCTCTGGCTGTCGGCGGCCGGTCATGCGGAAGAGGCCCTGAAGCCGCAGGAAAACCGCATTACCGACGAAGTCGTCACGGCGGACATGAAGACCCTGAAGTCGCTCCAGGACCGCATCGCCGCGCTCAACGGCGTGGGCGTGGGGGCGGACAACTACTTCCTGGTCAAGGCGCAGGCCTGGCTGGATTTCGCCAATCACGAGTATTACGAGAACGAGCGCACCGGCGTCATCGAAGGGGCGTTGCAGCAATCGCAGTGGCTGGTCCACCAGATGGAAATCGCCAACAACGACATCACGCTGGATACGCCGGTCATTTCGGGCTCGAAGCGCATGCGCGAGGACCTGTGGCGTCTGGCCGCTGAACTCAAGCAGCACCAGGGCTTCAGCTGCGCCGCCGCGCCGCTGGCCGAGTTCGAGGTGCGCCTGGTGTGGGCCGGACACGAGTACCAGGAGATGGGCTGGCGTCACGCCCGTGAGCACTTCGCCGCCGCCGAACGTTTGGCGCGCCAGGCGCAGAAGCTGGCCGATCATTGCATCTGCCCGCCCGTGCCGGACACGCCCTGCAGCAAGGCCGCCGAGCCGCCCGCGCCGGTCGAGCCGCCGCCCGTGGTGCTGCCGCCCCCGGTCGAGCCGGTCGTCGTGCCCGTGCCGGAAAAGCCCGCAGTGCCCAGCCTGCTGGTCAATGTACCGCGTAACGTGCACTTCGGCCTGAACAAATACGACCTCAACCCGCGGGCGATCGAGGTGCTGAAGCGGATTTCCGCCATGCTCAAGGCGTACCCCGCCATGAACATCACGCTGGTCGGCCACACCGATCCGCGCGCCAGCCGCGCCTACAACATGAAGCTCTCGCAGCGTCGCGCCGAATCGGTCCGTGACTGGCTGATCAAGCAGGGCGTCCTGCCGAGCCGGATGACGATCGAGGCGGAAGGCTTCAACCAGCTGGTGACGGACAATGACCAACTGATGTCGCACGCCCTCAGCCGTCGCGTCGAAGTGGTGTATTCCGGTCAGGAGATCGTGTCCTTCGCCCAGAATGACGATATCGAGCTGGAAAACGCCAGGAAGGCCGGCAAGCTGTCACCGGTGAAGGGTAAGGCTGTGCCCAGGAAGGCCGGGAAATCCGGCAAGCCCCCGCGTCGCTAGGCGTCAACGGGGGCTGGGGTTCGGGGCGTTCAGGGCAACTGGACGTTCCCGCGCAGCGCGATGAGGCGGAAACGGACTTCGCCTTCGGCGCGGCCGTCCAGCCGTTCAATTGTCCAGCGCAGGTTGGTCACCCCGGTGGTCTCGGTCCCTTCGCGGTCCCAGGTGGCGCCGCCGTCCCGCGAGACCATCAACTGCGCCTCGCCGTCGGTCGCCGAGCCGGACTGGTACAGGGTGCCCTCAGGCACGGGATTGTCAAGCCGCACGTTCTCGGCGGGATCGTCGCTGTTGTTGACGTAGTGCAGGACGATTTCGAGCGTGTCGCCCGAACGCAGCCGTCGCACCGGCTCACGATGAATCACCATCGACCCGTCTGCCGGAAATTCCACGGTTTCCCGGATCGCACTCAGCGACAGCTCCACGTCGGCGCGCGCCGGGTCCGGACAGAGTCCGGCCAGCAATGCCAGCACCGCCATTCCGCTCCGCCAGTCCGCCTTGCCAAGCATGTTCTTCTCGTGAGGGTCTGTCTGTCGTAACAAATACCGCGCCCGCGCATCAAAGTCTAGAAGACCGTTGTCTTTGCCGGGGTCCGCCCCCTATGCTTGCCGGATGCCGAGGGGGAAGCGGGTTGATGCCGGACGAACAGGGGTTGCTGGAACGATTGCTGCGGCGGGATGAGTCCGCTTGCCGCGAGCTGGTGCGCGCGCACCATCCGCGACTGGTGGCCATCGCCCGGACGCTGGTCGGCAGCCACGCCGAGGACGTGGTCCAGGAAGCCTGGCTGTCGGCGTTCCGCGCCTTGCCGAAGTTCGAGGGGCGTTCGCGACTCGGCACCTGGCTGACGCGGATTGTCATCAACGCCGCGCACGGGCACCGCCGCTACGACCGCTCGCGTTTCCATCTCTCGCTGGAGACCGCACTTGGCGAGGATATGCCGTTGACCGAACGCTTCAACGACTGGGGCCACTGGAACGCGCCGCTGGCGGACTGGCAGGCCGAGACCCCGGACGAGGTGCTGGCCCGCGCCCAGCTGGCGGAAGCCCTGCAGCGCCATTTGCAGGCCCTTCCGGAGGCCCAGCGCCTGGCGTTGCTGCTGCGAGACCAGTCCGGCCTGGAATTCGCCGAAATCGCGGAAACCCTGGGGACGAGCGAAGGCAACGTGCGCGTCCTGCTCCATCGCGGCCGCCTGAAGCTGTTGGCCGTGATCAATGCGTTTGAAGAGGGCAAGCCATGTTGAGGTGCCGCGATATCGTCAAGCACGCCGACGCCTACCTGTCGGGTGAAATGCCGTTCTGGACGCGCCTGGGGTTCCGCGTGCACTTGCTGTTCTGTCGCTATTGCCGCCGTTATGTCCGGGAGTTGCGGCTGACCCTGGAGGTCAGTCGCCGCATGGCCGTGGCCGGTCCGGCGGAGGACGCCCGCATCGACGCGCTGGCGGCGTTGCTGTGTCGCGAAGCGGACGGGGGAGACGTCGTTGCGAGCCGTCCCGGCGGAACGGCTCGCCCGGCGGAGTGAAGCGCCTTATTCCGGCCCTTGCAGGCTGAGCCCGCGCGTGGCCTGATCCAGGTAACGGCTGTCCGAGGTGTTGCCCAACTTGATCATCAGGCGCAGGTCGTTCGGCGCGTCGGCGTGCTTGAGCGCGTCCTCGTAGGTGATCTCGCCCGCCGTGTACAGGTCGTAGAGCGCCTGGTCGAAGGTCTGCATCCCCAGCTCGCGGGATTTCTTCATCAGCTCCTTCAGATTGTGCACCTCGCCCTTGCGGATGTAGTCGCTGGCCAGCGGGGTGTTCAGCAGCACCTCGATACAGGCGCGGCGGGCCTTGCCGTCCGGCGTCGGCACCAGCTGCTGGGCGACAATGCCGCGCAGGTTCAGCGACAGGTCCATGAACAGCTGTTCGTGGCGGTCGGCGGGGAAGAAGTGGATGATACGGTCCAGCGCCTGGTTGGCGTTGTTGGCGTGCAGGGTCGCCAGCACCAGGTGGCCGGTCTCGGCGAAAGCGATGGCGTAGTCCATGACCTCGCGGGTCCGGATTTCACCGATCAGGATCACGTCCGGCGCCTGGCGCAGCGTGTTCTTCAGCGCCACCTCGAAGGATTCGGTGTCGAGGCCCACCTCGCGCTGGGAGACGATGCAGCCCTGGTGCGAGTGCAGGAATTCGATCGGGTCCTCGATGGTGATGATGTGGCCGCGCGAGTTGGCGTTGCGATGGCCGATCATCGAGGCCAGCGAGGTCGATTTCCCGGTCCCGGTCGCGCCGACGAAGATGATGACGCCGCGCTTGGTCATCGCCAGTTCCTTGATGATCTCGGGCAATTTCAGCTCGTCGACCTTGGGGATGTTGGTCTCGATGCGGCGCAGCACCATGCCCGCCAGGTTGCGCTGGTAGTAGGCGCTGACGCGGAAACGGCCGATGCCGCGGGCCGAAATGGCGAAGTTGCATTCCTTGGTGCGCTGGAATTCCAGGCGCTGGTCCTCGGACATGATGCTCATCACCACTTCCCGGGCCACGTCCGGACTGAGCGGCGACTTGGTGATCGGCACGATCTTGCCGTTGAGCTTGATCGAAGGCGGCACCCCGGCGGTAATGAACATGTCGGAGCCGCCTTTCTCCACCATCAGTTTCAGCAGGTCATCAAAATCCATGGTTGCGGCCTCCGCTTAGAAGTTTTCGGGGACTTTCGCGGCCGAGCGGGCGACGGCCGGGGAAATGATGCCCTTGGTCACCAGGTTCTTCAGGCACTGGTCCAGGGTCTGCATGCCCAGGCTGGCGCCGGTCTGGATGGCGGAGTACATCTGGGCGACCTTGTTTTCGCGGATCAGGTTGCGGATGGCGGGGGTGCCGAGCATGATCTCGTGCGCCGCCACGCGGCCGCCGCCGTTCTTCTTGAGCAGGGTCTGCGAGATGACCGCCTGCAGCGATTCCGACAACATGGCGCGCACCATGTCCTTTTCTTCGGCCGGGAACACGTCGATCACGCGGTCGATGGTCTTGGCGGCGGAGGTAGTGTGGAGGGTGCCGAACACCAGGTGGCCCGTTTCGGCGGCGGTCAGCGCCAGGCGGATGGTTTCCAGGTCGCGCATTTCACCCACCAGGATGATGTCGGGGTCTTCCCGAAGGGCCGAGCGCAGCGCCTCGTTGAAGCCGTGGGTGTCGCGGTGGACTTCGCGCTGGTTGATCAGGCACTTCTTGGATTGGTGCACGAATTCGATCGGATCTTCAATCGTCAGGATGTGGTCGAAGCGGTTGGCGTTGATGTAGTCGATCATCGCCGCGAGGGTGGTGGACTTGCCGGAACCCGTCGGTCCGGTCACCAGCACGATGCCGCGCGGATAATCGCTGACGTCCTTGAAGACCTGGCCCATGCCGAGGTCTTCCATCGAGAGCACTTTCGAGGGAATGGTCCGGAACACGGCGCCGGCGCCGCGGTTCTGGTTGAAGGCGTTGACGCGGAAACGGGACACGCCCGGCACTTCGAACGAGAAGTCGGTTTCGAGGAATTCTTCGTAGTCCCGGCGCTGCTTGTCGTTCATGATGTCGTAGACAAGGCGGTGGACTTCCTTGTGCTCCAGCGGCGGCAGGTTGATGCGCCGCACTTCGCCGTCGACACGGATCATCGGGGGCAGTCCGGCGGACAGGTGCAAGTCGGAGGCGCCGTTTTTGGCGGAGAACGCCAGCAGTTCCGTAATATCCATTCGAGGCTCCAGCAGAATTCTTGGTGGGATGGCGCGAAGGCGCATGTTCTAGTGATAATCGTCTAACTTAATGCTTTCAACGGGGCGCTTCAAGCATGTCAGATATCGCATCCGCACTTGCATCGGTCAGGGCGAGGATCGACGCGGCCTGCAAGGCTGCCGGTCGTGATCCGGCCTCGGTCCGTCTGCTGGCGGTCAGCAAGACCCGGCCTGCCGGGGACGTCGCCGGTGCCTTTCGCGCCGGACAGGCGGCCTTTGGCGAGAATTATGTCCAGGAGGCGCTGGCCAAGATCGCCGAACTGCGCGATCTGCCCCTGGAGTGGCACCTGATCGGCCCCCTGCAGAGCAACAAGACGGCCGAGGTCGCCGCGCATTTCGACTGGGTGCATTCCGTGGACCGGCTGAAGATCGCCCGCCGCCTGGCCGAACAGCGTCCGGCGGGTCTGCCACCCTTGCAGGTCTGCCTTCAGGTCAACATCGACGGCGAAGACAGCAAGTCCGGTTGCGCCCCCGCTGAGGCGGAGTCCCTGGCGCGGGAGGTCGTGTCTTCGATGCCTTCCCTGCGCCTGCGCGGCCTGATGGCGATTCCCCGCCCGGACAACCCGTCGGCTTTTGCTGCGCTCGCCGCCTTGCGCGAGCGTTTGCTGGAGAAGATACCCGCCCTGAGCCCCGAGGTCTTTGATACACTCTCCATGGGTATGTCCGCCGATCTGGAAGACGCGATTCGCGCGGGCAGTACGATGGTCCGCATCGGCACCGCCGTTTTCGGCGAACGCGTCCGCGGGCAGGTATGAGAAAGCACGGGAACAACATGACACCCCACATCGGTTTTATCGGCGCCGGCAACATGGCCACGGCGCTGGCGGGCGGTTTGCGCGCGCGCGGTCTCGCCCCGGAGCAACTCGCGTTTTCCGACCCCAGCGAGGTCCAGTTGCGGAGTTTCGCCGAACAGGGTTGCCTCACCGGCCAGGACAATGCCGCCGTGGTCGCCCGTTCGGATGTCCTGGTCCTGGCGGTCAAGCCGCAGGTCATGCGCGAGGTGCTGAAGCCCCTGGCCTCCGTGGTGCAGCAGCGTCGTCCGCTGGTGGTGTCGATCGCCGCCGGAATTCCGGTCGCGTCCATCGAGCGCTGGCTGGGCGGGGACATCCCCGTGGTGCGCGCCATGCCGAACACGCCCGCGCTAGTGCAGAGCGGCGCCACCGGCCTCTTCGCCAATAGCCGCGTCAGCCGCGAGCAGCGCCAGCTGGCCGAGTCCGTGCTGTCGGCCGTCGGGCTGACGGTGTGGGTCGAGGAAGAGGCGCTGATCGACAGTGTGACCGCCGTGTCCGGCTCCGGCCCCGCCTATTTCTTCTATGTCATGGAGTCGATGATCGCCGCCGGGGTGGCGCTCGGGCTCGACGAGAAGACCGCGCGCGCGCTGACCCTGCAAACCGCGCTGGGCGCGGCGCAAATGGCGATCACGGCGGATGTGCCGCCCGGCGAACTGCGTCGCCGCGTGACCTCCCCGGGCGGCACCACCGAACGCGCCGTCGCCGCCTTTGATGAGGCGGGATTGCGCGCCACCTTCAACCAGGCCCTGAGCGCCTGCGCCCTGCGCGGCCGCGAACTGGCCCAACAGCTCGGCAACCAGGATTGATCACATGTCGGCGATGAACCAGATTTTCGAGCTCCTGCTCGGCTCGGCGATCAGCATTTACCTCATGCTGCTCTGGCTGCGTTTCCTGATGCAGCTGGTGCAGGCCGATTTCTACAACCCGGTCGCGCAGACCGTGGTGCGGCTGACCGATCCGGTGCTGCAACCCTTGCGCGGGGCGCTGCCGCGCAGCCGCCACTATGATTTCGCATCCCTGGTGGCCATCCTGCTGCTGGCCTTGCTGGGGGAAACGCTGGTGAGCCTGGTGGCGACCGGCATGACCTTGCCGCCGGCGCTCCTGGTGTTCAAGACGGTCTTCGGCCTGCTGTGGAAGATGACGGATTTCTTCTTCTGGCTGCTGATCGTCAGCGTGGTCCTGAGCTGGGTCAGCCCGGGCTACAACCCCGCCACCGTGATGATCCGCCAGCTGGCCGAGCCGGTGCTGGCGCCGTTCCGGCGCATCCTGCCGCCGATGGGCGGTCTCGACCTGTCGCCGATCGTGGCGTTCCTCGCGATCCAGGTGGTGCAGATCCTGCTGGCCACGGCTGCACGCGGTCTGGCACCGTATCTGGCCTGAATGGACGCCGCGCTGCGTCGCGCCGGTGACGACTGGGTGCTCTCGCTGCATGTGCAGCCGGGCGCCAGCCGGACCGAGCTGGCGGGACTGCACGGCGAAGCGATCAAGCTGCGCTTGCGCGCCCCGCCGGTGGACGGAAAAGCTAATGATGAACTTTGCCGTTTTATTGCCGCCCTTTTTGCGGTAAAACGGCAAGATGTGCGTTTGTTGAGCGGTGAATCCAGCCGCCAGAAGAAAATCGCGGTCCGGACGGCCGGCGAGCCCCCGTCCGCGATACTAACCATCCTTCAGGGGACCGAGACGTGACACAAGCCGTGCAAGTCGGGGACAAGTTGCTGACCGGCATCCAGGCCTTCAGCGCCTGGAAACTGTCGATCGCCAGCGAAATCAAGCGCTATCGCATGTGGCTGCACCAGCAGGGACTCAGCACCGTTGATCTGGACGACCGCTTGGCCCGCGCCCTGCGCGCCTTCACCACCGACCGCATCCTGTTGGCTTTTGTCGGTGAATTCTCGCGCGGCAAGACCGAGCTGATCAACGCCCTGCTGGGTCGTCACTACAAGGCCCGCCTGTTTCCGACCCGCATCGGCCGCACCACCATGTGCCCGACCGAAGTCTTCTACGATCCGCAAGCCAACGGACCCTACATCAAGCTGCTGCCCATCCAGACGCGCAACAGCGGCACGCCGTTGGCGTCCTATCGTCGCCAGTTGGAGCACTGGGCGCACCTCGACCTGGACCTGAACAGCCCGCAATCCATGCAGCGCGCGTTCGAGGAAGTCGCCAAGACCCGCGAAGTCCCGATGCAGGTCGCCGAAAGCCTGGGCTTCGAGGTGGAATTCCTGGAGTCATCCTCTAAGAAGGAAGGCTATGTCCACATTCCGTCCTGGCGGCACGCGCTGATCAACCTGGACCATCCGCTGCTGCGCATGGGGTTGTCCATCATTGACACCCCCGGCCTCAACGCCCTCGGCCTGGAGCCGGAACTGACCCTGAGCTTCCTGCCCGAGGCGCACGCGCTGCTGTTCGTGCTGTCCGCCGAATGCGGCGTCACCGCGAGCGACTTCGCCATCTGGAACAACCATGTGCGCGATCTTGCCGCGCGCAGCAACACCGCGCTCTACGCCATCATCAACAAGATCGACCTGCTGGAAGAGGAAGACGTCACCTACATGCCGGTGAATTCCGAGGAAAGCCTGCGTCGCCTGATGCGGCTGTCCGCGCGCCAGTTGCACCTGCCGGACGTGAACGTGCTGCCGCTGAGCGCCCGTCAGGCCATGCGCGCCTACATCCAGGGCGATGCCGACAAGCTGGCGCGCAGCAAGGTCGAAGAGCTGGAGGCGGCGATCGCCAGTTCGGTGATCGTGGCGCGCGAGCAGGCCTTGCGCAACACGACCCTCAAGGAAGTGATCGAGATGGTCGAGACCAGCCTGCAGTCCTTGACGGTCCAGCGCGAATCCCTCAAGGAGGAGCACGGCATCTTCAGCCGCAACGAAAAGGATGTGGAGGTGGAGCTGGTGGGCCTGACCCGGCTGGTGCGCCGCGATCAGGAGAAGCATACCCAGCGCCTGGCGATCCTGCAGGAAGGGCGGGGCTCCCTGGAGCAGCATCTGGCGCGCATCGCCGAGATCACCGGCGATGACAAGCTGGAGTGGCACTTCAACCGTGCTCGCGAAGCGACCAAGAACACGCTCAATTTCGGCGTGGCGACGGCGGTCGGCATCTTCTTCCAGGGTTTGAAGATGGACATGCGTCGCCTGCGCGACGAGATCGATGCCGCCCGACTGAGCGTGGACAAGATTTACCAGCGCTATTTCCAGGAAATCGGCATTGCCAACATCCAGTACGCCGAAATCAATATCGATCCCTTCATCGAGGAGTTCAACGAGCTGGAAAAGCAGGCCGCGCCCTACAAGAACCGTTTCGGCAACTTGCTGGCCAGCCAGGAAAAAGTCTTCGACCACTTCTTCGACACGCTGGCGCGTGAAGCGCGCAACCTGTACGAGAAGGCCCGCGACGAAGCCTTGCGCTGGTGCAAGCAGTCGCTGTCGCCGCTGATGCAGCAGACGCTGGAGGCCAAGAAGCGCATCGAAGAGCAGTTGCAGCGGCTGGAGCACTTGCAGATGATCGACGCCACCCGCGACCAGCGGCTGGTCAGCATTGATCACCAGCTGGAGCAGCTGGATGATCAGGAAAAATTCCTGATCGAGGTTTCCTTCCGCCTGCAGCCGGTCGAACTGATCTGACTTGAGCCGGCTGCCGGAATTCCCGACAATGCGGATCTTTTCCCGCTGACCCTGGTTGCCCCATGAAAACCGATGTTTACGGTCTGGCGGCCGCGCCCCTGCTGCCGCTCGCCCTCATTGCCGTCCTTCCCGCTCCGGCGGGCGAATCCCCGCTGGCGCTGGCGCTGGCCTGGCTGCTGTTGATGGCGGTAGCGGGCCTCCCCGCCGCCGGCCTCGACGCGGTGCTGGTCCGGCGCGGCCGGGACTGGCCGCTCAAGGCTGTGGAGCCGATTACGCGTGAAAGCGACCTGTCCACCCGCTGGCGGCTGGTGCCGTGGTTGGATCTGGCGGCCGCGCTGGGCTTGGCCGCGCTGATCGCCGCCGGTTTCCGGCATGTGGCTCCGGCTGCTCAGCCCGCGCTGGCCATGATGATCCCGCCCGCCGGGGTCCTGTTGATGACGGGGCTGGCCTGGTTCGCCGCCGACCGGCTGGTCGCCCTGGCCGGGGGGCTGGCGGTGCTGGCCGCGGGCGCCGCGCTGGCGCTCAATCCGCCGGATTTGCAGGGGCTGACGTTGTCGGCGGCCGGATGGCGCCATGCCGCGTTGCTGGCGTTGATCGCATCGGGTGCTTCGCTGGGCCAGACCGCCTGGCTGGCGCGCCGTTCCGGCTCAGGGGAGGGGCTGATGGGCCGGGTCGCGGGCTTCTGGCTGGTCCAGACGCTTTCCGGCGTGCTGGCCATTCTCGCGCCCGCCGCCCTTGGCACCGGGCTGGCGCCGTGTCTGGCGGCCGTGCCGGCGGCAGGGGCAGTCCTGCTGCTGGTGCAGGTCGTGGCGGCCCAGCTCCAGTCGCGCGGCAACAACAAAATCGTTGCCGTCGCAGGTACCGGCGGTGCGACAGCGGCGCTGACCTTCGCGGCAACCGCGCCGGTTTATGCGGCGGCGGTCCAGGCGTTGGCGCTGCTGGCGCTGGCGGCATTGGCCGTTCTGGTCGGCTGGATGATGAAGATCAGCCATGTGCGCAAGGCGCTCGGCGTGACCCATGAGGGCGGCTATAACCTCTGGCGGGTGGCGGTGCGACTGGTCATTCCCGTGTTGTGCCTGTGGGCGCTGACCGGGATCTGGCGGTGACGGAACGGATTCGCGTCGAGGTCGTGTACGCCCTGCCTGACCGGCAGTGGCTGCTCGCGGTTGATGTCCCGCAGGGCGCCACGGCTCAGGAAGCGGTGGCCTTGTCCGGGATTGCCGCTCTGGTTCCGGGGCTGGACCCGGAGCAGGCGGGGGTCGGTATTTTCGGCAGGATAGAGAAAACGCCCCGGGAACGGGTGCTGGAAGACGGGGATCGCGTGGAGATTTACCGGCCCCTGACGCGGGACCCCAAGGAGGCCCGGCGTGCGCGGGCGGAAAAGGCGCGCGCGGTGCGGCAGGCTAGAGGGGCTCCTCCCGCAGCGAACCGTCCCGGCTGAGCGTGCCGAGCTGGTTCTTGGCCGGGAGCGACTCAATCCCTTCGATGCGCGTCACCTTGCCGTCCTGGAAGAACACGGTCAGCCGCTGGTTGGTTACCGGCTTGACGCCGGCCTCGCGGGCGTAGGTGCCGGGGCGGAAGCGATAGATGTAGTCCCATTGGTCGGGGTGCAGGGTGTCGGTGACCAGCGGGCTGCCCAGCACGTAGCGGACTTGCGCCTGCGTCATGCCGACCTTCAGTTTTTCCGCCGTCGCGCGATCGACCGGATTGCCCTGTGGCAGGTCGATGGTGTACACGCTCAGGGCGCTGCAGCCGCCGAGCAGGATGAATGTGCCCGTCAGGGCTGCCGCCAGTGTATGCCGCACGATCCGGGGTCCTCACTTGTTTGGCGCGAAGCATAAGCCGATAATCGCAGCCTTTCCAGACACATTCTGTTATGAGGCGTCACATGCCGCTGAGCAACCAGGACCTGCGCAAGGCCGGGCTGAAAGTCACCTTGCCGCGCATCAAGATTCTCGAACTGCTCGAGAATTCGCCCGTTCACCATCTCAGCGCCGAAGATGTCTACAAGGCTTTGCTGGAGCAGGGGGAAGATGTCGGCCTGGCGACGGTGTACCGCGTGCTGACCCAGTTCGAGGCGGCCGGCATTGTCGAACGTCATCATTTCGAAGGCGGTCACTCGGTGTTCGAGATCAGCCAGGGCGAACACCACGACCACATCGTCTGCGTCACCTGCGGCAAGGTCATGGAATTCAATGACGAGGTGATCGAGGATCGCCAGCACAAAGTGGCGGAGGCGCTCGGTTTCACGTTGACCGGCCACGCGCTGCATCTGTACGGCATCTGCGACCGGCCGGAGTGCCGTGAAAAGGCCGCGCGCGGCTGATCGGCTAGTCGCCGAAACGCTCGTTGATGACGTTGAACACCCACGCGGCGATGCCCATGATCAGCAGGGTGGAGAACGAACGCCAGACCAGGTCGTCACGGGCGATGAAGTCCCAGACGGCCAGCACGCTGATGACCGTGCAGAACAGCAGGCACAGCGAAATCACCGTGAACGAGATGCTCTTGACCAGATGCGGGTTGAGGAAGCCGCGTGCGGGCGGCTTGCCCTGCGGTTTGTGTCCGGCAGGATCTTCCAGCGGGTCGCTCATGCGCGGGCTCCGGAATGAAGGTTTTTTCATGATGCGCGCTTTCCACCGGCCTTGCCAAGTCAGCGACAGTAACTGACGTCCCGCGCCGTATCTGCGGCCTGAACGACTGGCGACGTTACCTGTCGGGCGTCATACTCTGGCCATTCCCCGCTGCCGAACCGGAAGTTTCCCATGTCCGCCTCTCCCGTGCTCAAACCGCTGGCCGACCGCATGCGGCCGCAGACCCTGGATGAGGTGGTGGGACAGGACCATCTGCTGGCCCCCGGGGCGCCGCTGCGTATCCTGCTGGATCAGGGACAATGCCCTTCACTGGTGTTCTGGGGGCCGCCCGGCGTCGGCAAGACCACGCTGGCGCGGCTGGTTGCCCGCTATGTCGATGCGGATTTCATCGCCCTGTCCGCCGTGCTGGCCGGGGTGAAGGAGCTGCGCGAAGCGGTCGCCCGCGCGCAGCAGCAGGCGACCGGGCTGCTGGCGCGGCGGACAGTGCTGTTTGTCGATGAAATCCACCGCTTCAACAAGGCACAGCAGGACGCCATGCTGCCCTATGTCGAAGACGGCACGATCACGCTGATCGGCGCCACCACCGAGAACCCCTCCTTCGAACTCAACGCCGCGCTGCTGTCGCGTTTGCGGGTGATGGTGCTGAAGCCGCTCGACAGCGACAGCCTGGTGGCCTTGCTGCAGCGCGCGCTGGCCGACCCGGAACGCGGACTGGCCGCCCGTCCCGACGCCCTCCCCGAAGTCTGGCTGCAACGTGTCGCGGGCATCGCCGACGGCGATGCCCGCAAATCGCTGGTGCTGCTGGAAACCGTCTACGAACTGGCGCGCGCCGAAGGCACGACCGACGATCGCGTGCTGGAGCGCTTCCTGGGCAAGGGTTTGCGCCGTTTCGACAAGGGGGGGGAGCAGTTCTACGACCAGATCTCCGCCCTGCACAAATCGGTGCGCGGTTCCGACCCCGACGCCGCCCTGTACTGGTTCGCGCGCATGCTCGACGGCGGCTGCGACCAGGGCTATCTCGGCCGCCGCCTGCTGCGCATGGCCGTCGAGGACATCGGCGTCGCCGACCCGCGCGCCCTGCAGGTCGCGCTGGAAGGCTGGCAGGCCTTCGACCGTCTCGGCAGCCCGGAAGGCGAACTCGCGCTCGCCAACGTCGTCGTCTACCTGGCCTGCTGCTCCAAGAGCAACGCCGTCTATACCGCCTACAAGCAGGTCAAGGCCGTCATTGAGCAGACCGGCAGCCTTGAAGTCCCGATGCACATTCGCAACGCCCCCACCAAGTTGATGAAAGACCTGGGTTACGGCGACGGCTACCGCTACGACCACGACGAACCCGGCGCCCACGCCGCCGGACAGCAATTCCTGCCCGACCGCTTGCACGGCCAGCACTTCTACCACCCCACCGAACGCGGCCTGGAACGCAACATCGCCGAACGCCTCCGGCAATTACGCGGTCAGAACACCTGACCGCACACGCCCCAACGCACGCGAAACCGACCATGTCCAGCCGTCACCTGACCCGGCGGTCCGCAGCCAGCTGTCTGAGCCACACGCGGGAAATACGAAGAACCGGTAGCGAGGAGGGGCGTGCAGCGAACTGACAGCCAGCGAGTTCTGGCGCAGGACGCGGTTTTGGTGACTTTTGACAAGACAAAAGTCACTCCCGCGGAAGGCGGATGCACTAATCTACCTGAATAACTTTCGCCAAGAGCTTCAAGTCCGCCATGCCGTTCGACTTCACCACCCCCATCAACCGCCGCCCCACCGACAGCATCAAATGGCGCAAATACGCCGATCGAGACATCGTCCCCATGTGGGTCGCCGACATGGACTTTGCCGCGCCGCCCGCCGTGCTCGATGCCATCCGGGCCCGCGTGGACCACGGTGTCCTCGGCTACGGCTCCACCACCCCGGAATTCCTGTCCGCGATCGTCGACGCCCTGGCGCGCGACTATGACTGGACCATCGACCCGGCGTGGATCGTCCCGTTGTCCGGGCTGGTCTCCGGACTGAACATCGCCGCCCGCGCCATCGGCGAACCGGGCGACGCCATTGTCACCGCCACGCCGGTCTACCCGCACCTGTTCACCAGCCCGGGCAACATGGGACGGGAGAGCATCCGCATCCCGTTGCGCGAGGACCGCAATTGGTCCTGGGACCTGGCGGCGCTGGCCGCCGCCCACACGCCGAGAACGCGCGGCCTGATGCTCTGCCACCCGCACAATCCGGTCGGCCGCGCCTGGCGCGATGACGAGTTGCAGGGCGTCGCCGCCCACGCCGAGGCGCATGACCTGATCGTGGTCAGCGACGAGATCCATTGCGACTTGCTGCTGGAACCCGGTCTGCGGCACCGCCCGTTCGCCAGCCTGTCGCCGGAAAGCGCCCGCCGCACCATCACCCTGATGGCGCCGTCGAAAACCTACAACATCCCCGGCCTGGGCGCGGCTTTCGCGGTGATTGCCTCCGACAGCCTGCGTCGCCGTTTCCAGTCGGCCATGGCGGGCATCGTTCCGCACCTCAATATCCTGGGCATGGCGGCGACCGTGGCCGCCTACCGCGACGGCGTGCCGTGGCGCACCGAACTGCTGGAGGTTCTGCGCGCCAACCGCGAGCGGGTGCAGGTCCTGAATGGCCTCCCCGGGATCCGGGTCAACCGGCCCGAGGCGACCTACCTGGCCTGGGTAGACGTGCGAGGACTGGGGCTGGATGACCCCGTCGCCTTTTTCGAGTCGGCGGGCGTCGGGCTTTCCGACGGACGCGATTTCGGGGCGGAGGGCTTCGTGCGCCTCAATTTCGGCTGTCCGCCGGCCCAGCTGGAAGAGGGGCTGGCGCGAATTTGCCGGGCAGTGGCGGCGCGGGCCGGAAACCCGGGCTGACCGGGCTTGCCATTTTCCCGGGGTGGCCTACAGTAGGCGGATCACCTGCGAGCCTGCCTGTGAACGGGCTTTCCGGTCCGTCCGCGTCAATCAAGAGCTTGCTGATGGATAGCATTCATCCCTATCATCGTGCCCGCGAATTCCTGCCGCCGGTGGCGCCCGCGCCGTCCGGCCCGTTGCGCGAACGCCGATCAAGGAGCCGTTCTTCCGGCGACGTTTCCACGCCGGCCGACCTGAAAAGGGAGTTGAGATGATTGCGCCGCCCGTTCCCGCGAATGAAGAGGCCCGGCTGAATGCATTGCGCCTGACGCGTCTGCTCGATACCCCGCCGGAAGCGGATTTTGACCGTATTGTCCGCTTGGCTTCGACCTTGTGCGAGACCCCGATCGCCCTGGTGACGCTGGTGGATCGCGACCGTCAGTGGTTCAAGGCCAATCACGGCCTGCCCGGCGATCGCCAGACCGACCGCGACGTCTCGTTCTGTGCGCACGCCATTCTCCAGAATGCCGTCATGGAGGTGCCTGATGCGGCGCTGGACCCGCGCTTTCACGATAATCCCCGGGTCACCGGCGAGCCAGGCGTCCGCTTTTACGCCGGTGCGCCGATCACCGACGCGCAAGGCTTTTGCTTGGGCACGGTCTGTGTGGTTGACCGTCGCCCAAGGCAGTTGACGCCCGGGCAATTGCAGTCCCTTGAGGATCTGGCCGCGCTGGCGCAGGCGCTGATCGAGGCCCGCCGGAAGGCTTTCCTGCTGGAAGAGCAGATCGAGTGCAGTCCGGTGGCGAAGCTGATGACCGATGCCGAGGGACACATCCAGCGCTGGAATCTCGTCCTGCTGGGGCTTGCGGGTTACAACCTGGAAGACTTGCGGGGCCGGCCGGTCGAAGAGCTGTTTGCTCCGTCGGAGCGCAGTCAGGTGTCGGCCCTGCTGGCGGAAGGGGGCGGTTGCCGGATGGGTGACGGGTTGACCTTGCGTCTGGCGGGACCGGACGGCGGCGAGGTGCCGGTCGAGGTCGGCTACAGCCGCGTCGCCGACGGCGGCTGGATCATGGCGTTTGTGGGTGTTTCCGACCGCCTCGCGCTGAAGCAGCGTCTGGAGCAGTCACGCGAGGAACTGCAAAAGATCATCGATCAGGTGCCGGTGATGATCGGCTACTGGGACCGCGATTTGCGCAACCGGTTCAGCAACCGCTCCTACGAAGCGTGGTTCGGCCTGGCGCCCGGCAAGATGACCGGGCGAACCCTGCTCGAATTGCTGGGCGAGGACAGGTTCCGGGTGAGCGAGCCGATCATGCGTGCCGCGCTGGCCGGGCAACCCCAGCTTTTCGAGCGACGCATTTCGGACTATACCGGTCGGGAATACAGCCTGACGGTATCCTTCATGCCGGACATCCAGGATGGCGAGGTGCGTGGCTTTTTTGCTTGCGTGAGTGATGTGACATCCCTGCGCCGCGCGCAAGAGGATCGCCTGGCGGCGCTGGCGCAGTTGCAAAGCATCATCGACGCGGCCACCGAGTACGCCTTCATCGTGACCGACCTCGAAGGCACCATCCGGCTGTTCAGCCCCGGCGCGGTCAACCTGTTGGGCTATGCCGCCGAAGAGGTGGTCGGGCAATGCACGCCGGTGCGCTTCCATGTCCCTGAGGAAATGGCTGACCGGGCCGCCGCGCTCGCGGGGGAAATCCGCGCGGAGGTCAGCGGCTTCAATGTGTTCGTCGCGCATGCCCGCAGCGGCCTCGCGGAGGTCCAGGAGTGGAACTATGTCCGCAAGGACGGCTCCCGCGTGCCGGTCAGCCTGACCGTCTCGCCGGTGCATGACGCCGCCGGCGAACTGACCGGTTTTCTCGGCATCGCGCGCGACATCCGCGTGCAAAAGGAGGCCGAGGCCCTGCTGGCGCACGCCAAGGAGCAGGCCGAAGCCGCCAGCGCCGCCAAGACGCAGTTCCTGGCCAACATGAGCCATGAAATCCGCACGCCGATGAACGCGGTGCTCGGCGTTACCTACCTGCTCGGCAAGACCGGTCTTACGCCCGAGCAGGGGCGTTATGTCGAAATGATCCGTTCGTCCGGCGAGAACCTGCTCGGCATCCTGAACGACGTGCTCGATTTTTCGCGCATTGAGGCGGGCCGCATGGAGCTCGCGCCCGCCGCGTTCCGGCTGGACGACATCCTGAAATCGCTGGCCACGATCATGACCATGAATGTCGGCGAAAAGCCGCTCGACCTGGCGATCGGCGCGCATCCGGATGTCCCGGCGGTGATGTTCGGCGATGCGATGCGTCTGCAGCAGGTGCTGGTCAATCTGGTCGGCAACGCCATCAAATTTACTGAGGAGGGCGAGGTCGCGGTGTCGATCGAGGTGGCGCGCCGTTTCGGCGACCAGGTGCTGCTCGATATCCGCGTCAGCGATACCGGCATCGGCATGACGCCCGATCAGCAAGCCAACCTGTTCAATGCGTTCATGCAGGCGGATGCCTCGGTGACCCGCCGTTTTGGCGGCAGCGGCCTGGGTCTGGCCATCTGCAAGCGCCTGGCGCAGATGATGGGCGGCGAACTGACCGTGAGCAGCGCGGAGGGGCGGGGCAGCTTGTTCCGGCTCAGCATGCCCTTGCGCGTGATTGCCGAGCGCGAGCCGGACAACCGTTTGTCGGCCCTGGGGCGCTTGCGGGTGCTGCTGGTGGACGCCAATCCCACCAGCCGCTATTTCCTCACCCGGCTGATGGAGACCTGGGGCTGGGAGGTCGACTACGTGGCCAGCCGCGAGGACGCCGGGCCCTTGCTGGTCGCGCAATGGGAGCGCGACCGCGACTACGACCTGGTGATCGCCGACTGGCGGCTGGACGGCGGTTGTCACGAATCGCTGGCGCGCATCCGCGCCCGCCAGACGGAAACCGGGCGCCAACTGCTGATCATCCTGATGGTCAATCCCTTTGCGCGCGGGCGTTACGAGGCGACTGACGACGACGCGCTGGTGGACGGCGTGCTGACCCGGCCGATCATCGAGCCGGTGCTGACCGAGATGCTGCACGCGCTGGCGGCGCGCGAGGACAATCCCTGGGTGCTGGCGGGCGAAACCCTGCCGGAGCGTCCGCTGGACGCGGTGCGCATCCTGCTGGTCGAGGACAACGCCATGAACCAGACCGTGGCGGCGGCGATCCTGGAGCAGGCGGGCGCCCGTGTGCGCGTCGTCGGCGACGGCAAGCAGGCGGTCGACCTGCTGCGTGAGCGGCCGCACAGCTTCGAGATCGTGCTGATGGACGTGCAGATGCCGGTCATGGACGGCTATACCGCGACCCGGTTGATCCGGGGAGAGCTGGGTCTGACCCTGCCGGTGGTGGCGATGAGTGCGGGCGTGCTGACGGCGGAGCGCGACCGCTGCCGGGATTGCGGCATGGACGGTTTCATCGCCAAGCCGGTCGACGTGAACCAGATGATTTCCACGATCCGGCATCACGTATCGCCGCCGGACGAACCCGTTGTCGCCGAGCCGGAGCAACTGAGCTTTCCCATGGATCGCGAGGAGGACGCGCCGGTCGTGCTCGACAAGGTATTGGCTCTGGGCGGCGACGATCCGGATTACCGCAAGATCATCCTGCGCATGGTGCGGCAAGTGCTGGAGCGCGGCGCGGCCCCGCTCGACGCCATTGACCGGGCGGTCGGCGCGGGTGAGGCCGAGAAAGCCGCCGGACTGGTGCACACCCTGCGCGGCAGCATCGGCATGCTGGGCGCGCCGGCCTTGCTGGCGTCCGCCAGCGCGCTGGAGCAGGCGCTGAAGAATCCCGGCGAGGGCGATGTTGCCGCGTTGCAGCATAGCGTTCGGCAGGACTTCCAGCGCTTCCTGGAGGGCGCCGCCGAATGGCTGGTCTCGCGCACGCCCAAAGCCCCCGTCGAGCCGGTGCTGGACGAAGACGCGTACCGTCAGTTCCGCCGCTGGGTGGCGGACAGCGACGCCCGCGCCGTCGAGGCTTACAGCGGCTTGCGTCCGGTGCTGACCGGCATCCTCCCCGCCTCGGCGATGACCGGGCTCGACGTGGCGATGGTCCGCCCGGATTACGCCGCCGCGCTGGCGCTGCTGCCGGACTGGGAGGAGGGCTGAGCCCTTCGCCGGAAATTCCTGCAAAGCCGGGGACGGCCGTTTATACTAGCGGGTTCGAATCGCCACCGAACCCGCCACGGTACCTGTCATGCGTTATCCCAAGTCCTACGATGTCATCGTCATTGGCGGCGGCCACGCCGGCACCGAAGCCGCGCTCGCGGCCGCGCGCATGGGTTGCCAGACCCTGCTGCTGACCCATAACGTGGAGACGCTGGGGCAGATGAGCTGCAACCCGGCCATCGGAGGCATCGGCAAGAGCCATCTGGTCAAGGAAATCGATGCCTTGGGCGGCGCGATGGCGCTGGCCACCGACCGCGGCGGCATCCAGTTCCGCGTGCTCAACGGCAGCAAGGGCCCGGCGGTGCGCGCCACCCGCGCCCAGGCCGACCGTGTGCTCTACAAGGCCGCGATCCGGTCCATCCTGGAAAACCAGCCCAACCTCGACATCTTCCAGCAGGCCGCCGACGACCTGATCGTGGAAGGCGACACCGCGAAGGGCATGGTCACGCAGACCGGCATCCGCTTCGACGCGAAGACCGTGGTGCTGACGGCGGGCACCTTCCTCGGCGGCGTGATCCATATCGGACTGGAAAACCATCGCGGCGGCCGCGCGGGCGACCCGCCCTCAATCGCGCTGGCCAACCGCCTGCGCGAGCTGCCGCTGCGTGTCGGCCGCCTCAAGACCGGCACGCCGCCGCGCATCGACGCCAAGTCGGTCGATTTCAGCGTGATGACCGCGCAGCCCGGCGACACCCCGGTGCCGGTGATGTCCTTCATGGGCTCGGCCGACATGCACCCGGCGCAGGTCAACTGCTGGATCACCCACACCAACGAACAGACCCACCAGATCATCCGCGGCGGCCTCGACCGTTCGCCGATGTACACCGGCGTCATCGAAGGCGTGGGACCGCGCTACTGCCCGTCGATCGAGGACAAGATCCACCGCTTCGCCGACAAGAATTCGCACCAGGTCTTCCTGGAGCCGGAAGGGCTGACCACGCACGAGCTGTATCCCAACGGCATTTCCACCAGCCTGCCCTTTGACGTGCAGCTGGCGCTGGTGCGTTCGATCCGGGGCATGGAAAACGCGCACATCACGCGGCCCGGCTATGCCATCGAGTACGACTACTTCAACCCGCAGGACCTGCAGCACACGCTGGAAACCCGGGTGATCCGCAACCTGTATTTCGCCGGGCAGATCAACGGCACCACCGGCTACGAGGAGGCGGGCGCGCAAGGCCTGCTGGCGGGCATCAACGCCGGGCTGCGCGCGCTGGAGAAAGACGCCTGGTATCCGGGACGCGAGCAGGCCTACCTCGGCGTGATGGTCGACGACCTGATCACGCTGGGCACCAAGGAACCGTACCGCATGTTCACCTCGCGCGCCGAATACCGGCTGCTGCTGCGCGAGGACAACGCCGACCAGCGCCTGACCGAGACCGGCCGCAAACTGGGTCTGGTCGATGACGCGCGCTGGGCCGCCTTCTGCGAGAAGCAGGAAGCCATCGCCCGCGAAACCCAGCGCCTGAAGGCCATGATCGCCATTCCCGGCAACGCCTTGGGCGAGCGTTTCACCGCGCTGACCGGCCAGCCGCTGAACAAGGAAAACAGCCTGCTCGACCTGCTGAAGCGTCCGCAGGTCGCCTTCGCGCAGGTGGCCGAGCTGGCGGAGATTACGGCCGCCCCGGAAGTCGGCGAGCAGATCGAATTCAACGCCAAGTACGCCGGCTATATCGACCGCCAGCAGGATGAAGTGGACCGGCTGCGCCAGCACGAGGCGATGGCGCTGCCGGACGATTTCGATTACGACCGCGTCTCCGGCCTGTCCAACGAAGTCCGCGCCAAGCTCAAGGCCGCGCGTCCGGCGACGCTGGCGCAGGCAGGCCGCATTCCCGGCGTGACCCCGGCGGCGGTGTCGCTGCTGATGATCTACCTCAAGAAGCACGGCATGGCGGATCTGCGGCTGGCGGGGTGATTGTGGGTGCAGAGCATCTGGTTTATTCTGGTTGACATCGATTGGCGAGTGGACGAGGCAGCCGCATGCAATCCTTGCAATTGAATATCCAGGAAGCCAAGACGCATCTGTCCGAGCATCTGGCCCGGCTGGAGAAGGGCGAACTGGACCAGATCATCCTGGCGCGTTACGGCCGTCCCGTCGCGCAAATCGTCCTCTGCTCGCCCGAGGACGTAGTCAAACCGCGCCTCGGCGTGGCCAAGGGACGCTTTGTCGCCCCGGCGGCGGATGCGGCGCTGGATGACGAGGTTGCCGGCCTGTTTAGCGGGGAAGGCGGCTGATGCGCCTGCTGCTGGATACCCATGTCGCCCTGTGGGCGGTCACCGATGATGCGCGGCTGGGGAAAGAGGCGCGGCAACTGATCGCCAACCCGCGGCACATCGTTCACGCCAGCGTGGTGTCGCTCTGGGAGATCGTGATCAAGCATGCCGTCAAGCCGGTCGCCATGCCGGTGTCCGGCGAAGAGGCCGAGACTTACTTCCAGGCCGCCGGCTACCAGTCCCTGCCGGTGACGGCCGCGCATGTGCTGGCGGTTGCCGGATTGCCCGCAATTCATCAGGACCCGTTCGACCGCTTGCTGGTGGCGCAGGCGCAGACCGACCAATTGCTGTTGCTGACCGCCGACAGCCAGGTATTGCGCTACCCCGGCGTCGTCGATGCGACCCGTTAGGTTGCGCGCCGACCCGATATTGTCAGGAATCACCATGACCGAGTTGCAGACCGTGTTGGCCGAGGGTCTTAGCCAACTGGACCTGACCCTGCCTGACGGCAGTCCGGACCGCCTGCTGTCCTACGTGGCGGCGTTGCAGAAATGGAATGCGGCTTATAATCTCACCGCCATTCGCGATCCCCGCGACATGGTGATCAAGCATGTGCTGGATTCGCTGGCAGTCTCGCCGTGGGTGCTGCCGGGCCGCCTGCTCGATGTCGGCACCGGTGCGGGACTGCCCGGCCTGGTGCTGGCGATGGTTCGCCCCGACCTGGAGGTCGACCTGCTGGACAGCAACAGCAAGAAGACGCGCTTCCTGGTGCAGATGGCCGCGCAGTTCGGCCTGAAGAACGTCCGGGTGCATCATGCCCGGGTGGAGCAGGCGGGCCTGCCGCCGCAGGCGCAGGTCATCAGCCGCGCCTTTGCCAGCCTGCGCGACTTCGCGACCTGGTGCGGGCACCTGCTGGCGGACGACGGCGTGCTGCTGGCGATGAAGGGGCAGTACCCGCAGGCCGAAATCGACGACCTGCCGTCCGGATTCCGGGTGCGGGAGAGCCATGCGCTGCGCGTGCCCTTCCTGGACGAGGCCCGGCACATGATCATTATCGGAAAGCAACCGGACGCCTGACGCGTCCGGCCGTCACAGGAACGCCTATATGACGCAGATCCTCGCCATCGCCAACCAGAAGGGCGGTGTCGGCAAGACCACCACCACCGTCAACCTCGCCGCCTCGCTGGCGGCCGTGAAACGGAAGGTGCTGCTGGTCGACCTGGACCCCCAGGGCAACGCCACCATGGGGTCTGGCCTCGACAAGAACGAACTGCCCTACAGCGTGTACGACGTCCTGCTTGGCGACGCCTCGATCAATGTGGCGGTGCAGTCCACCCCGAAGGCGGGTTATGACGTGCTGGGCGCCAACCGCGAACTCAGCGGCGCGGAAATCGGTCTGCTCGACATGGAGAATCGCGAGACCCGCCTCAAGGAGGCGCTGGCCGGACTGACCCGCAAGTACGATTTCATCCTGATCGACTGCGCGCCCTCGCTGAGCCTGCTGACGCTCAACGCGCTGGTCGCCGCCACCGGCGTCATCATTCCCATGCAGTGCGAGTACTACGCGCTGGAAGGGCTGGCCGACCTGACCAACACCATCGAGCGCATGACCGCGCGCCTGAACCCGGCGCTGAAGATCCGCGGCATCCTGCGCACCATGTTCGATCCGCGCAACACGCTGGCCAATGACGTGTCGGCGGAGCTGCTCAAGCATTTCGGCAACCTGGTGTTCGAGACCGCGATCCCGCGCAACGTGCGGCTGGCCGAAGCCCCGGCGCACGGCCTGCCGGTGATGTACTATGACAAGGGCTCGCGCGGGGCGTTCGCCTACCTGACGCTGGCCGCCGAACTGCTGAAGAAAGACAAGAAGAGAAAGACATGAGTACGCCGAAGAAGCGGGGACTGGGGGGAGGACGCGGCCTGGATGTATTGCTGGGGGCCGTGCGGCAGGTGCGCGAGGAGGTCGCTGCGGTGGAGGCCAATCCGGCCGCCCCGGCGGTGGCGAGCGCCCTGCAGTCCCTGCCGATCGAGCAGTTGCAGCGCGGGCGTTACCAGCCGCGCCGCGACATGAATCCCGCCGCGCTTCAGGAGCTGTCCGATTCCATCAAGGCCCAGGGCCTGATGCAGCCGATCATCGTGCGCGCGATCGGACCGAAGCAGTACGAAATCATCGCCGGGGAGCGCCGCTGGCGCGCCGCGCAGATGGCCGGGCTGGATACCGTACCGGCCCTGGTCCGCGACATTGCCGACGAAGCCGCCATCGCCTGGGCGCTGATCGAGAACATCCAGCGCGAAGACCTGAACCCGATGGAGCAGGCGGTGGCGATGCAGCGTTTCGCTGATGAATTCGAGATGACGCACCAGCAGATCGCCGACGCCGTGGGCAAGGCCCGCGCCACCGTCACCAACCTGCTGCGCCTGACCCAGTTGCCGCGCGAGGTGAAGACCCTGCTGGAAAACGGCGATCTGGAAATGGGTCATGCGCGCGCGCTGCTGTCCCTGCCCGAGACGAAGCAGGTCGAGGCGGCGCGGTGGATTGTTGCCAAGGGGCTGTCGGTGCGCCAGGCGGAAACCCTGGCGCGCAGCCTGCTCACCGCGCAGGAACGTCCCGTTGTCGCCCCGAAGCGTGAAGACCCCAATGTGTTGCAGCTCCAGCAGTCGCTCGCCGATCGCCTGGGCGCCGGGGTGAAGATCGAGTACAACAAGAAGGGGCAGGGCAAGCTCATCATCAGTTACAACTCGTTTGAGGAACTGGACGGCATTCTGGCGCATATTCAATAGCAGGACTGACGCAAAACCGCCCCGGCCGCGTTACGCCGCCTTGCCCTACGGGAAGTACTGTCTGCGGCGGCGTGCCTTGCCGGGACAATTTTGCGTCAGTCCTGAGTCTGTCTGCGTTGCGCCGGAGCCCGCCATGATCACGCTGTACCAGTTCCACCCCATGCTGGGGCTGCCGAACATGAGCCCCTTCTGCCTGAAGCTGGAGACCTGGCTGCGCATGGCGGGACTGGCCTACGAAAGCCACTACACCAACGACCC
>JAYRMT010000003.1:0-32442 GCA_041912575.1 Fluviicoccus sp. | reverse complement strand
GCGTCATCGAGAATGAGGCGGCGGGGATGTCGATCGGATTATCAGGAGCCCAAAATGCAAACGGGGCGGATAATCCGCCCCGATTTGTATCCTTCCCGTTGGCATCCATACACGTCCTGGTGTCTCCAATCCATATCCCTAGTGCCTCGCGGCAAGCTTTCCTTTTCCATTTATCCCGTGTCACTTCCCGGTGATTCCCTACTGACGTATCCTCACGTCTCCCTCTGTGCTTCCACGCACTATCAGCTTCCTGCCAATCCGTACTGCCATGTGGCAAAACCGTTTGCCTGATCGTCCACACACTCCTGTGCGCGTCCGTTGAAGAAATAATAACAGAAGCCCGCTCCGCGACAAGCCTGCGGCCTCTTGGCGGCAGACGGTGTGGCGGAGGGCGGAGCCATTCTTCCTTTTCCATAACAAGGGGTTAGCCTTCCATGAGGGGTGATTCCAGCGGTAATGCCACGGCAAATTGCCGAATTGGCTGACATGCTTTGTAGGATTTGGCCTACAAGACGGGTTTTCCAAGGCGTAGCGGACGACATGAAACGCAACCAGAACTTAACAAATTGGAACAGCCTGCACGCCGTAAAAATCGTACTTTAGCGCTTATAAAAGGCTCTCGCAGAGGGGCTGGGTCCTGTCCTGATTGTCCGGTTACAGAGGGTTTCACGTGAGGCTGATGCGGTTTCTGAGTTGGTCGGTCGGCATGTTGTCATGCCTGTCCTTGACTGCCCGCGCCGAAGAGACCGCGGAACCGGCGCACTATTACACCCTGACCATCAGCCTCGCCCCTGCTTTTTGCCAATTGCACCCTGAGCGTCGCGACATGCGGCAGTGTCAGGAAGGCTATTCCGTGATCGTGCACGGTTTGGCTCCGGAACGTGAGGACGGCAAGGCCGCTGAAAACTGCAGCAAGGCTCCGCCCGCGTTATCGCCGGTCCAAGAGCGGGTGCTGGAGCGCCTGATGCCCGACGATCCTCTCCGGGTAAACGAGTGGCAGCGTCATGGTTCCTGTACGGGCATGAGCGCCCAGGATTACTTCCGGATGCTCATGGCCTACGCCAACAAACTGAAACTGCCCGAGCAGCTCAACAAGGAGGGGAGCGACCAGGTGCTGGACCGGAACCTGCTGGTGACGGAAATCATGCGCATGAACAACGGGCTGCCGACCAAGGGCATTTATTTGCGTTGCACGCGCAAGAACGACGAGATGCCGATGCTGACCGAGGTCCGGGTCTGCTACAAGCCCAACGGCCAGTTCACCGAGTGCATCAACAGCTTCCGTCCCAACTGCCCGACGACCATCACCATCCGTGCCGTGCCCTGAGCGGCCTACACGGCGGTCGCTTCGAACCGTTTCCCTTCTTTCCATCGACCGGTTCGCAAACTGGTCAGTGCAAGCCGTCCCATGCCCTCCAGGCTGTCACTCAGCGCCTGCCGCAAGTCTGACCATTCCTCGGGCTGCCGAGGCAGGCTCAAGCGGTGGAAATTCGCCTGATAGACCGCTTCCTTGGCGGCGATGACGCCCGGGTGCGCGATGGCGTGCGTCTTGAACAGGGCCAATCCGGTCTCGCCGAAACTCAGCAGTTTTGGCAGCGCCATGGGCCGGAAGACTTTCAGGGGGGCGCGGCGGTGCAGCCTGCGCAGGTTGGCGGCGACATGCTGGCCCATGGCCAGCGCGTGATAGGCCTGTTTGTCCAGCGGCGTCGGAAAACGTGCGGCGTTGCCCGCGATCCAGACGTGCTCATCCAGGGTTGAGCGCAGGTGCGGGTCGACCGGGGCGTATTGCCGGTGTTCGGCCAGTCCGGCTTCGACCGGCAAGGGGTGCGGCATGCCGCCGCCGCACCAGAGGGTCAGGCGGCTGGCCAGCCGCGTACCATCATCCAGAAGGACTTCGTCCTTGCCTACCGACGCCGCCTTACGGCCCAGATGCCACTGGATGTCCAGGTCGCGCACGCAGGACTTGAGGAAGCTGTCGACCCCGCGATAGGCGGGCATCAGGGATGGCAGGGGGTCCACCACATGGACGGTGAATCGCCATTGCCGCCGGTACCGGCGCGCCATTTCCCCCAGAATTTCCAGCCCCTCGAATCCCGCGCCGATGAGGACGACCGGCCTTACCGGCAGGCTCAGGGCATCCAGGCGCTGGAGTTGCTGGACTACCCGCTCCGCGCCGGCAATCGAGTCGAAGGGCAGAGCGTGCTCCCGGGCGCCGGGCACCATGCCCAGATTACCGCCGTTGCCGAGCGCCAGCACGACATCGTCATAGGCAAGCCATTGGCCGGACTGGGTCAGCACGCGCTGTTGACGGCGATCGATCGCGGATACCGATACCGGCTGGAATCGGTGCCCCAGGCGCTCCATGAGTTTCTGGCGCGCATGCCGGAGCTGACCCGGCCGCTTGTGGCGGGATACCAGTTCGTGGAGGTTCGGATACCATTCGAAGTCGGGGCCCGGATCCAGCAGCGTGACCTGGAAATGGCGGCTGTCCAAGGCGCGAGCTGCCGCCAGACCGGCAAAGTTGCCACCGATCACGATTATGTTCCGACGTGATTGCAACACCATCCGCCAACTCCTACACTGCCTGAAGATGTGACCGTTCCGGCCCAAAAAATGGCTAAAGATTACTGTAAATATCATCCGCTCACTACCGCGCGCTGGTGGTGCCCGCATTGCTGCGTCAAGGTTTGCGATGATTGTGCGCCCGCCGGGAATGATATGGAGTCCGCACCGCCGTGCGTGATGTGCGGCCAGCCGCTGGAGTCCCTGTCGCAACGCACCGGGGTCCGCCCGTTCTGGCAGCGATTTACCGAGTTTCTTCAGCTTCCCTTCGCGATTGTACCGGGATTCATGCTGCTGGTTTGCACGATCTTGCCGCTGGCGGCGCCCGAGGCGCTGGTGCGCTTCGCCGGTTGGGGCAGCTATTTCCTGGCGGGTCTGGCCGGGTGGGGGATTCTGCAGCGTACAGCGGCCGGCAACGTGGTATTTCCGGATCCCGGCAGCCTGTTGAAGAGCCTCGGCGTGACGGCGGTACAGGTGGCCTTGCTGATGACGGCCGTGATCGCTTTGCTGGTGGAGGTTGCGGCCCGGGTGCCCCTGGCGACATTCCTGTTGCTGCCCGCCCTGGCGGTAGCCGGACCGGTCGCCCTTGTGGCGGTGGCCAATGAAAAGGGAATCACCGGGGTCACCAATACCGATTCCCTGAAGCGGGTCGTTTCCGCCATGGGGTTCATGATTTTGCCGGCGGCGGGGTTTACGCTGATGCTGATGCTGGGCTTGCAGGCCGTGACCGGGTTGTTGTCCGACGTCGCCTCGCCCTCGGTCGTCCAGTGCCTTCGCGGCGGGTTGTACGGCTACGGCATGTGGGTTGTGTGCGCGCTGGCGGGCTATTCTCAGCATCAGTATCGCCCGGTTTTCGAGGCGCATTACGAGGAGCTGCGCCAACAGCGCGCGCGACGGGCGGCGGTTCGGCGACTGGACCCCAATACCGCCCGACTGGAACTGTTTCTCAAGGAGGGAATGTTCGACAAGGCGGTCAACCTGATGAAAGGGTGGTCGGAGAAAAACAAGAACAATGCCGACATCCATGCCCGTTACTTCCGCCTGTTGGTGTTCCTCAAGGATAAGGACGCCGTGGCGTGGCAGGGTGAGAATTACATGGCGGCATTGCTGGCGAATCGGGAAACGGATGAGGCGGTGAATGCCTTGCTGAAGATCCAGATGCTGATGCCGGAGTTCCGCCCGGAAGCGCCGGAGGTCAGTTTCGACCTCGCCAAGGCTTGTGTTGAGCGCAAGGAATACCGTCGCGCGTCGGACCTGCTGGACGGACTGCACCAGACGGCGCCGCACTTTCCCGAGCTGGCCGAGGCCTACATGCTGCGCGCACGCCTGCTGAGCGACAAGCTGCAACAGGCGCCCCAGGCGCTGGAAGTCATGGACTTCCTGGTGGCCCGGTTCCAGAAGCATCCCCGCTACGAGACCATGCAGTCGTTCTGGCGTCAGCTGGGCGGCAAGCCTGCGTCCGACCACCTGATGTTCTGACTGTCCGATCGCTCAGGCGGTCTTGGCCAGCTTTTCATAGTAGCTGGCCCGTTGCTCCATCTGACGCGCCCCGTAGGCCGTGGCCAGCGCCATGGCGGCCTTGGCGAGCAGGGGCGAAGAGGTATTGGCGTCCTGTGCTTTCTTGAACAATTCCTCGGCTTCTTTCAAGGCGCCAATCCGGGCGAATCGCATCACCAACTGGAGACATGTGTTGTCATCCAGCGCCACAAAGGTCTGGCTGCGGCGGCTGTAATCCTTGAAGGTGCGCAAGGCCACCTGGTTCGATTCGGCATGGTTTGGCAGGGTCAGGAGCATGAAGGCCAGTTCCTCGAATTCCAGGCTGGACGGATTGTGTTTGACCAGATGGTACAGTTGCTCGATCAGTCGGTGATCGCCGGGATATTTTTCCAGCAGGGCGCGGATATGCTTTTCGGCGGCGACAAACTGCATGTCGGCCAGCTTTTGCATGACCTGATTGAGATCTTTCCGGTATTCCTCGTTCGCGCTTTCATCAATGACGGGCGCTGGCTCGACGGGCTCCTCGTCCTCGCGGTTGAACCAGCGATGCGCCAGCTTGCCCACCACGCCTCCCACCGCCGCGGACAAGGGGACGGCGACCAGCCAGTACGGATCGAAGCCGTGCGCGCGGAATTGCAGATAGGCCAGCAGGACAATCAGCATGGCCAGCGGAAGGCCGGTGAAGGTAAATACTGAGTCCAGAAGCCGCAGGCTGTTGCGACGGCGGAATTCCAGGACGGCCAACCCGAGCAACCCGCCGGCGGCATTGGCGCTGCCCGTGAGCGGAGTCACATCGCCCGCGTGCATGACAAGGTAGACGATGCCGCCCATCAGGCTGCCCGCCATCCAGGCGCAGAGCGCCACGCCGCTGCCTGCCGACCACTCCACGGCGAATCCGATCAGGATGAGCAGGATGACGGTGGCCAGCACGGCATAGGGCTGGTCGTCGGTGAAGGCGTAACTGAGGAAGGTGATGGGGCGAAAGCGCTGCGGGTCAAGACCCAGCACCTGGCTGGTCAGACGGTTGCGCTCTAGGTCGTAGGCCTGTCTGCTTTCAGACCAGCGTGACAGCACCTCCGGTTCGAGGAAGGCCACGCCACCGGCGCGAATACTCTCCACAAAGCGGCGGTCTTGCCCCAGCTGGCGGGACAGCAAGACGGTATCGCCCGCGCGATAGGCTTCTTCCAGCCTGGCCAGCCGCGTGCTGCGACCGGTCTGACCCAGGAAGGGGGCATAGAGCGGCCATTCCGTCGCCAGCAGGTTTTGCCGGTACATGTCGCTCAGCCGGGTTTCGCTCTCCATATCGCCCGGATAGAACAGGAACGCCATGCAGAGCAGCAGGAGCGCCAGCCCGATGCTCAGGCGGGGCAAATGACGGTAGTCGAAAGGCTTGTCGGCTGGCGCCAGCAGCATGGAGTCGCTCCGGAAGAGGGTGGGGGCGGCATCAGCCGCCGTGCAGGAAACTCAGTCCCACCAGGGTCAGCAATCCGGCAAAGAGTTTTCTGAGCACGTTTGCCGGGAGATAATGAGCCAGTTTAGCGCCGATTCGGGCAAACACCAGACTGGTGGCGGCGATTCCGGCAAAAGCGGGCCAGTACACCAGCCCCCAGGCGCCCTCGGGCAATCCGTTCAGGTTGTGTCCGGCTGTCACGAAGCCGAACGCGCCTGCCAGGGCGATCGGCAACCCGCAGGCAGAGGCGGTGGCCACGGCGCGCGCCATCGGGATGCCGTGCCAGGTCAGGAATGGGACCGTGAAGGTGCCGCCGCCGATACCGAAGACAGCGGAGGCGGTGCCGATCAGACTCCCGGAGACGCCGAGACCGGGGGCGCCGGGCAGGGGGCGATCCGTGAACCGGCCTTTCCAGCCGGTAAAGAACTGGAGGGCGACCAGCAGCGCGAAACCGCCGATCAGGATCTGCAATTCGCGCCCGGGGATGAGTCGGGCGATGTGCGCGCCTGCAAAAGCCCCCGGTAAGAGTCCCGGCGCCAGCCCCCTGAACGCAACCCATTCAACCGCGCCCCGGCCATGATGAGCGTGGATAGCGCTCAGGGAGGTCACGATGATGGTCGCCAGGGATGTGCCGATGGCGAGGTGCGTCAGGACCGCCGGGGAAAAATGCATGGCGGTGAATGTGAAGACCAGTACCGGGACAATCACCATGCCGCCGCCGACCCCGAAAAGCCCTGCGATCAATCCGGCGAAACACCCCAGGACGGGATAGAGGAAAAAGCTGGACATAATGACGAAATCAGGCCGGGTCCGGAAGAATAACAAAGGTCCCTGCCCGGGATAACCCCTGCGCCGGGGCTGCGGCGTTTAACCGGATACGCCGGAGCAACCGCGAAGGCATTGCCAATCCGGCCGCCTTGAGGTATCAAGCCCTCCAATCATCCTGACCGTGATCGTCATGACCGATATTCCTGATGAAACCCTGATGCTCGCCTGGAAGCACGGCGACGGGCCGGCGTTCGACGCGTTGTACGCCCGTTACCGTCAGCCGCTGTTTTCGTACTTCTACCGCGCAATCGGTCATCGGGCGCAGGCGGAGGAAGTGTTCCAGGAGTTGTGGCTGACCCTGATCCGGCAGCGCCAGTCGTATTCGGTGACAGCGAGCTTCCGCACCTACATCTTTTGCATCGCGCATTCCCGGCTGCATGATTTCTACCGGCGTCGGAACAAGGCCTGGCGGAATGAAGCCCCGCAGCCGGACGGCGAGCTCGATGACGTGCCTGCATGTGAGCTGACCAACCCCGATGAGCTTCTTTCGACCGATCAGGAATTGGAGCGCCTGCGTTTCTGCCTGCAACAACTTCCCCCGGAGCAGCGCAGCGTGATGTTGCTTCGCCTGGAGGCCGACCTGACGTTGCAGGTCATCGCCGAGCAGCTGCTGGTGGCGTATGAAACCTTGAAAAGCCGTTTCCGCTACGCCCAGAAAAAACTGTTGCAATGTATGGGAGGCGCGCCGGCATGAGCGATGATCTGGATGACAAGCTGCGCGGTCTATACGACCGCCTGCCGAAAGATGAGCCTTCCCAACGCGTGGACGCCTACATCCGTGAGGTTGCCCGCCAACCGGGCCGCCTCACACCCGCCGGGAAGGACTGGTTTGTCTCCATGGGCGCGGTCGCCAGTGTCGTGATGGTGTGCTCGCTGGTGGCCTGGTTGTATACGCGCGCACCGTCGCAATTCCAGCAGGCGGTTACCGCGCAGGCACCGGCCCCGGCGGCGCAGAATGCGATTCCCGCCGCGGCGCTACCGCCACCCTCAGCAGAGGAGCCTCTCCCGGAAACCCCCGCAGCGCCGCCAGCCGGCTCGCCAATGCCGGGTACATCCCCCGGCAAGGCGCCCTCCGTTGCGACCGACGCGGAAAAGCGTCCTCCCGAACAGCGGCTCGCGGAGTCCTCCGCCGGAATGCGCGAGAAGGCGGATCGTGGCGACGACCTGGATGCATTGCGGGCCGCCCCGTCGGCACCTGCCGCAACCGGATCCTTGCGGCGCGATTTGCCGACATTGCGCCTGGAGCCGCAGGCTGCTGCCGCGCCGCCGGTGATGGCCGAGGAAAAAGCCAGGAATGAGGCCGCTCCGCCATTGCTGTCCGTGGCTGTTGAGGGCGTTAGCCTGGGCATGGGCAAGGATCAGCTCGCGAACGAAATCGGGTGGGCCTGCCCGCAGGGGATCTGTCAGCGGGTGATTGTCCACCCCCGGCAGGACCGTTATTGGGCGATGTCCGCGCAAGGCGCAACCCAGAAGGTTTTGATGAGTACGGGCGGCGTGGTTACCGCGATGTCCCTGCAGCAGTCCAATACCGAGATCAACAACGTGAAGCTCGCCATGGAAAGAATGGGGTTCCTGGCGGATCGTCAATGTCCTCTGGGGAGCGGCGAGTTGCTGGTCAGTCGTACGGTGGGTGCGATGGTGCTGAATCTCTGGCGTGACGGAGAGGTGGCGATGGTGGTGATTTGCGGCCGCTAGCGCGGTCGCGCAGGGGTGGCAGCCATACGGGTTGCCGTTCCCCGGATCCAGAAACAAAAACGCCGGTCAGAGACCGGCGTTTTTGTGAATTGGTGATCCCACGGGGAATCGAACCCCGGTTACCGCCGTGAAAGGGCGATGTCCTAACCGCTAGACGATGGGACCCTGTTTGGTGGAGCTAAGCGGGATCGAACCGCTGACCTCTACAATGCCATTGTAGCGCTCTCCCAGCTGAGCTATAGCCCCGCACAGGCCGCGAATAATAATGAGCTCCCGGAAACGTGTCAACGCGAAATTATCGAGAGATTGGATGACGTGAATCGTTTGCTTGAAAAATCATCGTGGAGGGCGCTTTTCAGGCAGGATTGCCCGGCGAGTGGCGGTTCCCCGGCTTGTTGGCGGGCGGAGGGCGGTGATAGCCTTCGCGCATCGTGACATACCAACGGGCCTGACGCCATGAGCAACTCCCTGAAAAACCAGCTGCTGAAATCCGGACTGGCCGACCCCAAGAAGCTCAAGAAACTGGAGCACGAGAAGCGTATTGCCGAAGACAAGGATGAAGCGCGGAAACTCGCCCTCAAGGCCCAGGAGGAAAAACTGCTGCGCGACCGCGAGCTGAACCGCCGCGTGCAGGAGGAGCGTGAGATCAAGGCGGCGGAAGCGCAGGTCGTCAACATGATCGCGACCCAGACGATCAGCCGGCAGGGGGGGGATATCTCCTACCAGTTCATCGATGGCGGCAAGATCAAGAAGTTGTATGTGACGGCGGCGCAATCGGCCCAGCTGGCGCGCGGCCAGATCGCCATTGTCCGTCACGGCGAGGCCTATGAACTGGTGCCCACGCTGGTGGCCGAGAAGATCGCGACCCGTGATGCATCACGGGTTGTGGTGCTGAACACCCGAGCCGAGACGGCGGCGGCGGACGAGGATGACCCCTACAAGGATTACGTCATTCCTGACGATCTGATGTGGTAATGGCGACCTGTCTCCGGTGTCGCACCGGGGACAGGTTGTGCTGCGTTATTCGCGCGGCAGGGCCAGCCAGGCTTTCTGCCACTCGGACTGTTCGCTCTTCGACAGGCCGCCCAGCACGTCGATCGCATCACGCAGGCGATGGAAGGTCAGGTCCGCGCCGATGATCGCCATGGCCTCCATGACCGGCGTCGATGACGCGGAGCCCGCGATCGCCACGAAGTACGGCGCCATGAAGTCGCGCAGTTTCACGCCCATGCCGTTGCTGACGCGTTGCAGGGCGGCCGCGACGGTGTCGTGGTTCCACAGCGACACTTTTTCCAGCTCCCACAGGCCGAATTGCAGGACTTTCCGCACCTCGTCCGGGGACAGCTTCTTGTGCGCCAGCTTTTCCGGGGTCACCCCGACACGGCCGGCGAAGAAGAAACCGGCCCAGTTGACGGCTTCCGACAGCGTTTCGATGCGCGGCTGGATCTGCTTCGCGACCTTCGCCAGATAGTCGCTGTTGACGGCCCAGCGCTGGAAGGCCTGCATGAATCCGGCGATGTCCATTTCCTTCAGCCATTGGCCGTTCAGCCAGCTCAACTTGGCGACATCGAAAATCGGGCCCCCGAGCGACACCCGGTTGATGTCGAAGTGCGTGATCATCTCGTCGAGGGTGAACTTCTCGCGCTCGTCCGGCATCGACCAGCCCATGCGGCCCAAGTAGTTCAGCAGCGCCTGCGGCAGGTAGCCCATGCGCTCGTAATAGGTGATGCTGGTCGGGTTCTTGCGTTTGCTGAGCTTGCTCTTGTCCGGGTTGCGCAGCAGCGGCATGTGGCACAGCACCGGCGCCTGCCAGCCGAAGTACTTGTACAGCAGCAGGTGCTTGGGCGCGGAGTTGATCCATTCCTCGCCGCGAATGACGTGGGTGATTTCCATCAGGTGGTCGTCAACCACGTTGGCGAGGTGGTAGGTCGGCAGGCCGTCCGCCTTGAGCAGCACCTGCATGTCCACCTGCGCCCATTCGATGTCGATGCGACCGCGCAGGATGTCCTCGATTTCACAGACGCCTTCGCGCGGCACCTTCATGCGGATGACTGACGGCTCTCCGGCAGCCAGTCGCTGCGCCACGGTTTCAGCGGACAGACCCATGCACAGGCCGTCATAGCCGATGGTTGCCTTGGCGGCGGTCTGTTCAGCGCGCAGCGCTTCCAGGCGATGATTGTCGCAGAAGCAATGGAATGCGTGTCCCTTCGCGACCAGCTCGTCGGCGTACTTGCGGTAAATGGCGCTGCGTTCGCTCTGGCGATAGGGCGCGTGCGGTCCGCCGACATCGGGGCCTTCGTCCCAGTTGAGGCCGAGCCAGCGCAGGGAGGCCAGGATCTGGTTCTCGGACTCCAGCGTTGAGCGGACCTGATCGGTGTCCTCAATGCGCAGGATGAACTGCCCGCCGTGCTGACGGGCGAAACACAGGTTGAACAGGGCGATGTAAGCGGTTCCCACGTGCGGAAAGCCGGTCGGGGAGGGGGCGATACGGGTGCGTACCAGAGACATTTCGCGATCTAGCCTTTTTCACGGACAGGTGGCGTCCGATTATACGCGAGACTTGTGCTAGAGTGTTTGGAAGACAAGACCCGCAACGGTTCCGAGCGTGCAATGACTGCCTCCTCCCCCCTCAATCGCGACCTGTTCTGGCGGCTGATCGAGATCAGCACCGCGTTGTCCAGCGAGCGCAATACGGCCAGGTTGTTCGAGAAAATCCTGGACGCCGCCCAGGATATCACCCATGCCGACGGCGGCACGCTCTACCTGCTGCGCGAGAAGAACGGCAAGCTGGCGCTGGAATTCGAGATCCTGCGCAACAACTCGCTCAGCCTGACGCTGGGCGGGACCTCGGGTCGACCGATTCCCTTCGCCCCGCTGCCGTTGCTTCGGGACGATGGCACGCCGAACCACAACAATATCGCCACCCATACCGCGCTGACCAAGCGCATGGAGAATATCGAGGACGCGTATTGCGCCGAGCATCTCGACTTCTCCGGCACCAAGGCTTTCGACGCGCGGGCGGGTTACCGCTCGAAGTCGTTCCTGACCGTTCCGCTCTGCAACCACGAGGGCGAGGTCATCGGCGTGCTGCAACTCGTCAATGCCAAGGACCGCGAGACCGGAGAAAGCATCCCGTTTCCGCAAGACATCGAACCGATCGTGGCGGCGCTGGCGTCCAGTGCGGCAATCGCGCTGGATAACCAGATCCTTCTGCAGGACACCCGGAACCTGCTGGACGCCTTCATCAAGGTGATCGCGCAGGCGATTGACGCCAAATCGTCGCATACCTCCGCGCACTGCCAGCGGGTGCCCGCGCTGACCGAACTGATCGCCGCGGCCGCGTGCGAGGCCGCCGAAGGCCCGCTCAAGGGGTTCTCGCTGGATGAAAACGACTGGTACGAATTACGGGTGGCTTCCTGGCTGCATGACTGCGGCAAGCTTGCCACGCCGGATTACCTGCTGGACAAGTCCACCAAGCTGCACCTGCTGATTGACGGCGTGGAAACCGTCAAGGCCCGCTTCACGGCGCTGATGGCACAGACTGAAATCGCCTGCCTGCGCCAGATCCGCGAGAACCCCGCGCAATCGGCCGCCCTGGAGGAGATCCTGCGCCAGGAACTGGCCAATCTTCAGGATGACTGTCTTTTCATCGAGAAAGCGAACAAGGGCGGCGAGTTCATGAGTGACGAGCACAAGGCCCGTGTCCGCGGGATCGCCGAGCGGCGCTGGAAAGACCATCTGGGCGTGGATCAGCCGATCCTGACCGAACAAGAAGTGGCATTCTTGTGTATAGACCGCGGCACCCTGAGCTTCGACGAACGCCAGAAGATCAACGACCACATGAAGGTCACCATCCAGATGCTGGAGTCGCTGCCGTTCCCGAAAAACCTGCGTCGTGTGCCGGAATACGCGGGCGGTCATCATGAAAAAATGGATGGGACCGGTTTCCCGAAAGGCCTCAAGCGCGATCAGATGTCCTGGCCCGCGCGCATGATGGCGATCGCCGACATTTTCGAGGCGCTGACCGCGAGCGAGCGTCCCTACAAACCGCCCATGAAGATATCCCAGGCTCTTTCCATCCTGCAGCGCATGCGTGACCAGAACCATATCGATCCGGACCTCTACCAGCTTTTCCTGAGTGGCCGGGTCTGGGAGAAGTATGCGCGTCGTTACCTCAAGCCCGAGCAGCTGGATGTCGAGTCGGTCGAGGCGTACCGCTAGTGCGCGCGACAATCGCTAACCGGGCGGCATGATGGCCGGCTTGTCACTCTGGCGGGGCGCTGCGGGACAGAATGCCCGGATCGGGGTCGCCTATTTCATCGCAGGGCTGATCGGACTGTGGCAATCCACACCCACGGGCTTCGGCGTGGCGCTCTGGCCTGCCGCCGGGATCGCGCTCGGGAGCGTATTGATCCGGGGATGGCGGGTGTTGCCCGGCATCTTTTGCGGGGCGTTCTTCATCGAAATGGTGATGACGGCCTATGTGACCGATGCTCCCGTGCTGTCCGTTAACCCGGTGATGCCGGGCTTGCTGGCGATCGGCGCGGTCACGCAAGCGGCGATCGGCCGCTGGCTGGTCCGGAGATTTGCCGGAGGCACGCTGGCGCTTGATGAACCCGGACCGGTCATCCGGGTACTCTTCTGGGGCGGATTCGTCACGCCGTTGATCAATGCGACCTGGAGCGTGACCTGCCTCTGGCTGGCGGGGCTGATCTGGCATGATCACTGGTTCGCCAACTGGGTCACCTGGTGGCTGGGCGACAGTATCGGCATCCTGCTCTTCATGCCGTTGATGGTGGTATGGGACCGGGGGATGCCGCATTTTAACCGCCCCCGGGCCTGGATGACCTCCGGTGTGCAGATGCTGGCTTTCGTCCTTTGCTTGCTGGGGTTCCTCCTGGTATCCCGGCTGGAATCCTCCGAACAGTTCGCCCGGTTTCAGTCCGGCGCCCAGCGCGCGGTTTCCCTGATGGAGCAACGCTTCGGCGACTATGAAGAGGTGTCGCTGTCAACGCGCGCCTTCCTGAACGGCGCCGGTGAGATCGACCGGTCGGCCTTTTCCCGTTTCATTTCGGACTGGCTGACCCGGCACCCGGAAGTTCAGGCCGTCGAATGGGCGCCCCGGATTGGCAGCGATGAGCGTGCGGCCTTTGAGGCCCGGATAGGCCTGGAAACCGGCCGGCCGTTCCGAATCACGGAGCCGGATGACCAGGGGGTTCCGAAGACCGCCGCCGAACGTTCCGAGTATGTACCGATAACGTATGTCCTGCCCGCCCGGGGCAATGACCCTGCAGCGGGCTTTGATCTGATGGCGGTGGAGTGGCGGCGCGCCATGCTGGAGCAGGCGGCGGATACGGATCTGCCGATCATGACGCCGCCGGTCCGATTGATCCAGGACCAGCGGGATCATCGCGGCGTGCTCATCTACACGCCGGTCTACCGCGAGGGGGCGCCGCATCGTTTGTCGGGACTGCGCGGTTTCGTGGTGGTGGTGCTCAAAGCCGATCACGTGCTTGCAGACATGGCTCCCGTCTTTGCGGCGAACGGCGTCGCACTGGTAGTCTCGGATCGCATGGCGCATATCGTGCTTTACGGCCCCCCCCCCGAATTGCAGGCGCGCCAGACGGCGGAGTTGTTGCGGCTGACCATGCGAATGGACATTCCCATCATGCGCCGCGTCTGGCGGATTCAGGCCTGGCCGACAGATGCGCGCCTCCATGCCGTGAAGGGCTGGATCAACTGGCCGGTGCTGCTGGGTGGCGTGATCGGCTCCGCACTGGCCGTGTCCATGGTTCTGATCAACAGCGGCCGCCGACAGTATCTGGAGCGGGTGATCGCTCAACGCACGCGGGAGCTTCAGGAGCGCAATGCCGAGGTCGAGCGGGCCAATATCGCCAAGGGCCAGTTCCTGGCGAACATGAGCCACGAGATCCGCACGCCGATCAACGCCATCACCGGATTCACCTATCTCTTGCAACGCCGCAACCTCGGGCCGCAGGAGCGGCAGTATCTGGAGCGCATCGAGACCTCATCGCGCCTGTTGCTGGACATCATCAACGACATCCTCGATTTTTCCAAGGTCGAGGCCGGACGGGTTGAAATCGAGCGGGTTCCCTTTCATCTGAATAGTGTTGTCCAGCGCGTGATCCAGCAGTTGTCGCTCCCGGCAGCCGACAAGGGGCTTGACCTCCGGGTTGGCATCTCGCCGGGGACGCCGGTCCATTTGCTTGGCGATCCGCTGCGACTGGGCCAGGTGTTGTTGAATCTCTGCGCCAACGCCGTGAAGTTCACTGAGCAGGGCGAAGTGGCGATGGAGTTCAGTCATGAACTGACGTCCGAAGGACGGGTGCGCTTACGTTGCCGGGTGGTGGACACCGGCATCGGCATGACGGCCACGCAGGCGGAAGGCCTGTTTACTGCGTTTTACCAGGCGGATAGTTCGACCACGCGCAAATACGGCGGTACCGGTCTCGGCCTGGCGATTAGCCAGAAGCTGGTGGAACTCATGGGCGGCGGCATCCTCGTGGAAAGCCTGCCCGGCAAAGGCAGCGTTTTTACGTTTGATATCGTCGTGGATCAGGACGCCGAGGCGGTTTCCATGCCCGGGCTGCGCAGCGATCGCCGCCGCTTGTCCATCCTGCTGGTGGACCCGCCGGGCGGCGCGCGGGATCAGCTGGTCGCCATGCTCGGCAAGATGGGAAATATCGTGCGAACGACGGACAGCGCGCTGTCCGCGCTGGGCCTGCTGGGCAGCAACCCCGGCGCGTCCGGTTACGATCTGGTGATGGTAGACGAGACGCTGGCCACCTTGGACGGCGAATCTCTGTTGACCCGGCTTCGGGGAGGGGAAGGGCCCCGGCCCTGGTTGTGTTTGATGACGACTTCCGAGGAGGCGCGCCCTCAACCGGGAGTCGCTTGCCTGATCCGCCCGGTATCCCAGCATGCGGTCTGGGACATGCTGCTCGGTCTGGAGTCCGCCGGTCACGACGCGGTCTCGCCGCCGAACGCGGTCATGACATTACCGGCGTATGCGCCGGCCCGGGTCCTGCTGGTCGAGGATAATCTTCTCAACCAGCGCGTCGCTGCCGACATGCTGAAGCTGGCGGGATTGGACGTCACGATTGCCGGAGATGGCGCGGAGGCGCTGGAAAAGCTGCGCCATGAAACCTTTGCGTTGGTGTTGCTGGATATCCAGATGCCCGGACTGGACGGCTACGAAACCGCCCGCCGTATCCGTCGCATGCCGGGGCTATCCGCGTTGCCCCTCGTGGCGTTCACTGCACATGCCTTGCCGGAGGATCGCGAGCGATGCCGGATGGCCGGTATGAACGATTTCCTGGCCAAGCCGATAGATCCTGCCGAGTTCGCCGCTGTGTTGTCCCGTTACTTGTCACTGTCCGAGAGTGTGCGGGAGACGCCTGCAGCCGAAGAAACTCCCGGCGAGACGATCGAGCGGCCGGGCGTGGATCTGGCCGTGGTCATGCCGGCCCTGCGCGAGCTGATGGACCTGCTGCTCCGTCGCAGCTTTGACGCCCGGGGCCGGTTCACCGCACTGGAGCCCTTGCTGAAGCCGCATTATCCGGCGCAGACGGCCGAACTCGCGACCGCCCTGTCACGTCTCGACTTCGCGCGTGCGCGCCAGACCGTCACCCAACTGCTGGTCATGCTGGACGCCGCCCGCAAGGATTAACGGTTTTCCCCGGGAATGTGCCGGAACAGGTTGTTGTGCAGTTGGTAACTGGCGCCCTGATAATAGGACAAGGTGTCCTGCACCAGATCGGGAAATCCGCTTTCGGGCGCAGCAGTCGGTTTGTCGGGGTTCTGGTAATCCATGATATTGACCGCCCGTTGCGGTGACAGGATCGTCATGTGGTTCTCGCGGAAGAGTGCGACCTTCTGGTAAGTGCCCATCAGCGCGCGTTCCGGTGTCATATCCTGCAGCAACACATCCTTGCCGAAGAAGCGTGAGACATAGGATTGGTTGAGCAGGCCCATCAGGGTTGGTGCCACATCAATCTGGCTGACCATCCGTTCCACTCGCCCGGGTTGGACATGCTTGGGGGCATAGACGATCAGCGGGATGTGATACCTCTCCAACGGGACATCCGACTTCCCTGCTGAGCCCGCGCAATGGTCGGCCACGATCACGAAAAGGGTGTCATCGAACCAGGGCTTGCTACGAGAATCCTCGATCAGCTTGTGAATGGCGTAATCGGTGTATTTGACGGCGCCCGTCCATTTGCCGCTGGGCAGGTCGATGCGACCGGCGGGAAAGGTGTACGGGCGATGATTGCTGGTCGTCATCACAAAGGAATAAAAGGGCTTGCCGGCGGCGTGCGACTTGTCCGCTTCGCGCATGGCGCGAAGGAAAAGGTATTCGTCGGATACGCCCCAGATATTACCGAAAACCGTTTCATCCGGCGCGAAGGACGTGCGATCAACCACATCAAATCCGTTATGGGAAAAGAAGTAGTTCATGTTGTCGAAATACCCGTATCCGCCGTAGATGAACTTCGCGTCATAGCCTTTGTCGCGCAGCAGATTGCCGAGCGAAAACAGGTTTTCGTTCTGCGGCCGGTGGATGACCGATTGTCCCGGCGTCGGCGGAATTGACAGGGTCAGCGCTTCCATGCCGCGGACCGTGCGATTGCCGGTGGCGTAAAAACGGGTAAAGAACAGGCTTTGCCGCGACAAGTCATCCAGATAGGGCGTGAGGTGATCCGTTCCGGTGAGGCTGTCCAGGTAGTCGCCGCTCAGCGACTCCACGACAATCATCATGATGTTCAACTTCTTGGGCGCACCCGCATAACTGACCTGACGGCTGATGTCGAACGGCTTGTCGCTCAGGAAACGCTGGTTGGATTGCACCACCTGATCTTTCAGGCGGGTGGAAAGCGCGGCGACATCTCCGGTGCGGTAGAACTGTTCGTATTCCAGCTCGTTATGCCAGAAGGCGTAAAAGAACTGGTAGGGGCCGTTTTTGCCCAGCTCGTTCTTGTAGTTATTGCCCGTAATGTGTCCCAGCGTTTCACTGTTGATGCCGAAATAGGCCGCGAGGGGGACGGCCAGCAGCATGGCTCCGACGCGCCGACGCGCACCCGGCGATGTTGCAGCAGCCATTGACGCATCGATCGCCTTTCGGGAGAGGGCAAACAGCAGCAGGGTCACGAGGCCGATGGCGGAGAAAATCGGCACCACCGGATAAGATTCCGAGATGTTTCCCGTCACTTCACGCCGGTAAACCAGGTAGTCCACCGAGATGAAATTGAAGCGGACTTGGAATTCGTCCCAGAACAGCCATTCCGCCACCAGATCAAAGGTGATCAACCCGATCACGAAGAGCGACACCGCGTAAATCAGGACGCGGTTGATCCGGCCGGACCACCAGCGTTCGCCGGGCCACATGGCGTAGAAGACCAGGGGCGTCAGCAGGTAGGAAAGGAAGGCAAGGTCATGCAGGAGGCCCGCGCCGTAAATCAGTGGCACATCGAGAGCCACCAGATCCAGGAGCGGGAGATTGTTCACCAGCAGTGCCGTTCTAAGTACAAAGAACAGGCCCAGGCACACCAGGGTGAGTACGGCGATCAGTCCGTATCGATGATGGGTCAGTCGGGTGAACATGCAAGCTCCGGGTGTCGAATCGGCTGACCGGATCGGCGGTTTCCTCTCCGGTAAACCGCGAACTATACCATCAGCCCGCGCCGGCGTTTTCAGTGGTCTTGTTATCGGGAAAGCGGATCACGAAGCGAGCGCCGGGCCCGGAGGCCCGTTCCGCACTGATTGTCCAGCCCAGCGCCGTGCACATGCGGCTGACGATATAGAGTCCCAGGCCCTGTCCGCGACTTTGCGCACCCCGGTATCGCCGCTCGAAAATATGCTCGAGATCCGGTGCCGGAATGCCATGACCGGAATCCTCGACTGATAGCATTTGATCGGTCAGGGTCACGCAAACCGTGCCGCGTTCAGTGAACTGGAGAGCGTTTTGCAGCAAGTTGCCAATGATGCTGGCCGCCATGCCATGGGCCACCGGCCGCGGTTGTTGCGACTGATTCCGGAATACCAGCTCGACCGGGCGATGGCGAAGATTTTCCTGATGCCCTTGTACGGTTTCGTCAATCAATTGCCCCAGGTCGATCAACGGCATCTGGCGCGCCACGTTTTCCCGGCTGATCCAGAGCAGGGCTTCCAGCAAGGCCTGCATGCCCGCGCTGGCGCGCAGGATGCGCGCGATGCGCAGCTGGCTGGCGTGGCTGATCGACTCATCCTCGCTCAGCAGTTGCGCCGAGGAACGGATGATGGTCAACGGCGTTCGCAGCTCATGACTGGCGTCCTCGGTGAAGGCGTGTTCCCGCTCGATGAAGCGGGACAGCCTCAGAGCGTACTGGTCAAAGGCATCGGCAATTTCCGCCACATCCGGCTCATGAAACCGCTGCGAGAGGCATGGCGGCGCCTCCGGAGACGCTCCGGCTTTTTTGACGGCGGCGGCCAGCGCCTGTACCGGCCTATTGATCTGACGGGCCATCCAGTGCGAACACAACAGCGCCAGAATGAATCCGAAGGCAAGATTCCCGGCGATCAGCAATACCATACGGTTACGAATGGCCCGTGTGGGGCTGTCATCGAGCAGCAGGTAAAAATCCCGCCCCCCGATTTCCCGGTGCAGCAGGAAGTAGCTTTTGCCGTCCAGTTGCACGCCATGATGAATGCGGTCCGGTTCCTGGGAAAGCAGGGCGGCAGGGATGGGGGGGCTGAGCGGATTGCCGGTCATGAAACCCGTAAATCCGCCCATCGCGGGCAGTGGCAGATCGGGGCGTTCCGCGAAGCGCTGGACAAATTGGTCCATCCGCTTGATCAAGGCGTTATCGACAGTTTCGGTCTTGGTGGTCGCATAAAAAAGGTAACTGGAAATCGCGAAGCCGCAGGCGAGCAATAAGAGCAGGGGAGCCAACGCGAGCAGGAAGCGCCCGTGGAGGGTCAGTCTCCCGGAGTGCCCCTGAGTCCGCATCAGTCGCTGGGAGCCAAGGCCAGCCGGTAACCCACGCCATGAATCGTGTGGAGCAGCTTGGGTTGGCCGTCATGGTCGATGGCATTCCGGAGCGCATGGATATGCGCGCGTAATGTCGCGTCATTGTCAGGGGGATTGTCGCCCCACAATAGCCGCTCAATATCCTGGCGGGCCACCACAGCCGGCGAAACCCGCATCAGCTTGTCGAGCAGCTTGTAGCCCGTCGGGGTCAATTCGAGTTTTCTGCCGTTACGGATGGCGGTCAGCGTGTCCGAATCAAAGGTCAGATCAAAGACCTCAAGTCGGGTCGAGATGGCGCCTTGCGACCTGCGGACGAGCGCGTTGAGTCTGGCCAGCAGTTCCGGGAGCGAAAACGGTTTGGTCAGATAATCATCCGCTCCGGCTTCGAACCCGGCCAGCTTGTCCTGTTCACGGTCACGCGCGGTCAGCATCAGTACCGGGATCGAGGAACGGGAGTCGCTTCTCAGTTTCTGGCACAGCGTGAGGCCGTCGAGTCCCGGGAGATAGAGGTCAAGGACAACGGCGTCGTAGCGGTTGGCGGTTGCGAGATTGAAACCGGTCAGTCCGTCCGATGCGTAATCGACGATGTGTCCCTTAGACTCCATGTATTCCCCGATATTGGCGGCAAGATCAGGATTGTCTTCAACGATCAGCAGGTACATGACAGAAACCTCGGTTTAACTTCACTACTCTAGACCCACGAGCGTCAAGAATTCGTGAACGTGTAACCTGTTTGAAATCTAGCTGCCGTCTGTCCGGCAAACGCCCCAAATAACAAGGGACGCTTATAGCGTCCCTTGTAAAGGTTTGCAAGCTGCGTTTCAGGCGCCTAGCTTGTCGCCCAGTATGGCGCGACGCGTGCGCAGCGCCTGAGGCAATTTCGAGGCGATCTTGTTGAAGAGTTCATCGTGACTGGTGAGTTCCCGTTTCCAGGCGTCGGCATCCTGCGAGGTTACCTTGAGGTACTGATCTTTCGGGAAGTCGATGCCTTTCCAGGAGATGTCCTCATAATTCGGCACGATGCCGATAGCCGATTCATGTCCTTCGCCACGGCCTTCGCAGCGCTCGACGATCCACTCCAGCACACGCATGTTTTGCCCGAATCCCGGCCAGATGAACTGACCGTTCTCATCCGTACGGAACCAGTTGACGTTGAAGATGCGTGGCAGCTTGGCCCCCGAGGCGGTGAGCTTCTCGCCCATCTGCAGCCAGTGGGCGAAATAGTCGCCAACGTGGTAGCCGCAGAAGGGCAGCATGGCGAAGGGGTCACGGCGAACCACGCCCATCTGACCGACAGCGGCAGCGGTGGTTTCGGAGCCCATGGTCGCAGCCTTGTAGACGCCGTCCTCCCAGTTGAAGGCTTCCACCACCAACGGGACGGTGTCCGCGCGACGACCGCCGAAGATGAAAGCGGAGATCGGTACGCCGTTCGGATCTTCCCAGTTCGGGTCCATGGAGGGACACTGGCTGGCGGCAACCGTGAACCGCGCGTTCGGATGAGCCGCCTTGCGGCCGCAGTCCGGGGTCCAGTCCTGGCCGGTCCAGTCGATCAGGTGCGCGGGGGCCGGCTTGCTGAGGCCTTCCCACCAGACATCCCCGTCATCGGTGAGCGCAACGTTGGTGAAGATGACATTGGCGTCGAGGGTGGCCATGCAGTTGGGATTGGTGGTGCGGTTCGTTCCCGGAGCGACGCCAAAGAATCCTGCTTCGGGGTTGATGGCGTAGAGACGTCCGTCACTGTGCGGTTTGATCCAGGCAATATCCTCGCCAACGGTCTCGACCTTCCAGCCTTCGAAGCCGGCCGGGGGAATCAGCATGGCGAAATTGGTTTTCCCGCAGGCGGAGGGGAAGGCCGCTGCAACATAGTGCTTTTCACCTTTCGGGTTGGTCACGCCGAGCACCAGCATGTGTTCCGCGAGCCATCCTTCATCGCGCCCCATCACGGAAGCAATGCGAAGCGCAAGGCACTTCTTGCCGAGGAGAGCGTTTCCACCGTAGCCGGAACCATAAGACCAGATTTCACGGGTTTCGGGGAAATGCACGATATATTTGGTCTGGTTGCAAGGCCATTTGACGTCTGCCTCGCCCGCAGCCAGCGGCTTGCCCACGGAGTGTACGCAGGGGATGAAATAGCCGTCCTCGCCCAGCACGTCATACACCGCCTTGCCCATGCGGGTCATGATGCGCATGTTGACGACAACGTAGGGGCTGTCGGTCAGTTCGATGCCGATTTGGGCGATATGGCTGCCCAAGGGGCCCATGGAGAACGGGACGACATACAGGGTGCGACCGCGCATGCAACCGGTGAACAGCCCCGTCATGGTTTCACGCATCAGGGCAGGGTCTTCCCAATTGTTGGTCGGACCGGCGTCAGCTTGGTTGGCGGAGCAGATATAGGTGCGGTCTTCCACGCGCGCGACATCCGACGGGTCGGAGCAGGCAAGAAAGGAGTTCGGGCGCTTCTCGGGATTCAGCTTTTTCATCATGCCGGTGCTGACCATCAGGTCAAGCAGCCGCTGGTTTTCTTCCTCGCTGCCATCGCACCATTCGATGCGGTCCGGTTGGGTGAGGGCGGCGATTTCGGCGACCCAGGCGACGAGTTTGGCGTTACGGACAAACGAGGGAGGATTAACAGCGGTTTGAGTCATGGTTTACCAGCCCAATTAACGAGGAAACATCCATGCCCCAGCTTGTGGCCGGGGTAAAAAAGAGCGATGCAGAATAGCATGCCGGGTCAGGTGGCCCAAGGTCGGTTGCGACGAGCGGCTACCCGGTAACGGAGTGTGGCGGAGGCGGTGAGATTCGAACTCACGGTGGGCGTAACCCACGCCGGTTTTCAAGACCGGTGCCTTAAACCGCTCGGCCACACCTCCCCTTTCAGGCCGCGAAGGATACTGCAAATTGGCGGTAAAACTCAAGAAACGGGCAAAAAAAAGGCGCTGGGTAGCGCCTTTTCTTCCCTCCGTCCCGGTCATTTCGGGTAGAGGTTGACGGGGAATGTCCCCTTCCAGACTTCGACATTGTCAGCGCCGAAGTTGAAGCCGCGCACGATGGCGACGATCTTCGCTTCAAGTTCCGGATTGTTCAGTTCGCTGGAGGCGACTGTACATTCAGTGACGGAACCATCGGGGTCAATCGTCAGGCGCAGGCGAAGCACGCCTTGCAAGCTGGGGTCATCCTTGGTCGCGCGCACATACGCCGAGACGATCTTGCCCGAGAAGCGGTCGAAGATAGCCCGGATTTCTTCCTGGGTGCGCTTGCCCACGCCGCCGGCGCCGCGATCGCCCGCACCGCCCTTGCCGTTACCCGCGCCACCCACGCCTTGCACTCCGGCAATCAGGCCGCCTTTCATGTCCTTGGCGCCTTTGACGCCCAAGTTGAAGTCGCCCTTGCCGCCGCGTCCGCCCGCAACACCGCCGCCAAAACCGGAGCTGAAGCCGCCTTGGTAGGCGAGACCGCCCGAGTTGGCGCCGGCGCGACTTGTCAGCATATTGCGCGATGTTCCGACAGGTTCACCACTGTTTTTCTGCAGATCGCCACCCGTGGAAGGGTTCTTCGCCATGGCCATGCCGGTGGTTTCAAAGTCGCGCAGACTGGCCAGCGCGTCCGCTACGCCGGCGTCCTTGAGCAGTTTCTGACCCTTGGCGGTCGCTTTGTCAATCTGTTCCTTGGTAGCGTGCTTGCTCGGAGGCTCTTTTTCGACCTGTTCCTTAGGTTTGTTTTCCTCCGGCTTCTGCTCATCCGTCTTTTCAGGCTTCTTTTGCTCCAGGGGCTTCGGCGGCGGCGGGGGCAAAACAACTTCCTGCTGCCGCTGGATGACCTGGGCAATCCGGTTGTTGAAGTCCTCGTTCGGCGCGGTCGGCGGGGGAGGGGGGAGCTTGATGTTCGGAATGATCAGGGCAAAGAGCAATCCGATGATGAGCGCCGTCCGGTTGATTCGCCGTGCACGGGCGGCGTCTTCGGGCAGTTCATCCCAAGGCAGGTAGGCCTTGATCATGATATTGACGGTCATGATTTCTTACCTCCATGCGCCACGGCGAATGACATCTTGGAGTAGTCATTCATGCTGCAGGTGGCCATGACCTTACGCAGGACGGCATAGGGAACATTACGGTCGCCAATGATCGTGACTTCCCGCTCGGGAACACCCTGTGCGTTCAGGGTCGGCGGGGTTTTTGCCGCCCATGCCTTGAGCTCGGTCGTCAGGGCCGCCAGTTGGTCGTTCTGTACTGCTTTTGCTTCATCCAGGGACAGGACATGCTTGTCCTGCACCAGGATTTCCTTTTGCGTGATCATGACCGCAAGGGTTTCCTTGGGCTGCTTTTCCGCAATGGACGTGGGCAGTTGGAGATCCTTGACATTGGGCAGCTTGCTTGGGTTCTGCGCCATCACCAACAGGAAGAACAGCAGGTTGGTGAAGATGTCGATCAGAGCGGTCAGCAACAGGCCTTCCTGCGGCTTGCGTCGCAGTCGCCGTTGCATGCGCTCATGGCGTTTCGTGCGTGCGCTGCTCATGGTTTGCCTCCGGTATTCGGCGGTGCGTCGCCGATGCTGATATCCGGGAACAGGCCGTACTTGTTGCCGGTCGTTTCGCTGGTAACGATGCGGACCGCGTCCATCGTATGGATCAATTTATCGTAGTTGGTGTCGGCTTCGAGCAGGATGCTGGCCTCGGAGACAGCAGGATACTGGGTCTTCACACCGCGCAGATAATCATTGAGCGCAATGTAATCCAGATCACCGCCGGCGGTGAGGGGGATATCCTTTAGCGGACCCGTCTGACGATCTGCGACCTTGAAGCCGTTCTTGTAAACCATGACTTCCAGAACCAGGGGTGGTTTCTTCTGATCGGGTCCCGTGCCGCCGCCGCTGCTGGGCATGGATACCTGCAGCACGGCCACCTGACTGAACACAGCGCTCAGGAGCAGGTACGGGATCAGAATCACCATCAGGTTCAGGAACGGCGTTAGGTTCAGTTCCTCTGAATGTTGGTGTTTCCGCATGGTGAGTTCCTCAGGGCGTCAAGGTAGATCAGTTATTACCTTGCTGCCCACGAATTTGGCGGAAGACATTCAGGATCTTGACCGTAGCGGTTTCAAGGGTTTCCACTGCCTCGGAGGTGCAGCTCTGGAGGTAGGCGCTGGCCAGCAACAGCGGAATCGCGGCCCCCAGACCCAGCGCCGTGTTGTTCATGGCCACGGCGATGGAGGCGGAAAGCATGTCGCCTTTCTGCGCCGGATCGGCGTGAGCCACGGCGGCGAAGGCCATGATCATCCCGTGCACGGTGCCGAGCAGACCGATCAGGGTGGCGATGTTGGCGAAGGAGGAAAGGTAAGGGGTGCGAGCCTCCATGCGCGGCATGACTTCCATCAGGGCCTCTTCCATCGCCGTTTCGATATCCTCGACGCGACGGGCGGTCTGATTGCGGACCAGGCCGTATTCCAGGATGCGACCCAATTCGGTGTCATTATCCTTGACCTGTTTGAGCGCCTTGTCGAGATCACCCTTCTGAACGGCGGGGAATACCGCTTCCCAGAGCGCCTTGTTGGCGGCTTTGATGCGGATGAAGAAAAGGATGCGTTCGATGGCGATACCGACGCCGATCAGCATGATGATCAGCGTCGGATACATGAAGATGCCGCCTTCTTGTACGAATCGAATGAACCACATGGCGTGTACTCCTGTTTGAGGTATTGTTTCTGGTGGTCGGTTCAGGGGGTGGGGGCCTGTAAGGCCTGTGAAAAGTCAACCTCGCGGCGCACCACGTCCCGGTCAATCGGTTCGAGGGTTTCGTCAAGGACGGATGCATCAAGGGGATTTTTCGGAAGATGGGATTCCTTGTCTTTCCATGGCACGATGTTCAGCTCCAAAGGAGCGTCCTGACTCCCGATGATGTCCAGGCCATGGGTGATATCCACGCTTCCGCCCTCTTTTTTCGCAGCAGCCTTGCCTGTTTTAGCGGCTGGAGCGACAGATTTTGCCGGGGAGGGCGTTTTAGCGGTCTCTTCCGCATGGACAGCACAGCACAAGAGGGTCGGTACCAATGCAAGCGAAAGTTTCAGTTGTTTCATGGTTGAGTCCCCTGCGGGGCCGTCGTCGCGGAAGGCTCCGGCGCGGAAGTCGCCGTTGCAGTGGCCGGCGGTTGAGCCGCGGCTTTGGCGTGCGCTTTCCGTGAGCCCTTCGGCTTGGCCGCAGGGGTGACGGTTTGCGCCTGAGCCGGTTGGGCTTCCGGAGTAGCCGGAGTAGCCGGAGTAGCCGGAGTAGCCGGAGTAGCCGGAGTAGCCGGAGTAGCCGGAGTAGCCGGAGTAGCCGGAGTAGCGTCCCCAGAGGGCGCAGGGGTGGCGGCTTGATCGCCAGTCTGCGGGGCGGGCGGTGGCGTATCCTCGGTGATTTCTTCCGACCGGGCTTTTTCAGGCGCCTTGTAGACGCCGGTACGCTTCTGCAGGTCTATGATCCATTTGGCGACCGTGGGGTCCGGCTTGGCCTGCAGGGCCTGATAAGCCTGGTAGTGCTCAAGCGCCAGCGGCAGGTCCTGCAGGTAGAGATCGGCGAGGACGGCCAGATTGAATTGCGCCTTGCCGTATTTCGGCGCGAGCGCGAGCGCTTGTTCATATGCTTCGCGCGCGGCCTTGAAATGCCCCTGCTGCTTTTCCGCGTATCCCATCAGGCTGAATGCATAGGGGTTCTTGCTGTTGATCGTCTGAGCTTTCTTCAACAATAACGTCGCGTCGGCGTACTTGGACTGCCGCATCCGGATAATTGCCTGATTCAGCAAGGGGCCGGAAAGGCTATCCGTCCGGCTCAGGATGTAGTCGAACAGGGCGTAGGATTCATCCAGTCGGCCGGCCTTCATCAAGGCGAGAGCCTGCGTGTAGTCAGCGGCTTGTTCGGTTGCCAGCTTCCTCACTTCCAGATCCGCCGGAACAGGAACCAGCGCTCCGCCCGATGTATCGGCTCCGGCAATGGTTGTTCCGGCTTTGGGTGCGTCTTCCTTCCGAGCCGTTTCGCCACGCGCGGCGCGTTCCTTGGCCATTTTCTCCAGATCCGGTTCGCTGTTGAGCTCGGCCGGGGTCACAGCCGGAGATTCAGAGGCGGTGACCGGCGCTGCGGGCTTTTCCTTCATGGATGAGCAGGCGGCAAGGGCGCCGCCAAGCACCACAATCCCGATCCTGATCCCGTCTTTGACAAACATGCCGCGATTCCTCAATAAATATCGTCAATGCCTTCTTCAAGCTGCTCATGTTTGTTGTAGCGGCCCGGAGAGAGTTCCGACAAGGCGTCGAAGCTCTTCTGGACAAAGCTGTCGTAAACATCCTGCTTGACCAGGTTGGAGTTCAGCGAGTGCAGATCGATCGCCTTGTCGGAGAGCGGATCCGCCTGCTCTTCGAGCAGAATCGTATACTGCTCAGCCTCCAGATCGCTCAGCCCCTTCGGTCGCTCGCTTTGCAGGAGATCCTTGGCCATCTGGCGATAAATCTCGCCCTGCTGGAAGTTGGCAGCGGTCACGAACTCGGCGACGCCGATGGCGGCGACCTTGTTATAGGCGCTCAGCGCATTCTGCATCGCCTTCTTCTTGGCAAGGATGCTCGTCTTGAGCGGCTGCTTCAACGGGATTGCGGCAAAGGCATCATACAGCGGCTGGCTGAGCTTGAAGTTGGACAGCGCGCCAAAATACTTCATGCGCGGTGACGCATTGTTTCCCTGCTTTTCAAACAGTTGCGCCAGTGTCTTGAGCGCCGTCTGCTGTTCAAGAGGCTGCTGGTTGGCCACGGCATTATTGTAGAGCTTGAAGGTCGCCTCCGCGCGCAGGTCCGGCGGATTGGTCGCGTCCATAGAATACTGGCGGTAGATGCGCAACGCCGCGTCAGTTTTCTTGACCTTCTCATACATTTCGGCGGCGGCCCAGAGCGCTTCGCGCGCGTTCTGCGGATTCTTCTTGACGTCGCGTGCGGCAATTGCCTCGTATTGCGCGGCCGCATTCTCGGTATCACCGAGCTTTTCATAGGCCAGAGCCAGTTTTTCAGGAATCGTCTGGGTCAACTCATGATTCGGATAATGATCCCGGAATGAAATCAGCACCGGAATGGCTTCCTTGTATTTCTCCCCGTTCAGCAGGACCGCGGCGGCATCAAAGTCGGAAGATGCACGAATCTTGACATCGACCGACGCCTGCGCCGCTTTCTGGAAGAAGGCTGCCGCCTCCTCAGGCTTTTTATCGTCCCGAAGTTGTTCCGCCTGACGATAATACGAAGTCGCCAGACGATCCTGGTATTTGGCCTTCAGCTTGGCGTCGGTCACGTTATACGCAAGCACAGCCTGATAGGACTTGTCGGCTTCGTTGAACTTCCCTTGGTCATATTGCGCGTCGGCGATCACGCCCGCCGCCTCCTGACGCAGGGCGTTATCCACCGGAGGATTGATGGCGAGCAGGGTCTTCGCGGAGCCGATGGCGCCGTCGTAATCCTTGAAATGCAGGTACAGATTGGTCAAACCTTGCAGCATCAGCGCAGAGTTCTTGTTTTCCGGATAGGCTGCGGCCAACGTAAAGACGGAGGCTTGCAAGTCCTTCACAAGTTGCCGCGAACTGTCATCGTATTCCTTGTAGTGATCATAGAGGAACTGGGTCAGTCCTTGGATCAGCTTGGGCGTATTCTCATCCTGAGGGAATTTCGAGGCATACTTGAAAACACTGGCTCCCCGCTTGGGCAGGAGCGCCTTGCGGGCCTCCTCGTTTTCGCCGAGGGACTTGTCCCATTCCTGATAGCTTTGCAGGGCGAAGTACGCGGCATCAACGGCCTTGGGATTATTGTACTCGTAGGCCGTCTTCTCGAATTCCTTGATGGCGTCTTCATAATGTTTGGCGGAGTAGAGCGCCTCGGCTAGCAGTTCATTGATGCCGATCGCTTCGCTTTCCGGCGGATTCAGCTCCAGATGCGCGCGGTACCACTGGGCGGCCTTCAGATAATAGCCTTCATTATTGTCGAGCTGGGCTAGGGCATGATAATGCTTGGCGAGATCGACAATATGCTGTTCCAGAATCGGGCGCAATTTGGCGCGCGTGGGTTCGTCGGCGTTCTTCCAGTATTCGCTCTCCGGATTGTACCGGGTAATAAAGTCTTCCTTGGCCAGCACCACCTGTGACGGGAATCCGCCCTGCTCATAAATCTTGATGATGGCGGAGCTCAACTCCGGCGTGCTGGGGTCGGCAGGGTGCCGGGCAATAAAGGATTCATACGTGCGAGCGGCGTTCGTGAATTGCCGTTTGCCAAGATAAGCTTCCGCCAGATTCGCATAAATGGCCGACTCGTAGAATTTGGGGCCGACCTTGTCAAAATGCGCGTCCAGGGTCTTGGGACCGTCCTGCATCATAAAGCTCAAGCTAATGACGTCCATGGCGTCATGCAGCTTGGCTTCTTCCTTGTCGGTCTTCTGCGGCTTCACCATGATGCGTTCGGCAAAGTCGAAGAAAAGCGGCAGGGCGGTCTCGAAATCACCCGCCCGGTAAAGCGACCAGCCCCGCTTGTAGACAGCGGTATCATAAAACTCGGATTTCCGGTCACCCAAAACTTTCTGGTAGTAGCCGGCGGCCTCGGTGAAACGGTTATGTGTGAACGAGTCCTCGGCCAAGCGGAAATAGACTTCCGTCAACAGCGGTGACTTCGGATAGTCCGTTACAAGCGTTTTGAGGGCAGCCACGGACTCTTCTTTCTTGCCCAGCAAATCGTAGGTCTTGGCCAGATCATAGTAGATCTGGGCCCGGGCTTCGGGAGCAGGCATCCGCTTGAGCAGTTCCTTGTAAAAGGTGACATTGTCCTCCAGCAGCGAGGCTTCTTCCTTTTCTGCGGCAAACTTCGAATTGCCTAACTTAAGCTTACGGGCCACCTGAAGATACGCGTTGGCGGTCCCGGGGTCGGGCGCCTTGCGGGCTTGCTCCAGCAACTGGTTGTAAATGCCCTCGTTCAGCTTTGCGTCGATCACTTCGTCCCGGGTGACCGGGACGGGAGCCAGATCTCGCGCGGGTGGTGGGGGCTGCAAAGGCTGACCTGCGCCCGGAAGGTCGATCTTTTGCAGGGCTTTGCTTTCAAGCTGGTCGTCGATTTTCGGGATGTTGATGGTGGTCCTGTCCAGGCTCGCCAGTGTTCCCTTGATTGTCGGGGGAGCGATCTGGGTCGTGGCCGCCGGTGCGACAGGCGTCGGCGATGCCGGTTTTTCCGGCACCGAACTGCAAGCGCTCAGGCAGACAGCAATGGCGATAGGGCTCAGCCGGGTGTTGAGGGCGGCAAGTTTCATGATTTGTCACTGTTATCCTTGACGGACCCGGAAACCTTGCTCTCAACACGCTCCATGCCAAGATAGGATTCACTCAGATACCCCGTCAGCTTTTGTCGACGATCGTCCAGCAGGCTCTTGGCGAGATCTTTCAGATACCCCTTGTAGTCCGCCTCGGCTTGTTGGATGCGCGCCTGGTCATTTCCCAGCCGGCTTTTGAGCTTGTTGAGGCGGGCGCTGTATTTGGCCTTGACCGCCGCCTGGTTCTCCGCCGCAAGGGCGTCAAGCGCGCTCAGGCGCAGTTTGGTTTCCTTCAGTTGGGCCGTCGCCTGCTGGAGCTTCTCGAAAATCTCGTCCCGGGTGGCTGCATGACGGGCGATCTCGAACAGGGTGATGCTCTTGAGCCGGTTCAGGCGCTCTTGCATCTCTCGGGCATCGGTGTCGGATGCTTTCAGCTTCTGCAATTTCCGGGTCAGTTTGTTCAGCTGTTGCAGCCGTGTGTTTTCGGCTTGCGTGGCGCTGTCGGCAAAATTTTCGGTGTTGGCGTTCATTTGCTTGAAGCGCATCTGAATATCCTGCCACCGCTTCACCAGGTCGACATAGCGCGCGCGAAGATCCTGCAACTGTTGCGGCGTGTTCTGCAACGCATCGGCGCGGCCTTCCACGATGCCGGCCTGTTCCGTCAGTGCGTCAATGTCGCGGGCGCGCACCTGAAGCAGGCTGTCGAGTCGCTTCAGCTGCTGATACTGCCGGAAGCCTTCGTTGAACTTCGGGGAGGAGAACAGCTTCGCGAAAAGCCCGGAGGTGATAGCGTCAGTGGTGACCGGAAGAGGGCGGATATTCAGGGGGTCCTCATCCTCGGTATTGATCCGGGCGGGAGCCATGACATCCGGCCAGTTGTCTTCGTCGATCTTGAGAGCGATTTTCTCGACCTCGCTGAGCTGCTCGCGCAGCATCTTGGCCGCGATGCGATAGCCGGAAATGGCCTGCGCCTTGAAATTCATTTCCTCGTAGGCCCGGGCGCTCAAGAGGAATGCCTCCTGAACGTTCGGATCCGCCGGGTTGCGCCGCTGCAGTTCAAGCGCGGCCGGAAGCGACTCGGCATATTCCTTGCTCAGGAAGTGCGTGTAAGCCAGCGAGAGCAGCGCGGCGTTACTGTAAGGGCCCTCCAGGCGGACGCGCAACAGCGAATTACGTGCGTCGGCATATTTCGCCTGCTTCATCTGGTAGTAGGCAATAGCAAGCGCCGCCTTGTCGCGAAGGTTTTGGCTCTCTTCATCCGCTCCGGCGCCGGTAACCAGATTGTTCAGGCTGATCATCCCCGCATCGGACTGATTGTCGCGCAGGAAGGCGATGCCGAGGTTATAGAGCCCGTAACTGGCGATAACGCCTTCGGCGGGAATGTTCCGAAGCATCTGGATTGCTTCCGGATAGGCCTTCTTCCGGATCAGGATGTTGGCCAGCATCAGCATGCGTTCGGATTGCTGGTAGCTGGTCAGGGTCGCGGGCGGTTTGCGCAGGTAGTTTTCGGTGGGAGCATCATTTCCCAACTCGTACAGCATCTTGCCATAACGCATCCAGGGCAGGTTGCGCGTGCTGGAGGGGATGTCCTGCGCCTGGACGCGCGAGATGGCCACGTCGCCTTCGCGATAGAGACCGTATTCGGTGTACAGGTCGCCAAGCAACATTTCCGTGGTGGGATCGTCAATCGCGAACACCCCGGATTTCTTGCCGTCCAGCAGTTTGTTCAGGGCGCTGAAGTGGCGCCCCATGTGATAATCGTAATAAATCTGGCCGAAGACCGGTTCACGGATGTCGTTGGACACCTCCAGTCGCTGACGCAAGTCGACCGCGGCATGCGCGGTCGCGCCGCAGATGGCGGCGGCGAGCAAACTGGTCCGAAAAAAAAATTCCACAGTGCGCTTCATGGTGGTTCCTGTCCCGAATCCTGCCAGGCTAGTTCTTGCTTTCCCACTCGTTGAAGCTGAAGACCGCCGGTTGCTGTCCGGAGGGGTCTTCCGCAGCCTTGATCTCAACGATCTTGCGCAGCGAGCCCTTGGTGAAGTTGTAGTTGATTGTCTTCTGGAAGTCCTTGCCGTTAGCGTCATAGGCGGTGATAACGGCGGACAGGGCATGGGAGCCGCTGGTGAGGTTGCCCATGAAGGCGCGGTGCAATCCGCCCTTCCCGAGGGAAGCGGTCTCCTGCTCGGAATAGGCGTGATAGCCGACATGCTGCCCGTCAATGCTGAGGTTCACGTCGACAATGCGGATCTTGCTGCCGGCGTTAAGACCCAGAAGGATATTGGTAGTGGTTGAGGGGAACAGGAGTTCGCCTTCAATCTGAGAGATATCCCGGTTCAGGTTGAGCAGTTCGGATTTGAGGTCCTGAAGGTCGGCCGGGACACTGCTTTCTCCGGCGGCGAACACTTGGCCGGCGGCAAAAGAGGCCATGAGGACGATGGTGAGTTTGAATCCCTTTTTCATGATCGTTCGGCGGAGTTTGGAGGTTGATTATTAAGCATCCGTCCCCTGTGGGCCGGACACGCTTGTTATACCACGCATTCTTTAAGATTAACGCACATGGCGACTGCTACGTCAAAGGGTACTTTGCGCGCAAACGGTGACGCGATTGGCAGCTTGGGGCGGAAATCCCTCCACGCGTCAGGGTGTTATGAGCGACAATGGTTTCAGACTTTCAGAGGGCTGTTTTCCGTGAATATCGTGGCTGACGAGAACCTGGCGTTGCTGGATGAGCTTTTCGGCGAAATCGGCAACATCCGAAAGCTTCCGGGAAGGCGGATCACGTCGGGCGATCTCGAGGAAGCGGATATCCTGCTGGTCCGCTCGGTGACCCGCGTGGACCGCTCGCTACTCGAGGGAAGCCCCGTCCGGTTTGTCGGCAGTGCGACGATCGGGAGCGATCATCTGGATACCGAATGGCTGCTCTCGCAAGGCATTCGCGTTGCCACGGCACCGGGATGCAACGCACGGGCGGTCGTCGAATATGTGCTGGCGGTGCTTGCCCGATTTTATGCCTTGGGACGCTTTCACCCCGGTGTGGCGACGGTCGGGGTGGTGGGGCTGGGCAACGTGGGCGGACGGTTGGCCCGGCAAT
>JAYRMT010000002.1:0-36828 GCA_041912575.1 Fluviicoccus sp. | reverse complement strand
TGAGGTCGCGGCGGGCGGTGCTGTGGATGCGCCGGTAGCGAATGATCAGAGTCCACGAATAGACCGAGGCGCCCAGCAACGCCAGCATGACCAGCTGTACGGGCACGCTGGCGTGGGCGACGAGGCCGAGGAGGGACAGGGATTCTTTGACAGCCATGGCTTCAGTCCGGTAACAGGGCGGTGAGTCGTTCGGGCAGGGCCCGGGGTTTCAGGGTGTGCTGGTCCACGCAGGCAATGCTGAGTTCGCCTTCGCACAGCAGTTCGCCGTTGCGTTCGATGGTCTGGCGGAATTCCAGCGAGGCCTTGCCGCGGCGGGTGATCGTGGCGGTGGCGAACAGTTCGTCGTCCATGCGTGCCGGCTGGCGGTAGCGGACATTGGCCGAGCGCACCACAAACAGGTAATCCTCGTGATGGAGGTAGTGGCCGAAGCCGATGTGGCGCAGGTATTCGGTGCGCGCACGCTCCATGAACTTCAGGTAATTCACGTAATAGACGATACCGGCGGCGTCGGTATCTTCGATGTAGACGCGGAGCGGGAAGCGGAAGGTGCTCATGACGCGGTCGTGCTGAATTGGCTGCGTAGGGCATCGGGCATGGTCAGGCCGAATTGTTGCCAGGCATGCGGCGTGGCGATCCGTCCGCGCGCGGTGCGCATGACCAGACCCTGCTGGATCAGGTAGGGCTCGACGACATCTTCAAGGGTGCCCGCGTCCTCGGCGAGGGCGGCGGCCAGCGATTCGACGCCGGCGGGGCCGCCCGCGAATTTTTCCATCAAGGTGAGCAGGTAACGACGGTCCAGGCCGTCGAGGCCACGCTTGTCCACGTCCAGCATGTCCAGGGCGGCGGCGGCCACCGCGCCGGTAATGATGCCGTCGGCGCGCACTTCGGCGTAGTCGCGCACACGCCGCAACAGGCGGTTGGCAATGCGCGGCGTGCCCCGGGCGCGGCGGGCGATTTCTCCGGCGCCGTCCTCTTCCATGGGCACGTTCAGCAGGCGCGCGGAGCGGCTGACGATGCGGCTGAGGTCGGCCACGTTGTAGAACTCCAGCCGCTGCACGATGCCGAAGCGATCGCGCAACGGGGACGTCAGTAACCCGGCGCGGGTGGTGGCGGCGACCAGCGTGAAGGGCGGAAGATCCAGTTTGATCGAGCGAGCGGCGGGGCCTTCGCCGATCATGATGTCGAGCTGGTAATCCTCCATCGCGGGATACAGGATTTCCTCCACGACCGGGGAGAGGCGGTGGATCTCGTCGATGAACAGCACGTCACCCGCTTCGAGGTTGGTCAGCAACGCGGCCAGATCGCCGGCTTTTTCCAGCACCGGTCCGCTGGTGGATTTCAGTTCGCCATCCATCTCGCGCGCGATGATGTTGGCCAGCGTGGTCTTGCCGAGACCGGGCGGGCCGAAGATCAGGGTGTGGTCGAGCGCCTCGCGGCGGCTGCGCGCGGCATGGATGAAGATTTCCATCTGTTCGCGCACCTTGGGCTGGCCGATGTAGTCGTCCAGACTGGTCGGGCGGATGGCGCGATCGAAAATTTCTTCCTGTCGCTGGGCTTGCGGCGCGATCAGACGGTCCATGGCGAGGGGGTGAATCCGGATTGGTTCGAATTCATCATTTTATCATCGCTTTCAGCGCGGCGCGTATGAGATCGGCGCTGTTTTCGTGCAGATGGCTGATCGCCGCCACGGACTTCTGCGCCTCGGCGGGCTTGTAGCCAAGCGCGAGCAAGGCCTGCTCGGCCTCCTCAACCGGCGTCAGATCGGCGGGCAGGCTCAGTCGCGCCTGCGGCGTGCGCGATGAGGTTGGCGAGAGCTCCTTGATCCGGTCGCGCATCTCGATGAGCAGACGTTCGGCGGTTTTCTTGCCGACGCCGGGAATGCGGGTGAGAGCGGCGATATCCTCGCGTTCGATGCAGTGCAGGAACGCGGCCGGTTCCATACCGGAAAGCAGGCTGAGCGCCAGTTTCGGACCGACGCCGCTGACCTTGAGGAGCAAACGGAACAGCAGGCGGTCATCCTTGGTGGCGAAACCGAACAGCAGGTGCGCGTCCTCCCGGACGACCTGATGTGTCCAAAGGGTGGCCGTTTCCCCTTTGCGCAACTGACAGAAGGTCGGCATCGGTGTTTCGACTTCATAGCCGACGCCATGACAGTCGATCAAGGCGTGGGGCGCGCTCAAGTCGATCACCGTCCCCTGGAGGCGGCCGATCACAGGGCGGCCTCCAGCACTTGGCGGGCGACGGCCGGAGTGACCTCCTTGCGTTCACCCAGCGCGGTCATGCCATGCGCCTCCAGCTGGCTGATAACCTTGTCGATCGCCTCGCTTCCCAATTGATAGGCGGACAGGCGGGTCGGCACGTTCAGGCTGTCGAAGAAAACACGGGTGCGTTCGATGGCGCGCTGGATGCGGGTGTCCTCGTCGCCGTCATGCAGTTGCCAGACGCGTTCGGCGTATTGCAACAGCTTGTCGCGCTTGGCCTCGCGGCGGACCGACATCATCGCCGGCAGCACGATGGCGAGGGTGCGGGCGTGGTCGATGTCGTAGAGCGCCGTCAATTCATGCCCGATCATGTGCGTGGACCAGTCCTGGGGTACGCCCGCGCCGATCAGGCCGTTGAGCGCCATGGTCGCCACCCACATCAGGTTGGCGCGCAGACTGTAGTCCTTGGGATTGGCCAGCGCTTGCGGCCCGATTTCCAGCAAGGTCTGCAACAGACCCTCGGCGAAGCGGTCCTGCACGCGCGCCTGCACCGGAATGGTCAGGTACTGCTCCATGATGTGGACATAGGCGTCGACAATGCCGTTGCCGATCTGCCGCTCGTCCAGCGTGAAGGTCTTGGTCGGATCGAGCACGGCGAAGCGGGGGAACAGGCGCTCGTTCATGAACGCCAGCTTGGTGTGCGTGGCGCGATGGGTCACCACCGCGCCGCTGTTCATTTCCGAGCCGGTCGCCGCCAGCGTCAGCACCGCGCCGATCGGCAGGGCATCGCGGATGCGCACCTTGCGGTGCAGGATGTCCAGGCCGTCGCCGTCATGGCAGGCGGCCGCGGCGATGTATTTGGTCCCGTCGATCACGGATCCACCGCCCACGGCCAGCAGGAAGTCGATTTTCTCGCGCTTCGCGGCTGCGACGGCGAGACTGAGCGTCTCGTAGGTGGGGTTCGGTTCGATGCCGCCGAACTCGAACAGCTGCCGGCCTTCGAGCGCCAGCAGCACTTCGTCCAGGGTGCCGTTCTTCTTGACGCTGCCGCCGCCGTACAGGATGAGCACGCGGGCGTCCGCCGGCACATGCTTGCCGAGATCGGCGATGCGGCCCTGACCGAACAGGACGCGGGTCGGGTTGTAGAAGTCGAAATTCAACATGGTTTCCCTCCGGGGCGGATGCTCGGTGTGGGCGCTATTGTGCGGCGATGCGGGATGGCGCACCAGAGCGCGCCTCGTAAAAAAATGTGCCTAGCGACGACTTCTGCCGCCGCGAATGGCGACCGCGCCAAGTTTGTGCAGCGCATGCGAGGTAAAGGCGTGGCAGAGGGCGGCCGCGAGAGCGTCGGCGGCATCGGCCTGCGGGATGACCGGGATTTTCAGCAGTCGGGTCACCATGGCCTGGACCTGTTCCTTTTCGGCCGATCCGACGCCCACCACAGCCTGCTTGATCTGCCGGGCGGTGTATTCGGACACGCTGACGCCCTTGACCATGAGCGCGGTAATGGCGGCGCCGCGCGCCTGGCCCAGTTTGAGGGCGGAGTCGGGGTTCCGGGCCAGGAAGACCTGCTCGACAGCGGCTTCCGTGGGTTGATGGAAGTCGATGATGCGCGTCAGGCCTTCAAAGATGCGTTGCAGGCGGACGGGCATTTCGTCGGTATCCGTGCGGATGGTGCCGGCGTCGATGAATTCGCACTGGCTGCCGGTTTTGCGGATGACACCGTAACCGGTGAGGCGGGAGCCGGGATCGATCCCGATGATGATACTCATGAAGGGAGGTCCGGTCAGACCGGCCGCCATGCGACCGGTCTGACCGTCTGGCTCAGTTGCCTTGGGCGGCGGCGTGCGCCTTCTGGGCGGCGAAGAAGGCCGCGACCACATCCGCACCGGTTTCAGGCTTCGGGGCGTCCGGCAGCCAGGCGGCGATGTACTCGCCAACCGTGCCGGTCAGACGGATTGCCGGAGTAACCGCAGGCGCGGGTTCTGCAGCCACCGGGGCTTCCATAACGGCAGGAGCAGCTTCCTCCACGGTCGTGACGGCTTCGGCCACAACGGTTGCCGGAGCGGTTTCCTCGATGGCGGCCTCAACCGTCGCTGCTTCAACCACGGCGACGACGACAGGAGCCGGCGCGGTTTGTGCGGCGGTGTGCGCTTTCTGGGCGGCAAAGAACGCCGTGATGACGTCCGCGCCGGTTTCCGGCTTGGGCGCATCCGGGAGCCATGCGGCAATGAACTCACCAACCGTGCCGGTCAGGCGGGTCGCCGGAGCGGTAACAGGCGTTGCTGCGACCGGGGCCGGACTTTCCACGACAACCGGGGCGGGCGCATTGGCCGCAGCTTCCGCAGCGGCCGCTTCTCGAACAAGACGTTCGGCCTCGGCGCGAGCGGCTTCTTCGGCTTGCTGCTTGGCCAGACGGCGCTTTTCACGCGGATCGTTGGCGGCGCGGCGCGGCGATTCATCGGACGCGGTCTCGTTGACCGGTGCGGGCGCCGGAGCAGCGGTCGTTTCCGGCGCAGTCATCAGTTGCACCGTATGGCGAGGCGTTTCGACGACCGGCGCCTCGACAGTCGCTTCCGGAGCGCTTTCCCCGGATTCACGCGCCAAGGCCGATTCGGCGGCGATGAGGTCCGCGACGATCGGGTTGATGGCGTGGACTTCATCACCGGCGGCATGCACGGCCGGGGCGATGGCGGGAATGTCCGCATCCGAAGGCACTTCCACCGGAGCGGCGGCTGCTTCGGCGGGAACCGCCTGGCCATCGGCAGACAGCAGGCCCGCGTCGATCAGGACCTGCGGATCCCGCTCGCGCGGACCGCGATTATTGCGGCGGTTGCCGTAGCGGTCGCGACGCGGACGGCGCGGCTGTCCGCCGTTGCCGTTGTCCTCGGCGACATTACCGTTGGGCAGATCGGCATCTTCCGGGGTCAGGGCCGCTTCTTCCGCGACAGGCGTCACGGCCTCGACGGCAACGGCTTCCGGACGCGGCTGGCGGGGACGACGTTCGCGACGGTCGCGCGGACCGCGCTCGCGACCCTGACCGTTACCGGCATTGCCGTTTTCGACCGGGGCGGATTCGCTGATTTCCGCCGTCAGGGCGCTCTCCGTCGGCTCGGCGGCGGGCAGGGCGGCCTGACGTTCGACGCGCTCCGGACGCGGACCGCGTTCCGGACGGTCGTGGTTGCGTTCGCCGCGACCATTGCCGTTGCGGTCCCCGCGATCGCTACGACGGTTGTCGTTGCGTGGACGCGGTTGACGCGGGGCGGGAGCGACTTCGACTTCAACTTCCGGGGTGGCGACCGGCTCAGGCTGGGCAATCTGCTGCAGCTTGCTGTCCACTTCGTTCTGGACGGTCTGGCCGTTGTTGAACAGGTTGGAGAACCAGGCGAAAACCCCTTTGCGGGCACTGGGGGCTTCCGGTGCGGGAGCGACCGGAGCCTGCACCGGCGCCGGAGCGGGCGCGGCGGCTTCCGGCGCGCGACGGGGCGCGGGCGCTTGCGTTTCCGGTTGCACCATCTTCACGGCGGCTTCCTGGCGACGCACGGGCTTCTCGTCCCGACGGTTCAGGCCGTTGTCTTCATGCACCGGCTGGAACGCCTCGACCATCTGGTAGGAGGAAAGGCCTTCGCTTTCTTCCTCGACCTGGTCGTCGCGCAGGCGGGTAACTTCGTAATGCGGGGTTTCGAGATGCGGATTCGGCAGGATCACCACGCGCACGCCGGTACGGGATTCCAGCGTGGCGATCGCGGCGCGCTTCTCGTTGAGCAGGAAGGCGGCCACGCTGACCGGCACCTGCGCGCGGATCTCGGCGCTACGGTCCTTCAGGACTTCTTCCTCGATCACGCGCATGATCGACAGGCCCAGCGAGCGCACGTCGCGGATCACACCGGTGCCGTTGCAACGCGGGCAGACCAGACCGGTGGTTTCTTCCAGCGAGGGGCGCAGGCGCTGGCGGGACAGTTCCAGCAGGCCGAAGCGGGAGATGCGGCCGATCTGGATGCGGGCGCGGTCCATGGCCAGCGAGTCGCGAAGGCGGTCTTCCACCATGCGCTGGTGTTTTTGCGGCGTCATGTCGATGAAGTCGATGACGATCAGGCCGCCGATATCGCGCAGGCGCAATTGACGGGCGATTTCCTCGGCCGCTTCCAGGTTGGTGTTGAGCGCGGTTTCCTCGATGTCGCCGCCCTTGGTGGCGCGCGAGGAGTTGATGTCGATGGACACCAGCGCTTCGGTCGGATCGATGACGATGGAACCGCCGGACGGCAGCTTCACTTCGCGCTGGTAGGCGGTTTCGATCTGGCTCTCGATCTGGTAGCGGTTGAACAGCGGCACCGAGTCCTTGTAGAGGCGGATCTTGTTCTGGTAGTGGGGCATCACCTGCTTGACGAAGTCCATCGCCTGGCCATGAGCGGCCTCGCTGTCGATCAGGACTTCATTGATGTCATCGCGCAGGTAGTCGCGAATGGCGCGGATGATGACGTTGGATTCCTGATACACCAGGAAGGGCGCGGACTTGCCGCCGGCGGCTTCCTTGATGGAGGTCCACAGGGTCATCAGGTAGTCGAGATCCCACTGCAGTTCCTCGGCGCTGCGGCCCAGACCGGCGGTGCGGACAATGACGCCCATGTCCTGCGGCACGTTGATCGAGTTCAGCGCATCCTTCAGCTCTTCACGTTCCTCGCCTTCGATGCGGCGGGAGATGCCGCCCGCGCGCGGGTTGTTCGGCATCAGCACCAGATAACGGCCTGCGAGGGAGATGAAGGTGGAAAGGGCGGCGCCCTTGTTGCCGCGCTCTTCCTTCTCGACCTGGACGATGATTTCCTGGCCTTCCTGGATGGCGTCGCGGATATTGATGCGGCCGCCCGATTCGCGCGGGTTCCGGCTGAAATATTCGCGGGCGATTTCCTTCAGGGGGAGGAAGCCGTGGCGGTCGGCGCCAAAGTCGACGAAAGCGGCTTCAAGGCTGGGCTCGACGCGGGTGATGCGGCCTTTGTAGATATTGGCTTTTTTCTGGACGCGGGCGTGGTGTTCGAGGTCGAAGTCGTAAAGGCGCTGGCCATCGACAAGGGCGACGCGGGTTTCTTCGGCGTGCGTCGCATTGATCAACATGCGTTTCATTTTGTGTTGTCACCAAGCAGTGACACACACGCGGGGCGGGAAAACGATCCGTCGGCGCAGTCGGTGACCGGACTTCTGGTCCGGATGTACTCTCTATGTTCGAGCGGGGCCGGTATCCCTATGAGGACGGACCGGCCGGAAAATCGTCGCGACGACTTTCGGGAATTCGTTTGCCACTACCCACCGCGCGGTGCCGGTGGAGTCTTGTGCGGCCGCAGCCGCACGCTTCATTCGTTTCGTCTTCGGGCCGGGCGGGAGTCGGGAGAGCGTTTTCTTCCCGTGAGTCCCGACAAGCGGCCGGTTTGCCTATATAATCCCCCTCGCCATTCCACTGACACCGCTGAAGGATTTCAGTCAGTCGCGGTCTGCCAGTCCTGTAATGCGTGAGGGCGGCAATGGGCGACTATATCAGAGTCTTTCCGGATCGCACATAATTTTTATGAATCAACCTGATACCCCGAATTCGACTGTTCGCTTTCTGACCGTTGGCGAAAACCAGGACGGCCAGCGGCTGGACAATTTCCTGATTACCGCGCTGAAAGGCGCGCCGCGCACACTGGTGTACCGCATTGTCCGGACCGGCGAGGTGCGCGTGAACAAGGGGCGCGCGCGCCCGGACACCCGCGTCCATGACGGCGATATCGTGCGGGTGCCGCCGCTGCGCCTGGCCGAAGAGAATCCCGCGCCGGTGGCGGGCGCGCGCCTCACTCGCAGCCTGCGCGAGCGGGTGATCTATCATCAGGACGGTCTGATCGTCCTCAACAAGCCCGCCGGGCTCGCCGTGCACGGCGGCAGCGGGGTGCCGTTTGGCGTGATCGAGGCGATGCGCTCGGTGTTTCCCGAAAAAGACTTCCTGGAACTGGTGCACCGTCTGGATCGCGACACCTCCGGCCTGTTGATGGTGGCCGAAAAACGCAGCGTGCTGCGCGAGCTGCACGAGCAGTTGCGGCAGGGCCGCATGCGCAAGACCTATGTCGCGTTGCTGGCAGGCAACCTCAAGGGCGGCCAGCACACGGTCACCGCGCCGCTGCACAAGGGCAACCTGCCGAACGGCGAGCGCATCGTCCGCGTCAGCCGGGACGGGAAGGAGGCGAAGACCGTGTTCAAGGTCATCGAGCGCTTTGCCAACGCGACGCTGGTGGAAGCGAGCCCGCTGACCGGCCGCACCCACCAGATCCGGGTGCACGCCCAGTTTCTCGGGCATCCGATCCTCGGCGACGAGAAATACGGCCAGGACGAAACCAACAAGGCGGCCCGCGCCTGGGGATTGAACCGACTGTTCCTGCATGCGCGCGCCCTGACCCTGACCTTGCCAGGCAAGGAAAAACCCCTCGCGCTGGAGTGCCCGCTGGCCGATGACCTGCAATCCGTGCTGGAGGTGTTGCGTCATGCCCCGGTATGAGCTGGTGATCTTTGACTGGGACGGCACCCTGATGAATTCCACGGACCATATCGTGGAGTGCCTGCAGAATGCCGCGCGGGATACCGGACTGCCGGAGCCGACCGCCGCGGCGGCGCGCCACATTATCGGTCTGGCGCTGCCGCTGGCCATCGAGCAGCTGTTTCCCGGAGTTGATGCCGACCTGAGGGAAGTGATCCGCCAGCGTTACGCCCATCACTTCATCCATGGCAGCGACAGCAAGAGCGCGCTGTATCCGGGCGCTATCGAGCTGCTGGAGGATCTGCGCGAGACCGGCAGCCTGATGGCGATCGCGACCGGCAAGAGTCGGCTCGGACTGGACCGCGTGCTCGCGCAGACCGGCGTCGGGCATTTTTTCGCCATGACCCGCTGTGCGGACGAAACCGCTTCGAAGCCCGATCCGCGCATGCTGCACGAGATCCTGGCCGGAACCGGCGTTCACCCTTTGCAAGCAGTGATGATCGGCGATACCAGCTATGATCTGGAGATGGCGCGGCGTATCGCCATGCCGAGCCTGGGCATTCGTCACGGCGCGCACGACGAATCCTTGCTGCACCCGCATGCCCCTTTGGCGGTCGTGGATGACCTGCCCGGTTTGCGCGCCCACCTGTGGCGCGCGGAATAACTTCCTGAAAATCGAGGTTTGAAGATGAGCGAATGGCCCAATAACGGCGGACGCGAGTGGCAGATTCTGGAGAAAGCGGTGCTGGCCTCGGTCGAGGAACAGCGGCGCGCGCGGCGCTGGGGGATCTTCTTCAAGATACTGACCTTCCTCTACATTTTCTTCTTCCTCGCGCTGGTTTTCTCACCCAGCCATCACGGCGGCGGTAAAGGCGGGGAGTTCGCCGGTCCGCATACGGCCGTGGTGGAAGTGAGCGGGGAAATCGCTGACGGCAGCGACGCCAACGCGGATGACATCAACGCAGGCTTGAAGGAAGCCTTCGAGGCGAAGAACAGCAAGGCGGTGATCCTGCGCATCAACAGCCCGGGGGGCAGTCCGGTGCAATCGGCTTACGTGTACGAGGAAATCCGTCGTCTGCGCAGCCAGTATCCGGCCAAGAAAGTCTATGCCGTCATCACGGATATCGGCGCGTCGGGCGCGTACTACATCGCTTCGGCGGCGGACCAGATCTACGTCAGCCCGGCCAGTCTGGTCGGTTCGATCGGGGTGATCATGCCCGGCGTCGGCGTACAGGGCCTGATGCAGAAGCTCGGTCTGGAAGACCGCACCATGACGGCCGGAGCCCACAAGGCGATCATGAATCCGATGGCCCCGGTCAGCCCGGAAGAAAAGGCCCATGTGCAGAAACTGCTGAACACCATTCACCAGCAGTTCATTACTGCCGTGCGGCAGGGTCGCGGACAGCGTCTGAAGGAAACGCCGGACATGTTCTCCGGCTTGTTCTGGACAGGCCAGCAGGCCGTGGAGCTTGGTCTGGCAGACGGATTCGGCTCGGTGAAGTCCGTTGCCAAGCAGGCGGGCGCGGAAGAACTGGTGGATTACACCAACGAGAAGAATCCGATGGATAACCTGATCCGCAAGCTGGGCGCAAGCATGGGCGAGGCGGTGGCGACCCGGATGAACCTGAGCGCCGGTCCGGCGTTGCGCTGAGGCGCCGCGCTCCCGGTTTTGGCGGCGGGCTGCTAGAATCCGCCGCTTTTCCTTATTCCTGACCCGAGGCGGAACGTTTTGGACACGACTCCCAGCGAAGTGCTTTCTCCCGAATTGCTCGGCGAAGCCGCGAACGAACTGCAGACCATCCGGGATTTCATCCGGTTCACCGTCTCCAGCCTGCGTGCGGCCGATGTCCATATCGGTCACGGCTCGGAAGATCCGTTCGCCGAGGCCGTCGCCCTGGTGATGCAGACGCTGTCGCTGGATTGGTCGGCCGATGCGGAGATCCTGGATGCGCGTTTGTTGTCGTCCGAGAAAAAGCAGATTGTCGCGCTGATCGGCAAGCGCGTGAACCAGCGTATTCCGCTGGGCTACCTGTTGAACCTCTCCTATTTCTGCGGTCATCCCTTCTATGTCGACGAGCGTGTGCTGATTCCGCGTTCGCCCATCGCCGAGCTGATCGAAAAGCGCTTCCTGCCGTGGGTCGAATACGAGCCGCAACGCATCCTCGACCTGTGCACCGGCTCGGGCTGTATCGCGATCGCCTTGGCGCACGCCTTCCCGGAAGCGCTGGTGGATGCAACCGACCTGTCGCTTGACGCCTTGTCGGTGGCGGCCATCAATATCGAGCACCATAATCTGGATGAGCGCGTCAACCTGATCGAGTCGGATGTGTTCGCCCGCTTGCCAGGCCAGCGTTACGATCTGATTGTCAGCAATCCGCCTTATGTAGATGCGGGCGACATGGCGGACCTGCCCGCCGAATACACGCACGAGCCGGAGCTCGCGCTGGAAGCGGGTCCGGACGGGCTCGACATCGCCCTGAAAATCCTGGCCGAGGCGGCGGATCACCTGACGGATGACGGCGTGCTGGTGGTGGAGGTCGGCAACTCCGAATGGGCGCTGGCGCAGGAGCTCCCGGATGTTCCCTTCGAGTGGGTGGAGTTCGAGCGTGGCGGCTCCGGCGTGTTCGTGCTGTCGGCGGACCAGTGCCGCGAGTTCCAGGACCAGTTCAAGGCCGCCCTCGCGGCGCGCTAGGCAACAACCGCGTCGTCACGGCGACGCATGAATCCGGAAGGATGCGCAGTTATGGCGGGTAATACGATCGGCGACCTGTTCCGGGTCACCACCTTTGGCGAGTCCCACGGCCCGGCCTTGGGGGCAATTGTGGACGGTGTTCCTCCCGGCCTGAGCCTTTGCGAGGCCGATCTGCAGATCGACCTGGATCGGCGCAAGCCCGGCACCTCGCAATTCTCGACCCAGCGGCGCGAGGAAGACCAGGTGAAGATCCTGTCCGGCGTGTTCGAGGGCAAGACCACCGGGACGTCCATCGGCCTGCTGATCGAGAACACGGACCAGAAATCCAAGGATTACGGCAACATTGCCGAAACCTTCCGTCCCGGCCATGCCGATTACACCTACACCCAGAAGTACGGTTTCCGGGATTATCGCGGCGGCGGTCGTTCCTCGGCGCGCGAAACCGCCATGCGGGTGGCGGCGGGCGCGATTGCCAAGAAGTACCTGAACGAGAAATTCGGCATCCTGATTCGTGGTTATGTCGACCAGATCGGGCCGATCAAGACCGACAAGCTGGATTGGGATCTGGTCAATACCAACCCGTTTTTCTGCGGCGATGCCGACGCTATTCCCAAGTTCGAGGAACTGATTACCCGGCTGCGACGTGACGGCACCAGCGTGGGCGCCCGCCTGACCGTGGTGGCTGACAATGTGCCGGTCGGGTGGGGCGAGCCAGTGTTCGACCGTCTGGATGCCGATATCGCGCATGCCATGATGAGCATCAACGCCGTCAAGGCGGTGGCGATCGGCGACGGCTTTGAGGTCGCCGGGCAGTACGGCCATATCAGCCGCGACGAACTGACCCCGGACGGTTTCACCGCCAATCATGCGGGCGGCGTTCTGGGTGGTATTTCCAGCGGTCAGCCGATCGTGGTCACGATCGCGCTGAAGCCGACCTCCAGCATCACGACGCCGGGTCGCAGCATCAATCTGTCGGGTGAGCCTATCGAGGTAGTCACCAAGGGTCGCCATGATCCTTGCGTGGGCGTTCGCGCCACGCCGATCGCCGAAACGATGCTGGCGATTGTGCTGATGGATCATTTCCTGCGCCACCGCGCCCAGAATGCGGATGTGGTTTACCCGGTCGAGCCGATTGCGCCCTAACGGAAGTGATACGGCGAGTTTGCTGAAAAATCAGGCATTTCCGGAAGGCGGGGGCTTGACTGGGTTTTCGCAGTTTTTATAATGCGCGCCTGCCTGATGCAATCCGTCAGGTCGATGCGGGAATAGCTCAGTTGGTAGAGCACAACCTTGCCAAGGTTGGGGTCGCGAGTTCGAGTCTCGTTTCCCGCTCCAGATTTCAAAGAACCGGCCGGATGGCCGGTTTTTTTTTGTCAGCGGTCTCTGTCGCCGCTATGCTGGCAGCATCCGACCGGGAAGGCTTTTCACCACCATGTCCGACTTGCAGCGCGCGCCGATCGGCGTTTTCGATTCCGGGTACGGCGGACTGACGGTCTTGCGCGAACTGGTCCGCACACTGCCGGACTACGACTACCTGTATCTGGGCGACAATGCCCGCGCGCCCTACGGCACCCGCTCCTTCGACACCGTGCACCGGTTCACGCTGCAATGCGTCCGCTACCTGTTTGATCGGGGCTGCCCGCTGGTGATCCTGGCTTGCAACACCGCATCCGCCAAAGCCTTGCGCACCATCCAGCAACTGGACCTGCCGGCAATGGACGATCCGACACGCCGCGTGCTGGGCGTGATCCGGCCCAGCGCAGAGGCGGTGGGAGAGCTGACCCGGACCCGGCGGGTCGGCGTGCTGGGGACACCCGGCACCGTCAAGTCGGCCTCCTATGTGCTCGAAATCGCCAAACTCTTTCCCGATATCTCCGTTTATCAGGAAGCCTGTCCGATGTGGGTGCCGCTGGTGGAGAACGGCGAGCATGCCAGTCCCGGCGCGGCCTATTTTGTGCGCCAGCATGTCGAGCGACTGCTCGGGCAATGTCCGGAGATCGACACGGTCATCCTCGGCTGCACGCACTACCCGCTGCTGGAGCCGGTCATCCGCGACTGCCTGCCGCCTGACGTACGACTGGTGTCACAAGGAGAGATCGTCGCTTCCAGCCTGGCGGATTACCTGCAACAGCACCCCGCGATGGCTGCCCGCCTGACGCGACATGGCGAGCGCGCCTTCGTGACGACGGACGATGCCGAGGTCTTCAATCATCAGGCCGCCGGATTTTTTGGCGAGGAAGTCCGCTCCCAATCGATCGTTCTGGGTTGATTTCCGTCGGAAAGTGTGAAGAATTTCACACCCTTGGCGATTGGCTGCGCTGACATGCGCTTCCCGAGCGCCGCTTTACCCGCGAGGTCCTCGTGCGGGCTGGCCAATGGACAGGCGTAGTGGTATTGTCGGTCCAAAACAAGATATCGATGCGATGGCAGGCCTGACCGCAGGATGCGCCATGCAGAACGGGAATCATCCAGAGTGACCGATAAACGCTATCAAGTCTTCATCAGCGCAACCTATGCCGACCTCCGCGAGGAGCGCGCCATTCTCCTGCAGACCCTGCCGGGACTCGGTTGCCTGCCGTCTACGCTTGAGCAGCACACCCAGAGCCTCGGCTCGATGGTCGCCATCCGCCGCCAGATCGATGACAGTGACTACTACCTCCTGTTGGTGGGCAGCCGGTACGGCTCCCTGATGCCGTCCGGCGTCAGCTACACCCACATGGAATATGTCTACGCGGCGACCAAGCAGAAGCCGATGCTGATCCTGATGCATGAAAACCCCGATGAACGCCCGGCGGATCTTCAGGAGAAGACACCGGAAGGGCGGCTCAAATTCGGGGATTTCCGCCGTCTGCTGCAGCGCGAGCGCGAATCCATACTCTACTGGCGCGATAACCGCGAACTGGAAGTCCTGCTCCAGCAGTTCGTGCCGGAATTCATCCGCAAGCATCCCGCTCCCGGTTGGGTGCGCGTCGGCAAGCATGTCGGCGACAAGAGCGCCGAGATGAACAAGGAAATCGAGGTCCTGCGCAAGCGCATACTGGAGCTCGAACAGGAGCGCGAGAAATGGCTCAAGTCAAACACCTTGGGCGCGGAGAACCTGGCGCGCGGCGAAGAACCCTTTGACGTCCAGTACCGTTGCCGCGCCTATGCTGGCGGCAATTGTCAAGATATCTATGTGAAGTGCCGCCTATCATGGAACGAGTTGCTGGTGACCTTCGGTCCCTACGTCCTGCAAGCCCAGCCGGAGGACATCATCCTCGGCAAGATCAATGAGCGGTTGCAGTCCAACGCCTTGCAAGAGGTTCAGCGCGAACATCCCAAGACCCACGCCGTGGTGGATGTGCAGGTGACCTCCCTGTGCTTCAACACCATCAAGATGCAGTTCCTGTCGCTGGGACTGCTCCAGCGCGTGAGCAAGGCCGGGGACCAGCGGACATGGTGGCAGTTGACCGCTCCGGGTGAGCGGTATCTCGCCAATATCATGAATGTCCGTCGCAGCGTAGGAAGCAAGCCAGTTCCCTGAGTCCCGTCGCACCATGAGGCTGATATGCGCCAATGGAACAGCTGGGGTGATAGCCGAGTTTCCATGGCCATTCACGCCAACGCCCGTGTATTCCTTGAAGAACTGCTTGGCAAGGGTGTCCCGCTGAAGGACGCCACGCTGGCCCAAGTCATGGCAGCCGTGCCGCCCAGCCGTCTTCCTCCGCATCCCCTGATCCTCACTGATGCTGAAACCCGCGTGCGCCATGCGCGCGGTCAGAGCCTGCCCGACTGGCTGGCGATGCGTTCCGGCGAGTTCGGTGTGTTTCCCGACGGCGTCGCATTCCCGTCCACCAGCGCCCAGGTCGCCGATTTGCTCGCCCTGGCCCGCAAGCATGATTGGGATGTGATTCCCTACGGCGGCGGCACCTCGGTGGTCGGCCACATCAATCCGCTGGAAGGGCAACGCCCGGTGTTGACGCTGTCCCTGGCGCGCCTCAACAACCTCATCCATCTTGACCGCAGTTCGCAACTGGCCACGATCGGTGCCGGCGCCAACGGGCCGCAGCTTGAAGCCCTGCTCAAGCCGCACGGTTATACGCTGGGACATTTCCCCCAGTCCTTCGAGCTGTCCACGCTGGGCGGTTGGGTCGCCAGCCGCTCCAGCGGCCAGCAATCCCTGCAATACGGTCGCATCGAGCAGTTGTTTGCAGGCGGACGGGTGGAAACGCTCCAGGGGTCGCTGGTCATCCCGACCATCCCGGCCTCCAGTGCGGGTCCGGACCTGCGCGAAATCATCATGGGTTCGGAAGGACGTTTCGGCGTAATCACCGAGGCGACCGTACGCGTGAGCCGCCTGCCCGAACGCGAGGAGTTCCGCGTGTATTTCCTGCCGGATTGGGCCAGCGCCGAAGCCTGCGTGCGCGAGCTTTCCCAACAAAGGCTCCCGCTCTCGATGTTGCGCCTCAGCAATGCGGAAGAAACCCGCACCCAGCTGATCCTGGCCGGACACAAGGTTGCCATTGCCGGCCTGGAAAAAATGCTCAGCTGGCGCGGCGCGGGCGACGGTAAATGCATGTTGACGGTCGGCTTCACGGGCAGCCACGGCAAGGTGCGTTTTGCGCTGGGTGAAGTCAATCGTCTGGTCAAGGAATTCGAGGGCGTGGCCACCGGCAAGACCTTGGGCACGCGCTGGCAGCAAAACCGCTTCAAGGCGCCGTACCTGCGGGAAGCCCTGTGGAAGCTGGGATATGCGGTCGATACCCTGGAAACCGCGGTGGACTGGCCGAAAGTCACCTCCTATACCCGTGATGTCGAGCAGGCGTTGCGTGACGGGCTGGCGAGCGAGAAAGAAACCGTGCTGGCTTTCAGCCACCTGTCGCACTTGTACGCGCAGGGCTCCAGCATTTACACGACCTATGTCTTCCGCGCGGGTTCCGACTATGCCGCAACGCTCGCCCGCTGGCAGCGCCTGAAGGCGGCGGCTTCCGCCGAGATCGTGCGATACGGCGGCACCATCAGCCACCAGCATGGTGTCGGTCGTGACCACGCACCGTATCTGGCGGCGGAAAAGGGCGAGCAGGGCATGGCCGTGCTGCGCGCGCTGGCCTCGCATTTTGATGCCGACGGCCGCCTGAACCCCGGCAAGCTTCTGGTGGATTGAGTCAAGGTACCCTGATGAGCATTTCCCGCGATACCCTCTGGGCGCAATTGCCCCGGACTGATTGGGACATTATTGTGGTTGGCGGCGGTATTACCGGCGCCGGCGTGGCCCGCGAGGCTGCCCGCACCGGCAGCAAGGTGCTGCTGATCGAACAGCAGGATTACGCCTACGGTACGTCCAGCCGCTCTTCCAAAATGGTGCACGGCGGCCTGCGCTACATCGCCATGGGCGATATCCGCCTGACCTGGCACTCGCTGGTCGAGCGCGAGCGGCTGCTGAACGAAGCGCCGGGTCTCGTGGACCGGATGAGCTATTACTTCGCCCATTTTGACGGCGGCGGCATCAAGACCAACCGCTGGGCGTTCTATTTCCTGCTGATGGCGTACGATTTCCTGGCCGGCATCAAGGATCGCGGTTTCCTTCCGAAGCGAAGGTTCCTGGAACAGATTCCCGGCTATCGCGACAAGGGCTTGCAAGGGGCTTCCCGCTATACCGACGCCGTGACCGATGACACACGGTTGGTGGTGCGCGTGATCGACGAAGCACGTCACGATGGCGCAACCGTGATCAATTATGTGAAGGCCGAGAAGACCCTGTCTGCTGAAGGGCGGGTGCACGGCCTGCGCGTGCGCGACATGGTGACCGGCGAGGCGGCCGAACTGAAGGCCAAGGTCGTGGTCAACGCCACGGGTGCGTGGGTCAACCAGTTGCGTGGACAGGTGGCGACGGAAACGGTGAGCGTGCGTCCGCAGCGGGGCAGTCACCTTGTCGTTCCGTCCGAGCGCCTCCCGATCAATGACGCCGTCATCCTGTTTCATCCGGACGACCAGCGCGCCATGTTCATTTACGCTTGGGAAGGGCGCACGGTGATCGGGACCACGGATCTTGATCATCGCGAGGACCTGGACAAGGAGTCGGCGATTACCCAGGACGAAGTGGATTACCTGCTGCGCGCCGCGAACCATGAATTCCCGCTGGCGGCGCTGACTGAAAACGATGTGATTGCAACGTTCTCCGGCGTGCGCCCGATTGTCAGCAGCGGCAAGGGATTGGATCCGTCCAAAGAGCGGCGCGATCATGCGGTGTGGGCGGACAACGGCCTGATCAGCGTCTCCGGCGGCAAGCTGACCACGTTCCGACAGATCGCCCAGGATGTGCTGACCGCCGCTGAAACCTGGATTCCCGCGCTGAAGACCCGTGATCGCAAGGCTGTCGTGTTCACGGCGCCCGCCGACCTGCCGTCTTTGCCGAAAATGAGCGCGGACCTGTACCGCCGGTTTACCGGCAAGTACGGCTATCTGTGCGGTCGTTTTGTCGAGGAAATGCCGGCTTCCGAGCTGACGCTCATTCCGGGCACGCAGACCCTGTGGGCGGAGTTGCGCTGGGCGCTGCGTCATGAGCAGGTGGTGCACCTTGATGATCTGATGTTGCGACGCACCCGGCTGGGCTTGCTGTTGCCCCAAGGCGGCGAGGGGCACCTGCCCGCCATCCGCGCCATTGCGCTGGAAGAGGGGTGGACCGAAGCCCGGTGGCAGGGCGAGGTGGAGCGTTATCACGGCATCTGGGCAGCCTCGTACAGCCTGCCGTCACGCTCCCATGAGCCGCGACCCGCCGCGGTAGCCCGGGCGGCCTGAGCCGCCGGAGGCGGGCGGTCTTCCGGGGCCGCCCGCTGCTGACAAGAACAACAAACCGGAAACCGATCCATGCAGCCAGCCCGATTCCTCAGCATCGATTGCGGCACCCAGAGCCTGCGCGCCTTTGTGTTTGATCAGCACGGGCAGATGCTGGCGCGCAGCCAGACCGTCTTCGATCCGCCGTATCACGCGGCCGAACAGGGCTGGGCGGAGCAGGACCCGGATTTCTATTGGCGCGTTCTCGCCGAGGCTTGCCAGTCCCTCTGGGCGCAGGGTGTGGAGCCTGCATCGCTGAAAGCGGCGGCCCTGACCACGCAGCGTGGTACCGTCGTGGTGGTGGATCGTGATGGAAAGCCCCTGCGTCCGGCCTTTCTGTGGCTGGATGAGCGGCAAGCGGCCGAGTTGCCCGCCTTGCCGGTCTACTGGGAAAAGCTGCATCAGGTCAGCGGTCACCGGGAAACCATCCGCAAGCTGCGTCTGCGTGCGCAAGGCAATTGGCTGGCGGTCCATGAACCGGACATCTGGCGCCGCACCTCGCGTTTTCTCTTGCTGTCGGGTTATCTGGCTTTCCGGCTGACCGGGCAGTATCGCGACGCCGTCGCCTCCCAAGTCGGTTACATTCCCTTCGATTACAAGGCGCATCGCTGGCCGGCCGGGTGGGACTGGCGCTGGCAGGCGCTGAACCTGACGCGCGACAAACTGGGCGATCTGGTTCCGGCGGGCGGTGAGCTGGGGCGGATTTCTCCCGACGCCGCTCGCCTGACCGGGCTGCCGGTCGGCCTGCCTTTGATCGCCGCCGGCGCAGACAAGGCCTGCGAAGTGCTCGGCGCCGGCTGTGTCGCGCCTTGGCAGGCCGCGCTGAGTTTCGGCACCACGGCGACCTTCAACACCGTGACCCGCAAATTTGTCTCGATCAACCCGCCGATGCCGCCGTATCCGGCGGTCATTCCCGGCCAGTATTGCCTGGAAAGCCAGATTCCTCAGGGCTTCGCCCTGGTACGGTATTTCAGGGACCAGATTGCCGCCCAGGAGCTCGCGGCCGAGCAGGAGTCCAGCGGGGAAGACTGGTTGGCGGTCCTGGAGCGCTGGCTGGCGTCCACGCCCGCCGGAGCGCACGGGCTGATGTGGCAACCGGGCCTCAGCGTCCAGGCCTCCGGCGAAAGCCTGTCGCGCGGGGCGCTGCTCGGTCTGAGCGCGCAGCATGGAAAAGCGGACTGGTATCTCGCGTTGGTGGAGGGGCTTCTCTATGCCCTTCGCGACGGCATGAATCACGTGACCCGCCATACCAAACAACCGGTCAGCATGCTGTTCGCGGCAGGCGGCGGGGCGCAGTCAGCAGCCGTCATGCAGACGGCGGCCAATGTGTTCGGCGCCCCGATCCACCAACCGCACACCCATGAAACCAGTGGTCTGGGCGCGGCCATCTGCGCGGCGGTCGGCACCGGGATTTATCCGGATTTTGCCGAGGCGGTGCGCGCCATGAGTCGCGTGGAACGGGTGTTCTATCCGGAAGCCGCCGCGGCCGCGCATTACGACAGGCTCTATCATCATGTTTATCGTCCGTGGGTACGCGCGCTGGCCGATCTTTACCGGCGGGAAGCGCATAACGCTTGAAAAACAGAAGCCGCAGACATCTTTGGGCTACACTGCGATCAAGTAACTTCCGGGGATGTTTCATGCGTATCCGTCCATGGCTGGCTGTTTCCTTGCTGGTGGCCGTTACGGCGTGCACCACGACCACCAACGAAGGCGCAATCGGTATCAAGCGCAAGCAGTTGCTCCTCCTGCCCAGCGCTCAGGTGGACGCGATGGCCCTGCAGTCTTACCGGGGGGATCTCAGCACGGCGAAGCAGAAGGGATCGCTGAATACCGACAAGACGAACCTTGAGCGTATCCGTCGTATCGCTGACCGGCTGATTCCGCAAACCGCCGTCTTCCGTCCGGATGCGGTGCGCTGGTCTTGGGAAGTGAACCTGGAAACCCGCACCGATCTCAACGCGTACTGCGCGCCCGGCGGCAAGATCATGTTTTTCACCGGCATTATCGATCGGCTCAAACTGAACGATGATGAAATCGCCGCCGTGATGGGGCATGAAATTTCCCATGCCTTGCGCGAGCACGGGCGAGAGCGGATTTCCGAGGCGTACGCACAGCAGGCGGGCATGAGCCTGCTCGCCGCGTTGACGAACATTGACGCACGCCAGGCCGCCATTCTCCAGACCGCAACCCAACTGGGCATGACCCTGCCGCACAGTCGAGGTCAGGAGGCCGAAGCGGATGTGATGGGTCTCGAACTGATGGCACGTGCCGGCTATGATCCCCGCGCGGCCATTTCCCTTTGGCAGAAGATGGCCTCCGCCAATACCGGCGCCCCCCCGGCCTTTTTAAGCACCCACCCGTCCAGCACCCAACGCATCGGCGAGCTCCAGGACCGGATGGCGCAAGTCCTGCCACTGTTCGAGGCCGCCAAGCGCAATCCGCCGGTCGTTCGCCCCGTCGTTCCCCGTAACTGAATCCCACCGTTTTCACCCGCGCTATCAATGGGCTTGAATTTGCACGGTCGTCCAAATAGTCTCTAGCGACTTTCCCTAATGAGGTGGCGCATGAACTGGCATTACATCGAGCATGGGCAGGGACGGCCACTGGTTCTTCTGCATGGCATCGGGATGTCGCACAATGCGTGGAATGCCGTGATTCCCTTGCTGGCGCGCCATCGGCGCGTGATCGCGTTTGATTTGCCCGGTTTCGGGCGCTCGCGGATGCTGCCGGACGGCCGTGTGCCCAATGCGCGCAACATCGTGATGGACCTCAAGCGCATGCTGGATCAGCTCGGCGTGGAAACGCCCGTGGATATCGCCGGAAATTCGCTGGGCGGGTATCTGGCGCTGGAGGCCGCACGGCACGGCATCGCGCGCAGCGTCGTGGCGCTGTCACCTGCCGGGTTGTGGAAGGGCCATGTCGCGCCGAAACACATCACCATGATGTTTGACGTGATGCGGACGAGCATCAAGCGTTTCCCGCGTTTCAGCAAGGCCGTTCTTGCGGTTCCTCCGGCGCGCGCGTTGCTGATGGCGGTGCCGGTCTCTTCGCGGGCGCATCGCATGCCCGCCCGCGAGGCCATGGTCGCGGCGCACAATTTTGTGCATGGCCCGGGATTCGACGCCACCAAGGATGCCGTCGAGCCGTTCATGGGAGGACATGACATCGGTGTCCCGCTAACAGTGGCCTTTGGCGATCGGGATTGGTTGTTGAACAAGCAATGCCAGCATCGCGATGAATTGCCGGGCCATACGCGCTGGCTGCAGCCGCGCGGTTGGGGACATGTACCGATGTGGGATGATCCGGACGGCGTGGCGCGGATGATTCTGCAGGGAACGGAATGAGTCGCCACCAAAAATGAAAGGGCCGGAGAAATCCGGCCCTTTTTTCCAACCGGGATTACTTCACCTTCATCCCCGGCGTCGCCCCTTCGTCCGGCGACAACAGGAAAATATCCCCGCCGCCCGGACCTGCCGCCAGCACCATGCCTTCCGACATGCCGAACTTCATCTTGCGCGGCGCAAGGTTGGCGACCATGACGGTCAGGCGGCCGACCAGTTCCTCCGGCGTGTAGGCCGACTTGATCCCGGCGAAGACCGTGCGTTGTTCGTTGCCCAAATCCAGCGTCAGTTTCAGTAGTTTGGCGGCTTCAGGGATGTGTTCCGCATGGACGATGCGCGCTACCCGTAAATCCACCTTCACGAAGTCATCAATCGCGATGGTCGGGGCAATGGCTTCGATTTCCGCGACCGGTGCGCTTTCCGTTTTGGCGGCCGGCGCTGCGGCGGCGACCAGGTTTTCCTTCGAGGCATCCACCATGGCCTGCACCTTGTCCTTTTCCACGCGGGTCATCAACGGCGTAAAGGCGTTGATGCGGTGGCCGAGCATCAGGTTGTAACGGCTTTCCCAGTCCAGGCTGGCCAGGTCAAGGAAGGCGCGGCTGGCTTCGGCGGTCGCAGGCAAGATCGGTGACAGGTAAACGATCAGCTGACGGTAGAGGTTCAGGCCGACCGAGCAGATGGCCTGCACTTGTTCTCGGTTGGCGGGATCCTTGGCCAGCGCCCACGGCTTGCGCTCGTCAATGTACTGGTTGGCCCGATCGGCAAGCGCCATGATTTCCCGGACGGCACGCCCGAAATCCCGCGCCTCGTAGTGTTCGGCAATGCTGTCACCCGCCGCGATGAAATCGCCCAAAAGGGCTTCTTCCGCGCACGTCGCCGACAGGGTGCTGTCAAATTGCTTGTTGATGAAGCCGGCGCAACGGCTGGCGATATTCACCACCTTGCCCACGAGGTCGCTGTTCACCTTGAGTGTGAAGTCCTCCAGGTTAAGGTCGATATCCTCCACCGATCCGGACAGCTTGCTCGCGAAGTAATAGCGCAGGTATTCCGGATTCTGCAGGTGGTCCAGATAGGTGCGTCCCTTGATGAAGGTGCCGCGCGACTTTGACATCTTGTGGCCGTTGACGGTCAGGAAACCGTGGGCGAACACGCCGCTCGGCTTGCGGAAATTGGCGCCGTGCAGCATGGCCGGCCAGAACAGGGCGTGGAAATAAACGATGTCCTTGCCGATGAAGTGGTAAATCTCGGTGTTGGCTTCCGCACCCGGAGCCCAGAAGTCGTCGAAGTTCAGTCCCTGTTTGTCGCAGAAATTCTTGAAGCTGGCCATGTAGCCGATCGGCGCGTCCAGCCAGACATAGAAATACTTGCCCGGCGCATCGGGGATCTCGAAACCGAAATAGGGCGCGTCCCGGGAGATATCCCAATCGTTGAGACCGGATTCGAACCACTCGGCCAGCTTGTTGGCCACTTCCGGCTGCAGGCTGCCGGCGCGGGTCCATTCCTTCAGCATGGTCTCGAAATCGGGTAGCTTGAAGAAATAGTGCAGGGACTCCTTCTCGATCGGCGTCGCTCCGGAAATCGTCGAATACGGATTCTTCAGTTCGGTCGGCGCATAGGTTGCACCGCAGACTTCGCAGGAGTCGCCGTACTGGTCTTTCGCGCCGCACTTCGGACATTCGCCCTTGATGAAACGGTCGGCCAGGAAAAGATTTTTTTCCGGGTCGAACAGCTGGCGTACCGGACGGGTGGCAATATGGCCGCCTTCCCGGTTGCGCAGGTAAATCGTCTCGGAATAGCTGCGGTTTTCCGGGGAATGCGTGGAATGGTAGTTGTCGAAACGGACCAGAAAGTCGGCGAAGTCCCGCTCGTGCTCCGCCTTGACTGCCGCGATCTGGGCCTCCGGCGTCACACCGTTCTGTTCCGCCTTGAGCATGATCGCGGTGCCGTGCGCATCGTCGGCGCAGACATAATGGCACTCATGCCCCCGCAGCTTCTGGAAGCGCACCCAGATGTCGGTCTGGATGTATTCGACCAGATGGCCCAGGTGGATGGGACCGTTGGCATAGGGCAGGGCGCTGGTGACCAGCAGGCGGCGGGATGTCGTGCTCATGGGGTTTTCGGGTGTCTGAACGGGAGCTGAAAGGTCGCTACTATACCGTAAATGGGGTAGCATACGCAGCCTGAATCCCTGTCCCGGAGGTTGCCCATGTCCCTGTCCCGCAAGCCGCTGGAAGCCGCGCTGAGCCGACGCGCCGATCCCGGGACGGGCAAGGACCTGCTGTCGCTGACCGATAAACTGACGATTGACGGGGATCTGGTCAGCATCACGCTGGCGTTGCCCTATCCTTTCGCCAGTCTCGTTGACGAACTCAAGGCACTGGTCGTTGATGCATTGTCGGAAGGCGGTGCCGGGCGGATTGCCTATGACTTCATCCTGCGCGTGCCGCGCGGCAAGCCCACCAACGCCGTGGAGGCTGTCCCGCCGATCAAGAACGTGATTGTGGTCGCTTCGGGCAAGGGCGGTGTCGGCAAATCCACGACCGCCGTGAATCTGGCGCTCGCGCTTGCGTCCGAAGGGGCTCGCGTGGGCATCCTTGATGCGGATATTCACGGTCCCAGCATCCCGACCATGCTCGGCCTGTTCAACCAGCGCCCGAAAATCCTGAAAAGCGACGATCCGAAAGACGAGACGGGCGGAGCATTTGTTCCGCTGGAGGCGCACGGCATCCAGGCGATGTCGATCGGCTTTTTGGTGGATGACAGCAATCCGGTCGTCTGGCGCGGCCCGAAAGTAACCGGCGCCTTGCTGCAGCTGTTCGGCCAGACAGCGTGGCAGGAGCTGGATTATCTCGTGATCGACATGCCGCCGGGTACGGGCGACTTGCAATTGACACTGGCGCAACGGATTCCCGTTTCCGGTGCGGTGATTGTCACGACCCCTCAGGATATCGCCCTGCTGGACGCGAAGCGCGGTATCGAGATGTTCCGAAAAGTGAATATCGATGTGCTCGGTGTGGTGGAGAATATGGCCCTGCATGTGTGCTCGAATTGCGGCCACGAAGAGGCTGTGTTCGGCGAAGGCGGCGGCGAGCGGATAGCCCGGGAATACCAGACCGAACTTCTCGGACAGTTGCCGCTGGACCGTCGTATCCGCGAGCAGGCGGACAGTGGTCGTCCCAGTGTGATAGCGGAACCTGAAGGTCCTGCCGCAACCCATTACCGTCGCATTGCCCGTCGCATCGCGGTCAAGCTGACCGCCCACGAAGCCGTGCCGCGTAACCGCATCGGCTTTTTCACTCCCCGATAATCCAGAACACGGAAGCGCCGCACCATGACTATCAAATCCGACAAGTGGATCCGCCGCATGGCCGAATCGCACGGCATGATCAGCCCCTTCGAACCAAATCAGGTGCGCGCCGTCAACGGCCAGAAAGTGATCTCTTACGGCGTGTCGAGTTACGGCTATGACGTGCGTTGCTCCAACGAGTTCAAGGTGTTCACCAATGTTTTCGGTGCGACAGTGGACCCCAAGAACTTCGATGAAAAAAGCTTTATCGATATCCAGTCGGATGTCTGCATCATCCCCCCCAATTCCTTCGCGCTCGCTCGGACGGTGGAGTTTTTCCGTATTCCGCGCAACGTGCTGACGGTGTGTCTGGGTAAATCGACATACGCCCGTTGCGGCATCATCGTGAATGTCACGCCGCTGGAGCCGGAATGGGAAGGGCATGTCACGCTGGAGTTTTCGAACACGACCAACCTGCCTGCCAAAATCTATGCGAACGAAGGCGTGGCGCAGATGTTGTTCTTCGAGTCCGACGAGGTGTGCGAGACATCCTACAAGGATCGGGGAGGAAAGTATCAGGGACAGTTGGGGGTCACCTTGCCAAGGGCATGACCCCGCGAGGAAATGCATAAAAAAGCGTCTGGAGAAAGACGCTTTTTTATGCCCGTACGGCTTGCGATCAGGGCTTGGCAGCGGCTTGAGCGGCCAACCAGGCAGCAAACGCCTGACGTTCGGCGGGAGAGGCCGAAAGCCACGACTGTTGCAACTGTAGCAGGTTCGTGATGGTTGTGGCGGTGGAGGCTTCATTACCTTCACCGGTCGCCGACTGGAAGGCTTTGCCGATGGTATCGACAAGAGAGGCCTGACCCAGCGACTTGATGATGATTCCGTCCTGAGACTTGCCGGTTTCAACCGTGATCAGGCGGATCTGCGGATTCTTGGCGAAAATCTTCGCGTCTTCATAGTGCTTGGGCGGATTGACCTGAAGTTGGTAGGTCTTACCAGGCTCAACCGTGAAACGGAAAGCCACGGGCGGTGACTTCAGGATGTCGTGATCATCAGCGCCCAGGTTGAATAACTGGTTGTAACGCACGCTAAGAACATGTTCACCGGCAGGCAGGGGGCGACTGAGGTTGCGGGAGCCCAGGAAACTGCCTGGCGGCTCTTCACCATCGATCGTCATGATCTGGAGAATTTCGGGGGCTTGCAATGTGCCGGATGCATCGGCCGCAAAGGTGAGCGTGTGGAGCCCCATCAGGGCTCCGCACGCCATCAGTCCGGCCAGTCGTTGGTGCAAAAATCGAGTCATGGGTTACGCCGGTTCATGGAACGGTGGCGGAGTATACCAAGAGCCGTCAGGCCAAGTAATCCCAAGAATCCGACGCTTCCACCGTGACTGCTGTCACCGCTGGTGTCACCAACCATCTTCTTGTACTCGGGTGAGTCCGTATTCAGGATGTTGACCTTGGCTTCACCGGAAGAAGTCATGTCTTTGTCGATGACCTGATAACTGAAGCTGTCAGAAAACGGGGCCAATATGTTGTTGGAGTGATAGGTAATGGTCCCGTGGTAGCAGGTTTTCGTAATGGTGGTTGAGTTGTCCGGGCAGGGGCCGCTAGCGTCAGCGGTCAGATAGCCGAGTTTGGGCTCGACCGTCACCCGTATATTCAGCGAGCCTGCATTGTCGGTATAGAAGCCGCCCGGTCCAGGAATGGCCTTGTCATTCGCGTCAAAGAAATTGTCGCCATTGTCGTCGTCGTTTGCCAGAAGGTCCATGCTGACAGTGGCATTACCATAAGGCAGAATTACGGTGTCAGGTGTCGCGGTTGGGGGAACGTTTTCCACCGCGACATGCATCGAAGACTCGTTGGATGTCTTTGTGATCGCCGCGGCAGGGTAGCCGATGCGGTAATGGCACTGGTTATCGTTACCACTCGGAGGAAGATAGGTCGGATCGACATAGCGGAAATACAGCATTTCGTGCTGGAGCATGAAGTCTCCCAGCGCCCCAATACTCGGCTTCAGTGAAAGTAGCAGTGTTTGGTTATATTTCGTCGACTTGATACGGTTGTCGATCGCGGTCAGTTCAGCGGTTTTTTGGTTGACCAGAGTCTGGTTATTGGCGTCGCGTGCCGCTTGAAGCTCGGCCGCAATGGTCATCCTGGTTTTGGCATCTGCTGCAAGCAGGCCATCCGCGATCGCGGCGACGGCATTGACGGCCTTGGCGTCGAATATCGGAGAAGTCCGGTTCATGAAGGCACGTTTCAGCGTGATGACTTCCCCCGTATCCTTGGCCATATCTTGTATAACGGTATTTTTCTGCGTGGCAAGCGACTGGTTACCGGCAAGCATGGCCGTATTCAGGGCAGTGTCCGCCGCAGCGCGCGTTGCCTCATTGGCCGCGATGATCGCATCCGCGAGATCAATCAGTCCGTTCAGGACATCAATATCAATCGTTGTACCTGTGAGCTTGGCGCGCAGCGCGGCGGCTTTGGCGGCGACTGCGGCGCTGCCCTGCTTGTCGGCGTGCGAAAGCAGGTTGTTGATGTCATCGATGGCGTCTGCCTTGTCCATGGTTTTGCGCAGCTTCTCCAACGAGGAAGCCAGTCCCGCACGGACCGTGGTGTCCGTGGACTGAATCGCACGATCCAGGAAGCCATCCACAATGCCGAGGACATCCAGTGAGGCGCAGTTTTCTTTCGCTGTAGTCGGACTCGGGATAAGGCTAAATTTTTTGGGGTTACGGTTGATCTTCCCGTCTGCCAAGGCCTTGGTCACGGTAGGCCATGCCGGGGCAGCATCATTGAAGCCGCCAACGTCCCAAACGCCAGCAGCCACACTTTCGTCAGGGATATCATTTACCAGGACATCGGCAATCACCACCCGTCCGGCTTTGGTCTGATTTTTGGAAGACAGGTCTTCGGTGCTGACCAGCTGTCGCCGCTCGACCGATCCGATGTCGCAGGTCATGGAGGCGTTGCGGACGGCGCCGCGCTGGTCGACACCATCGGCACAGGCCGTGCTGCTCGGCCCCTTGTCCACAATGTATTGTGATCCGGCCTTGGGCAGATAGACCTGAACAACGCCGCCATAGTAGTCCAGCTGTTCGAATTCATTGTCGACATTTACGCCTTTGCCCGTAATGTCTGCCGTATTCCTGTCAGCGGTGAGGAGGTTCGGGATATTGCAGTTTTCCAGAACATTGTAGTTGCCATCAAAGGATGTGGTATCGCCAGCCGCCACACTTTTGCAGGCACTCCCCCGATTGAATGCGAGCACGCTTTGCAGGATGGTGATCTTGGATATGTTGTTGTAAAGCAGGAAACTGGCGGCATTACCGGTTGCCTTGCCATTTTTGATGGCGGTGACTTGGGACAACGAGAGGGCGTTCGAGGCTCCCAACCGATCAGCTATGCGGATGATGCCGGCAGGTTGCCCGTTTGTGACGGCTGGAAGAGGATTCTCGCCGAAGGTGCTGTTCTTGAAGTTGACGACGCCATTTCCGCAAGACTCAACCACACTCACGGAATTGTCTGAGCCATTGCGGATAAACGAGGTGTTGACGATATCCAGAACACGACTCGTATCTACCAGATTGTCCTTGCACGACATGGCCATGGCCGCGCCGCGTGGAGCATCATTCCCCTCGAACTGAGTGGTTTGCAGGGTCACGGTGGAGTTGGGGCCGGACATATAAATGGCTCCGCCATCGCCGGTAGCGGTGTTGTTCACGAAGAGGGTCCGCGTTGCGGTTACTGTCCCTCCCGCGAGAATCGCGCCGCCGCGGTCCCCCTTGCCGTTGCGGATATTCACATTCTGAAGCTCCAGGCTACTATCCCCGCCCGTGGTGTCCAGGATACGTGCGCCATTGCCGTCAATGGTGCTGACAGGGACACCAAGCCGGGTCCGGGTGTTGTAGGTGAACGGGTTGATTGCTTCATGATCGTCCGGATCCGCACCGCTGATCTTGATGGGGCGCGTCGATTTCAGGACGCCGCCGGTGAGCGTGATGGTCCCCTTGGGCAACAGGATCGTGTTGGTCAGGTAACGATCGCCGGGAGTGCAGCCGCCAAAGGGCAGGACATCGTTATTCGCCTTGATGGCCTCGCGCAGTGAGCATGCACTCGGGTTTTCCCCATTCTCATCCACCAGCGTCGTCACCGTGATGGTGGTATTCATCGTGGTTGCGCCAATGAAGTTGACGAGCACGAGCGAGGACGAGGCCAGTAACAGTCGGGACAGTTTCATCGTTCTTATTCCCCGGAGAGTTTGCGGCGGAGGGCGACAAGACCGGCCAGTCCGGCCAGGACCAGGATGCCGGTAGCGCCGGCAAAGGACTTGGATCGCATGGTGCCGGCGGGATCGGCCACGATCGTGACATTAACTGAGAGGGTTTTGTCGTTAACAGCGTCGCTGAAATGGCTCAGGGTGGTGCTGATGGAGTAGGTAAAACGGTCTACGCCGTGATAGCCGGTAACGGGCGTATACACGATTTCGTGCGTGGTATTGTTGAAAACGAGATTACCCTTTGCGGAGGGGGTCTCGATCACGACACAACCATCCATGCCCGGAATGGCGCCGGAAATACCCTGGGCCACGCACCAGGAGTAGGGCATCAATTCACCATCGCCGATTTTTTCCAGCAAGCTGATGTGCAGGGTGTCGCCCATTTTTGCATCAATGCCGTGATCAGACACGTTCAGGCTTTCCAGTTCCACTGCACCAATATCGCACAAGGAACGGGAGGTGCCGCGCTGATCCCCGCTGGAGCAGGTCATCGCTGTTGAGCTGGATGAAGGCAAGTCGCCCCGGTTGACAATCGGTGAATCGGAGATGGCGGAATACGTTGAGAGCAACCGCGGTTTATAGCTCTCGGTTTTGCCTCCGTTGTCGGCGAGCGGACACAACAGGCCGAGGGCGGGCGGTGTGGCGCACTTGCCGTTGACCAGATCGGCGATCAGCTTGTTGGCGGCCTTGGGATCCAGCGGGTCAGCCGGGTTGGCGGGCGGATCATAGCTGGTATTCTTCTGACCGGCGGGGCAGGTGGAACCGGTGAAGTTGTGGTGGAAATTGGCCGACGGCATGGCGGCGGGGGCGTTGAGGCAATCCCTGACGCCGTTTCCGGCAATAATCGAGTTATGGAGGATGATGGGCTTGCCGTTGAAGTCAATCCCGCCCTTGTTCTCGACCAAAGTCAGATTTCGGAATTTCAGCTGACCGTCGTTGGGAGACGGATCGCTCGTATCGCCTGGATTTTTAGGCCTCAGATCCCAGACCGAAATTGCAGTCGCCTCGTTTTTCCCGAAGGTAGTGTTTTCTACGAGCTGTTGGGATTGCACCGAGGCATCAGTAACGGCGTCAAGCAGGATTTTGACGGTTGCACCGTTTGATGTGGTCTCAACATTATCGTGGAAAAGCGATTCGAGAATGTACAAATCCAGGAAAGCGGAAGTCACCGCAGCGCCTTGCGGGGCCGTATTCCCCCAGAGAGTGCTTCGAGCAATCTTCAGCGCGCCGTGCATGTCGTTGTAGATTCCTCCGCCGCTGGAGAAAGCCTGTCCATTGTGTAGGTACACGTTTTCGAGCGAAAGGAATTCCTTGTTGAAAATAACGCCGCCCTTGTCGGCGCAGTCCTGCGGCGCGGCAGTCGTCGAACAGCCGGCGAGATCCAGGTTAACCAGTTTGACGGTTTTGAAAACCTTGGTGTCCGCATTGCCGTCATCCAGAGTAAACATCCGTGACTTGCCGGAGACGCGCAATTTGGTCCTGGCCAGTTTGTCGGTAACACTGGAGTCCACGATGGCGCCATCGCCCAAGGTCGTGTCGTCGCGTTCAATGGTCAGTGTTTGGCCGATTGTAATTTCCCCCCGGGTAATCATGAACTCGTCAACTTTCGGGCTCAACAGGATAACGTCTTCACCGCCTTCAGCCTGGGGCTTGCATCCGCTGACCTGGAGCGCCAGGATCTGGGCCTCCAGTGTGCTCTTGGAGTTCGTCAGCAACGTTATGACGGCGTTGAGCGCGGCGATATCCCGATCAATCTGCAGCAATTGCGCTTTCAATGCGTCAATTTTGGATTCGAGGGTGGCGCTTTGCAATTCTGCCACCTTGACCTTGCGCTCTTCCTTGAGATTGTTCAGGACGGATTGCTTTTCAGTCAGAGCGGTCTTGACCGGAGTCAGGTAGGCGTTCAGGGTGTTTTTCTGGGCCAGGAATGCCACGGCCTCGCGGATCGAGCATTTTTCGCCGTTGGTGCCGTTCTCATCGTCGCCGGTATTGACGAGAACAGAATCCGCAAGGGCATGGGACGACATCAGGGCGAGTAGGACTGAGAATAGTGTGCCCCTGCGTATGGACATGCTCGGTGTCTCCTGATAGACAAAAGTCTTCTTGTTATGAACCCGCCATTCTACATGGGGGTTGCCTTGCCTTCTTTAGTTTTTATGTGTCGCCTGAGCTTGCGCCGCCTTGATGTCCGTTGGCTTCACTTCCGTTGCGCCATGACGGCGGCCAACCGCGCGCTCAGATGATCGTTGATGGCTTTCTCCATCGCCCGCCCGACCTCCGCATCGATCGCGATGTCGGCAATCGGCCTGAGTTTCCACACCAATTGCGTCAGTTTCTCGACATCGCTGGCAGGCGGCAGCTTGTCTTTCCCATAGGGGTCGAACACCAGGCGGACCACCAGCTTGACCAGGGCATCAGCGACGAAGTCGACGTTGGCCCGGACCCCTTCGATAATGTTCAGCAGCTCGCCCAGAGGGAGTCCCTCCTTGACCAGCTGGATGCCGGCGTTCAGCAAGCGGGGACTCGGCACGCGGAACCGGGTGTCTTCCTGGGTGTATTCGATCATGCCAAGCCGGATCGCCTGCAGGATTTCGTCCTGGGTGACGGTGGGGCCGAACTGTTGCAGCAGGTCGAGGGCGTCATAATAAGTGGGGGTGTCTTCCGACCACGGGCTGGTGATGGCCTCTTCCAGACCGAGCAGCTGCCGCAGGTCCTGACCGCTTTCCCACGTCTCGATCAGTTCGCCGATGTTGGAAATGCTGTAGCCGCGCGCCAGCATCTGGCCGATGACGCGCAGGCGCGCCAGATGGGCATCGGTGTAGATGCCGGTGCGCCCGCGCCGCTCGGGCGGAGGCAGGATGCCCTTGTCCTGATAGGCGCGGACGTTGCGGACGGTGGTTCCCGCGACACGGGCCAGTTCGTCGATGGTGTACTCGGCCGGCGGGCGAGGCGTAGGGTAGTTCGGTTGCTCGGGCTGGCTCATCGTGACGTTTCCGGACGGTTCTCCGTAATGCTCCGGGGGTTCACGACCGGTGGTCGCCGGGCTGTTCCGGAGCGGGTTGCGGTTCCGGCTTATCGGGTTCCGGCCGCTGGTAATAACCGCTATTGCGATAGCGATCATGGGCATGGCGCAAGAGTACCATGATTACAGCGGCGAGTGGCAAGGCCAGCAGCATTCCGACGAGACCGAACAGTTGTCCGCCGGCCATGATGGCGAAAATCACGGCGACGGGGGGCAAGCCGATGCGGTCGCCGATGAAATAGGGCTGGAGCACCCAGCCTTCAAGCACTTGCCCGATGCCGAACACCAGACAGACTTTCAGCAACGGCGTCATGTCGAATCCGAACTGGAACAGGCTGGAGATGCCGGCCGAGACGATGCCGATGATGAAGCCGAAATAGGGAATGATGCTGCCCAGCCCGGCCAGCAGGCCGATAATGATGCCCAACTTGAGACCCACCAGTTGCAGTCCGACAGCATACGTCAGGCCGAGGAGCAACATGACGATGAACTGGCCGCGCACGAAGGCGGCGAGCACGTCGTCGCATTCGGCGGCCAAACGGGTGACCGTAGGCTCCAGATGCCGGGGAAGCAGGTCGCGGAGGTTGGCGACCAGCTTGTCCCAGTCCAGCAGCAGATAGAAGGTGACCACGGGAACGAGGGCGATGAGTCCCGCCAGCGACAGGATATCCAGGCCGGATTGCGCGACCCGGGTCAGGACATTGCCGGCCGCTTGTCCGGCATCCTGCCAGTAGGAGGCCAGCCACTGGCTGATCAGGTCCATGTCCAGACGGTCGATGTCGATCCGGAATGTCTGCTCCAGCCAGGGAATGCCGTGCTTGTTGATCCATTTCAACAATTGCGGCAAGCGGGATTGCAGGTACATGAATTGACGCCACAGCGCGGGCGCGAGCAGGATCAGGGTAACGATCAGGCTGACCGCCAGGCTGACAAAGACCGTGGTCACGGATGTCGAGCGCTTGAGGCCATGACGCATCAGGCGATTGACGAGCGGATTGCAGAGGTAGGCCAGCAGGGCGCCCGCCAGAAAGGGCATGAGAATAGCCTGCAGTGCATGGACCAGCCAGAACAGCACGGCTAAGCCGAGCAGAAGCGGCCAGCGGTCGAGAATGCGGTTCATGCTCATGGCCGCGCTCCCGGTGCGCCCTGCCGGCGGAAGGAAGCGTAGCGGTTGCCGAGTTGACGTCCGATCAGCAGGGCGTCATCCAGCCCCGGGTCAGCCAGAGGAATCGTCACCAGGCCCGGAAGCAGCGCGAGCTTGTCGGGAACGGTCGCACCGGTGGTCTGGCAGGCAAAATCGGCCTTGGCGTCCTGCAGTCGGAGCAGTCGCACCTGTTGGCAGGCAGCGCCGAGCAAGGTTTCCGCTGACTTGAACAGCCCGAAGTTGTTGAGCCCTTCGATGTGGATCAGCGCGCCTTGCCGCAGGTCCGGCCACTGCCATGCCATGGCCAGGCTGTCGGCCCAGAGGTGGGGCAGGTAGGGCAGGCCGCGGGTTTCAAGATAGCCGCCTTGCTGGATATCCGGCGTGATGAGTCGCCAGCGCACCCCTTTGGCGTCGTTCGTCAGCACGGCCAGCGCATCGAGTTTGAGCGCCGCCAGTTGTTTGCGCAGTGCGGTGGCATCCGGGGCGGTCGGAGTCGGCAAGGCTTTGTCCAGGGCGTCGATTGTGCCGGCGGGCGCGATGGCCGGCATCAGGTTGCGGCGCTCCAGGGCATTGCGGAACGCGGCGTCGCCGGGGAAGGGGACCAGCTTGTCCTTGCGTTCGAGGACAAGCACCTGACCGCCCGCCCACGCACGGTAACCGGCCTTGCGGGCCAGTTGCCCGATGTCGCCGGGATCCTGGCCTGAAGCCAGGTACTGCCGGACTTCCGGTGCGTCGAATACCAGTGTTGATCCGGTGAGCGCCAGCAGGTCTTCGGTCCAGCGCGGTGCGGCGGCGAAAGCATCCAGGCTCGCCAGCCCCAGTGCGATCAGGGTCAGGAAGGACTTCGGCATCAAGAGGCATCCCACGGAAACGGCAGCAGAAAATCTCGCCGGACGATACGCGCGGCGACCCCGGCTAACCATACGCAAGAACGGTCGCGAAATCCACCGGCGGAGGGCGCGGCGTCATGTCGATTTCAGGTGGAGTCGGCGGCGGAAAGACAGTAAAATGCGCGCCCATTCCTGATTCCTGCGAAATGCCACTGCCATGAGCCAACAGCCTTCCCTGAGCTACAAGGATGCCGGTGTCGATATCGAAGCCGGCGACAACCTGGTCGAACGCATCAAGGGCGTGGCCCGGCGCACGACCCGGCCGGAAGTCCTGGGCGGTCTTGGCGGTTTTGGTGCGCTGTGCGAGATTCCGGCCGGTTACCGCAAGCCGGTACTGGTTTCCGGCACTGACGGCGTCGGCACCAAGCTCAAGCTGGCTCTGCAACTCCGTCGTCATGAAGCCATCGGGATCGATCTGGTCGCCATGTGCGTGAACGACCTCGTGGTCTGCGGCGCCGAGCCGCTGTTTTTTCTCGACTACTATGCGACCGGCCACTTGTCTGTCGATACCGCTGCCACTGTGATCACCGGTATCGGCGAGGGATGCCTGCAGGCCGGTTGCGCGCTGGTGGGCGGCGAGACCGCCGAGATGCCCGGCATGTACGAAGGCGAGGATTATGACCTGGCCGGTTTCGCGGTCGGGGTGGTCGAAAAGGACGAGATCATCGACGGCAGCAAGGTGAAGGCCGGCGACGTGATCATCGGCATCGCGTCCAGCGGCGTGCACTCCAACGGTTATTCGCTGGTGCGCAAGATCATCGAGGTGCGCGGCGCCGACCTCAACCAGGCGTTCGAGGGCAAGACGCTGGCCGACTGGGTCATGACGCCGACCCGCATCTATATCAAGCCGATCCTGTCGCTGATCAAGGCGCAGCCGGTGCATGCCATCGCGCACATCACCGGCGGCGGGTTGCCCGGCAACCTGCCGCGCGTGTTGCCGGAAGGTTGCGATGCCCGTATCGACGAGTCCTCGTGGACCTGGCCGCCGCTGTTCCAGTGGCTGCAGGCGCAGGGCGGCGTCGAACGCTTCGAGATGTATCGCACCTTCAACTGCGGCGTCGGCATGGTGGTGGTGACGGATGCGGCCAGCGCCGATGCCGTGATCGCGCACCTGAACGCCGCCGGCGAGCAGGCCTGGAGGCTGGGCGAGATCGTTCCGTCCACGCACAGCGAACCGACGGTCGTCTTCGCCTGACCGTTATGCCGACGCGTTCAGGGCGTCGGCGCACCCCATCATTCCGATCCGGTTTTCCGCATGAACATCGTTGTCCTGATTTCCGGCTCCGGCAGTAACCTCCAGGCGATCCTTGATGCCTGCCGGCAAGGGCGAGTGGCCGGCAAGGTGCGCGGCGTGCTCTCCAACAAGGCGGATGCCTACGGCCTGGAGCGGGCGCGACAGGCGGGAGTGCCGGTGGCGGTGGTCAGTCATCAGGAATATCCGGACCGCGCCTCGTTTGATCGCGTCATGATGAGCCGTATCGATGGCTGGGAGCCCGACGTGGTGGTGCTGGCCGGCTTCATGCGCATCCTGACGCCCGAGTTCGTGCAGCACTTCGAGGGACGGCTGCTCAACATCCACCCGTCGCTGTTGCCCTTGTACAAGGGATTGCATACCCATCGTCGCGTGCTGGCGGCGGGGGATCGCCTGCATGGCTGTTCCGTGCATTATGTGAACGCCGAACTGGACGGCGGCCCGGTCGTCGCTCAGGCGGTCATCCGCGTCCAGGCGAATGACAACGAACAAACCCTCAGTGAAAGGGTCCATAAACAGGAACACAGACTGTATCCGCTGGTGTTAAGCTGGCTGGCGAGCGGGCGCTTGGCGTGGCGGGACGGGCAGCCCGTGCTTGACGGCCATGCCGTGTCCCAGCCGCTCCAGTTGATGTTCTGAATACTCCCGGAAGAGGATTGCCGATGCGCCGGTTATGGCTCAGCGTCCTGATGTTTCCCCTGGCAGCCCAGGCGGCCGACATCAGCGCATTCACCGCGACCTACGAATTCAACCTTGACAACAAGTTGTCCGGGAAGGCCACGCGCGAGCTGACCCGGAACGGCGACCGCTACCATTACGAGTTTCGCGCCAATGCCGCGTTTGCGAGCGCGGTGGAAACCAGCGACTTCGGTTATGACGGTGCGCAGGTGAAATCGTTGGTGTACCGCAATCATCGCCAGCTTTTTTTCCGCTCCCGCGATGCGGGCGTCAATTTCGACTGGACGCGGCGTATGGGTCATGCCTTCCGCTATCAGGATTCCCGGGACTTTCCCTTGCAGGACGGCGTGCTGGATCCGCTGAACCTGGAAATGCAACTGCGCCATGACTTGCTGTCGGGCGGCAAGTTCAAGGGCGAGTTCATGCTGGCGGATCCGAAGGGCATGCACCCCGTGCGCTTCGAGATCAACGGCACGGAGCGTATCCGGACGCCGTACGGTACGCTGGATACGGTGAAGGTGCGGCGCATCCATGAGGATCCTGAACGCGACACCCAGTTCTGGCTGGCGCCGTCGCTGGATTACCTGCCGGTCCGTTTCGTCCAGAAGGATGATGGTGCGGTTTCCACGCTGACGCTGTCTACCTACCGGGTCACAGCGCCCCCTGTCCCCGCGGCTGCCGTTTCACCACCCGCAACGCCAGCACGCTGACCAGCAGCTC
>JAYRMT010000001.1:0-60682 GCA_041912575.1 Fluviicoccus sp. | reverse complement strand
CGCTGTCAGGTACAGCTTCATGTCCAGCAGGGAAAACCCCTTCCGCGCCAGGATCTTGTCGGTTTCGCCGTAAGTCATCATGCCGTTGATGGCATCCGTTTCGCTGACATTCGCCCCGGCCTTGCGCAACAGGGTCGCAAGAGCGGATGCCGCGCCACCGGCATCATGTTGGTAACGCAGGACCGGCTGGTAGCGCGCCTCCGTACTTTCTCCGGTGAATTGACCCTGACTGTAGGTGCGATAGCCCGGGTTGCCTGGATGCAGATGAACCCCCAGCCAGACGGTCTGCCTGGCGGAATCCAGGAAGGCGATGGCGAGGTACGTAGCATCCAGTCCGTCCGGGAGCAGGAGGCCCATCTGGTTCTTGGTGTTGTTGACAGGAACCAGACGGAAACTCCCCGGCGCGAGTTCGGTGCTGATCGAGTCCTTCACAAGGATGACGCGGCTGACATTCAGGTCCTGGATATCGGCTCCGGTCTTCGCGGCGGTGATGAGCGCGAAGCCGCCGGCGCGTTCGGCGGCTGAGAGGTTCGGCAATTCAGGGATGCCGAGATCGACCCCCGCGCCAATCGCCCCCACCGTGATGCCCGGCACATAGTAGGCGTCCGCCGAGATCACATCGTCGTGAATCATTGCGGTCATCGACGCGCTTTTCACCGTGGCGACCAGAGGCGTGTCAGTGGAGGGCGGCGGAGCGGATGTTGATGAGGTCGTGGACCCGCCGCCGCACGCCGTGAGGGCCAAGGTCAGCAGGAGAGGAAGTAAGGCGCGCATGAAAATCTTCCTTGGGGGCTACTGACAAGTATAGCGCATGGGCCGCCGGTCAGAATCCCGATCCCGGCTCCGCCAGGTACGCGAGCTCTTCCGGCGTGCTGTCCCGTCCGAGAATCGCGTTCCGGTGGGGAAAGCGCCCGAACCGCGCGATCACGCTTTCATGGCGATTGGCGTAGGTCAGAAAAAAGGCGAAGGTCTTCATCAGCGCGGGCTCCACCTCCGAGGCCAGTTCGCGGAACTTGCGCACGCTGAGCGCCTGGTCCGCGACGTCTTCCGAATGCTCCAGCGGCAGGTAGAAAAAGACCCGTTGCAGCGGTGACAGCGCGCGGTCATCACCGTTCGTGATCCCTTCCTTGCACAGCTTGCGCGCCATCGGGTCCAGGCTGAACGCCGCCGGTGTGTCGCGCCAGATGTTGCGCGGGAACTGGTCCGCCAGCAGGATCAGCGCAAGTCGGCCTTCCGCCGTCGAGAGCCAGTGATCCAGATGCCCGTCAGCCGCAGTACGGACGGTGGTCTCGAAGCGCTCGCGCATGTCGGCGTCAATGCGCTCGTCCTTGGACCACCACAACGCGGACTGGCGGTTGGCCATGGCGACGGCGTCTCCGGAGGGGCCGAACCAGAAAAACAGGATGTCCTGCGGGGAAATGCTCATGATCCGACTCCTTTCGCGATTCGGTTAATGGCCGCCGCAACCGGGCGGATTGAAAATGCCGACCGGCGCCGCGCGGCCGGTTTCGCATACCTGCTTGAGGGCTGTCATCTGCGCATCGAGGCGTTTTTTCAGCCACCAGCCCGCCAGCGGTTCGACGAGCCAGGGCAAGGCCCAGAATTTCAGTGAGAAAACCAGCTTGCAACGCGCAAAGGCATAGCCGGCCCGCGGTTCGAACAACCAGCTCGCGGCCAGCCGGGAGAAAAACGCGGGGCCGGCCGTCAACTTGATGGCGGTGGACTTTTCCGTGATCTGAACGAACTCGAAACGGAAACGCCAGCCGTTGCGGAGGAGGACATCGCAGGATTGCCCGGCACTTGGAACAACATCGGGGGAGCAGGGGTGAATTTCCGCCGCGAGCGGGTCCCAGGCGGCGTGTCTGGCAAGGTCCAGGGCGACCCGGTGGATATCGGCGACAGGGGCGTAGATATGCTGCTTGCTTTCGATGACGGCCATGGCATTCGTCGGGGATCAAAGAAAACGTGATAGCACACCGTCCGCCCGAAAGCAAAAAAGCCCCGCCGGGCTGGCGGGGCTTCCTGTAGGGGGCGACCGGGTCAGGCGGCAGCCTTCTCCTCGGCATTGGCAGTGAGCTCCGCGGCAGCCTGCTCGCTGATCGCCAGTTTGCTGTACTTGGCGACCAGTTCGTCACGGCGTTCCGGATCGAAGTTGATGCGGCTCAGGTCGCCCTTGTAATGCTCAACCACTTTCGGATCCATCAGCGAGAACCACCAGGACGGAATGTAGGCGGGCAGCAGCATCGAGGCGTAGCCGCCCGGCAGCTGCGGCGTGCCTTCAAAGTGACGCAGCGACTGGAAGCTGCGGGTCGGGAACGCATGATGGTCGCTGTGACGCTGCAGTTGGTAGAGCACCAGGTTGGTCACCACGTAGTTGCTGTTCCAGCTGTGCTCCGGCATCGTCCGCTCGTACTTGCCGTTCTCGTCCTTGCGGCGCAACAGGCCGTAGTGCTCGATGTAATTCACCACTTCCAGCAGGCTGGCGCCGTACGCGCCCTGGGCGACCAGGAAGGGGATGGCGCGCGGGCCGCTCACGACGACATTGGCGGCCACGAAGCCGGCAGTGATCGCCCAGCCTTGCAGCAGTTCGTTTTCCAGGCTCCAGAAGCTCTTGCTCTTGCGTTCCAGGCGCGCCTTCTCGATTTCCACGGCCGACTTGAAACCGCCGATCACGGTGCGCGGCAGGAACTTCCAGAAGCTTTCGCCCATGCGGCTGGAGGCGGGATCTTCCGGGGTGGACACGCGCTTGTGGTGGCCGAAATTGTGTTCCACGGCGAAGTGGGTGTAGAAGGTCGGAGCCAGGGCCAGCATCGCGCCGACACGGTTGTGGCGCTCATGTTTGTGTCCCAGTTCGTGCCCGGTGACGATGGCGATGCCGTTCAGGGCGCCCACCGACATGGTGAGGCCGATACGGTCCATCATCGGGACGTTCTTGCGGGTGGCCAGGTAGCAGCCGAACATCGTCATGATGTACTGCGACGGAATGAAGGCCTTGGTGATCAGGTTGTAGTAGGGGTCCTTTTCCATTTCCCGGATCGCCTCATCCGGCGGATTGCTCTCGTCTTCGCCGATCCAGCGGTCCAGGGCGGGAATGACGCCGTGCACCAGCGCCGGACCTGTCCAGGCCAGGGCGCGCAGCTTCTTGGGCGCAATGGCGTATGCGGCCATGGCGGCGATGCCCACCACCGGCAGGGCGGGGCTGAGCAGCCACTTGTAACGCTTCGGGTCTTTCCACTTCGACTTGCCGTCTTGGCGGCTGGCCTGCTGGAGGAGTTCGTCCGGGGTCTTCGCGTTCATGGGATTACCTGTGTCGTGTTCATTTACCGTATGAGCATATTGCGCCCGGTAAAGACCTTGGACCAGTTGCGGGAATCCGCGAAACCTTCGTGTAAATCCGCCATTGAACAATGTCACGGTTTGGGGTGAATCAGCGAGCCGGAATTGCGCCATCCGGATATTGCTGGCAGGATTCCGGGTCTGACGGCCTGACAACATGACAAGATCCCACCCCCAATGGACGCCCTGAGCCACATCCTTGACGACATCCACCTCAGCGGCGCCGAGTACCTTTACCTCAACGGGCTCGGCGGGTGGCGCTGCGCGCTCCAGGGCAGTCCGGCCTTCCATATCGTACTCAATGGCCCGGTCCGCATCCGGCTGCCCGGGCACGGCGAGCACCGCCTGGAAACCGGCGATATCGCGTTCATGCCCTCGGGCATGGAACATCATGTCAGTCATCCGGACACACCGGAGGGGGAGCCGCACTGGCTGACAGGGGACTTCAAGGGTCACCGCAACGATCCGGTCACGGTCGGAGACGGCCAGCCGCGCAACCTGATCCTGAGCGTGCGTTGCCTGCTGGATTCCGACGTGGCGCGTCCGCTGCTGTCCTCGCTGCCGCCGTGCATGGTGATCCGTCAGGGACTGGACGGCAGCGGCCCGGAATGGCTGAAGATCGGCCTGAATTTCCTTGCCCTTGAGGCCGAGCGATACCGACCGGGACGCGATACGCTCTTGAACCGGCTGATCGGGATGTTCCTGATTGAATGCGTGCGGGATTATGTAGAACAGTTGCCGACGGAAGGGGACAACTGGCTAAGCGCCGTTCGCGATCCCTACCTCTCGCCCGCGCTCAGCGCCATCCATGCCGATCCCGCGCGGCCGTGGACGGTGGCGGAGCTGGCCGGCCTGGCCTGCTTGTCCCGCTCGGCCTTCCACGAGCGCTTTTCGGACATCATCGGCATGCCGCCGCTCAGTTACCTGACAGAACACCGCTTGCGCATTGCCGCCTGGCACCTGGGGCAGCAGGATCTCAGCATCAACCGCATCAGCGAGCGGGTGGGCTATAACTCGGAGACGGCCTTCAGCCAGGCGTTCCGGCGGCAGTTCGGCATGTCGCCGAGCCAGTACCGCAAACAGAAAACGGCGACCTGAGTCGCCGTTTTTCATGACGGGCGGCCATCCCGCTCAGATGCGGATTTCGCGGAAATCCGGTACTTCTCCCGCACGCATCCACCACTCGTAAAACTGCTCCCGGTAATGCTGGCCGTGCGGAATCGCCTTGGGATTGAGCACGCCCAGCCACGGTTGGCGACTGGTGCAGCGCAGGACGCCGACGCTGTCAGCGATGATCCAGGACTCCAGTTCGTCCAGATCGTTTTCGTGGATCTGGCGCACTTCGATCAGGCTCGACAGGCGGCGTGCAAGACCGACCAGGCGGTGGCTTTCGCGAACCGCCAGCTGCGGCGTGCCGATCAGGATGCGCGTCACGGTATGACGGCTCGAACGGGCGAACAGGGAAAGCTGGTCGATGAAGGCGTCATTGTCGTAGCGTGGCATTTCGAGGTCGATGCTGGTGATCAGCACTTCGCGCTGGGCTTGCGCCAGGATGCCCAGTGCGGCTTGCCGCAGGGTTTCCAGGCCGGCCAGTTGCTGGATGGCCTCGGATTCTCCCAGGGTGAAGGCTTCGATATCCGGTGTTTCCGGTGCAACGCGCTCCGGAACGTCATTCGGCCGTTCCGGCGTGGCGACAACGCTGAGGTTGCCGGGCAGTCCCTCGGTACTGAACGGGATCGGGGCGGAAAGGTCCTCCGCCCCGGCAGAGGCAGCGGGCGCCTCCGGGGGCACCGGCGCCGGTGCCTTGACCGCCTCTCCGGAGGCTTGTCCGGCCAGCCGCTCGTTCACGCCCGCGAAGAGGGAAGCGCCGGGCGCGGGTGTCTTGTTGTTGTCATTCATCGTCATTCCCCAGCAGCAGCCAGTAACCGGCCGCGATCTGTTCCAGGAGCCACGCCCGATTATCCGGCGACTCCAGCCAGGGCTGCAAGCGTTCCGGCGCCGGTTGCCGTTCATCGACCAGCAGGGCGACGAACGCGCCGTCCGGCAGCGGCGAAATCCATTCGCCGTTGATCGCCAGGGCGTCCGCGAAACCCGGGCGACCGGTATAGAGCATGCGCGACGCCGGGTCCCGGCAGAGCGAGGCGCCGTCGGCCAAGGCTTCCATCAGTTCATCTTCCGACAGTTCCTCGCCAACCGGTTCGTAGTCGTCGTATTTCGGCTCGCTGAGATAAGGGGCGAGCAAGCGGTCCAGCGCGCCTGGCCGATCCAGTAGCGAGAGCACCTGACGGCGCAGTTCGCTCATGTGCGCGGGGTTGATCCAGCCGCTGTGCGCCTGCGTGACAAGCTCCGGGTCGGCATACAGGCGGTCCGTGCCGACCGCCTCCAGCGCGTCATCCACAAGTCGTTCCAGAACGTGGCTCAGCACCGGTGCTCGGAAGCCGAAGGAAAAGGTCAGGCAGTCCTCTCGCGCGACGCCGAAATGCGCCAGCCCCGGCGGCACATAGAGGAGGTCGCCGGGACCGACGACTTCGTCAAAGGTAACCGGCATATCGGCAAGGATGCGCAGCGGCGTGCCGGACAGTCTTGGCGAGTCCGCGTTGCAGACCTCGCCCAGCTGCCAGCGGCGGGTTCCCTGACCTTGGACGAGAAAGACATCGTACATGTCGTAGTGCGGTCCGACCGATCCGCCTTCGGGCGCGCAGGAAATCATGATGTCGTCGGTGCGCCAACACGGGATGAAATCGAAGCGCTCCCAGAATGCGGCCAGTTCGGGCAAGTAATGGTCGACGGCTTGCACCAGCAGGGTCCAGTGTGTCTTCGGCAAGGTTTTCAGTGCTTTCGCCTTGAACGGTCCCTTGCGCAGCTCCCAGGGCGACTTGCCGTCCTTTTCCAGGATCAGGCGCGCTTCGATGCCGTCCTCCTGGGCCAGTTCGAACAGGTCATCGCGGTCGACCAGCGCGGGCAGGTCGGGCAGGGCGTTGCGCACCAGCAACGGTTTTTTCTGCCAGTAATCGCGCAGGAATTCGGCGGCGGTCAGTCCGCCCAGCCAGGGCAGCGGCATATCGGGATTGCGGGACATGAATGGTTCCTTGGGTCAGGCCGGGAGGGTATCGGGCAGGTGCAGGCCGGGCCACACCGCCGCGAGGATGTCATGAAAGGCGCGGTCGCAGTCTTCCGGGGGCAACGGCGCGGCGGGCGCGGGCAGACGTTGTTCCAGCGCACCGAAGAGATGCAGCAGGTACTCGTGGAGGTCCTCCTGCGGCGGGATGATCTCGTTGTCCGGGGATTCGGCCTTGAGGGCGACCAGGTCATCCACGATGTCGCGGACATGCCCGTCGGGCAGGCAGGCGGCCAGCAGGGGGCGCAGGGACAGCGGCGGCGGTCCGCCGCGTTCGATCATCCACTGCGTGGCCAACAGGCCTCGCACCGTTTCCAGCAGGGTGCGCAGGCGGATGTCGCCGCCGAACACCTGGCGCCGGACGTCCTGGCGCGCGCAAGACAGATAGTGGTGGCCGAGCGGACGCGGCAGGAAGGCGCGGTCGGCCAGCGACAGCAGCATGGGCGCCGCCTGTTCATGCATCAGGAGCACGCTGTCCGTGGAGAGCCATTCCCGCAGCTCGTGATGCCCCTTGCGCAGTTGCGCGATCACCTTGCGCACATCCCACCCGAGCAGGTCGATACCGGACGCTGCGTCCGCCCCCACGGTTTCACGCCCTTCGAACACCCGAAGGTAACGCGCGGGCGCTTGTGCATAGATAAAGCGCACCTTGTCCGGGCTGTCGGAGGACGGATAGCCTCGCGCGCGGGCTCCGCACTCGCCGGCCCAGAGGATGAGCAGTTCTTCGGAGGCGGCAAGGCGTTGCAGTTCGGAGAGAGCGGGATGGGTCATGGTCGCAAAAAGAAGATCGGACGGAGTCATCGGACGTCCGTGGCGGCGTCCCGGGGTTTACGGGCCTTGCGGCGTCGTGTCCACGCGCGCCGGACATGCTGGCGCCAGAGCAGATTCAACGACATGGCTCCGACAGCGCCGAAGATGAAGCCGTTCACCATCATGCCGAGCAGCACCGGCTCCAGCAGGCGCGCGAGCCGGATGGGATGCTTGTCCGGAGGGCCATGATGGAACCAGGATTCGACCAGACGGGCGAAATCCACCAGATGCGGCGGCGGGTGCATCGCCCACTGCGGCACCAGCAGTGCGCCCAGGTGATAGGACAGCCAGAGGATCGGCAGCAGCGTGAACGGGTTGTTGAACCAGACCATGAGAACGCAGAGCGGGAGGTTCAGGCGCAACATGATCGCCACGATCACGGCCGGCACGGTATGGAACGGCATCGGCAGGAAGGCGAACCAGAGGCCCCAGAACACGGCGCCGCTCGCGGAGCGGCGGTTCAGGTGCCAGAGGTTGGGGTCCTCCAGACGGTGTCGCAACGGCCCCAGCCCCGGAAGGGATGCGATTTTCTCCGGGTCGGGCAGGTATTTTCTTATCAGGTGTTTCGGCATGCCGGACTGGGAAAAAGCGGGACAGCCTTCAATTGTTCAGTATTTATGTGGGTATGGCAACCCGGCGCTTGGCGAGGTCCGCTGACTTCGGTAGTCTTCGCCGCCCTCGCGGTTGCCGACACGGATGTCTGTCATGCGCTCCCTCTCCTGGCTTGCCCTCATTGCGGGTATTTGCCTGCTGCTGTTCCTGCCCGAATTGCCGCCGGTCTCCTGGCCGCTGGCGGCACTGGCCTGTAGTGCGATGTTGTCCTGGCGCTGGCCCGCATGGCGAGTGCCGGTGTTTTTCTTCGCCGGTTGCTTCTGGGCCGTCTGGCGCGCGGGCTTGTGGCTGGACGCCCGCGTGCCGGAACGGCTGGAAGGACGTCATTATGAAGTGACAGCCCGGGTCGAGGGACTGCCGGAAGCTGCCGGGCATGGCCGCTGCCGGTTGCGGGTACGCCCCGAGGATACGCTCGCAACGTTGGGACTGTCGCCGTCGCGGCAACGCTGGGACCTGAACGCGCCCTGTCAGGAATACTGGCCCGGGGATCGCTGGTCCTTCCGGCTGCGCCTGAAGCAGCCGCGCGGGACCGTCTCCGACGGCGCTTTTGACGGTGAGGAGTGGCTGGCGGGCGAGGGCGTCACCGCCATCGGCATGGTGCGCGAGGCGCATCTCGTCGAGAACGGAGGCTGGTCGGCGGACAGCTGGCGGTTACAGATCCGGCATCGCTTTGCGCCGCTGATCGCCGACAATCCTCGTGCGGGCATCGCGCTGGCCTTGCTGACGGGTGACCGCGATGCAGTCTCGCCGCAGGACCGCGATATATTTGTCCGCGCCGGTATCAGCCACCTGATGGCCATCTCGGGCGTGCACGTGCTGCTGTTCGCGATGATGCTGTCATTGCTGGCGGAAAGGTTGCTGCGTCGACGTCCCGGGGTTTTCCGCACGGCCCCCTGGCCGAGACTGCGCTGGGGCATTGTGCTGATTGCGGCCACCGCTTACGGACTGCTTTCCGGCCTGTCCCTGCCGACCGTGCGCACGCTGGCCATGGTGGGTTTGTGCGCCCTGACCACGATGCTGAAGCGCCAAGCGACGCCCTGGGACTTGTTGGTCCGATCCGCCGGGCTGGTGCTGCTGGTCGATCCGCTTGCGGTGCACGAAACCGCTTTCTGGTTGTCGTTCGTCGCCGTGGGGCTGCTGACGTTGCACGCCGCACGTGAGCAATTGCGGGAGCCCTGGCGCGCTTTCCTGCATGCGCAGTTCTATCTGTTCCTGACCTTGACCCCGCTGACGCTCTGGAGCTTCGGGCAGCTGAGCCTGATGACGCCGCTGACCAACGCGCTGGCGATCCCGGTCATCAGTTTCGCGGTTGTTCCGCTGGATCTGGCGGGACTGGCGCTGGGGAATCTGAGCGAAACGGCGGGCATGGCCTGCTGGTTCTGGGCCGGTTCCATGGTGGACATGCTGGTCAATCTGCTGGACCGGTTGACCGCCTGGCAGGGCGTCATGCTCCATGTCGCGCCGGGGCCCCGGGGAATCGCCTTGCTGGCCCTTGCCGCGCTCTCGGCCGTGGCCCCGCCGGTCCTTGTCCCCCGCTGGGTGGCATTGCTCTGGCTCTTGCCTTTGCTGTCTCCCGCACAAGCACCTGCAACAGGCGGCATGCGCATGGCAGTGCTGGATGTCGGGCAAGGATTGGCGGTCGTGCTGGAAACTCGCCATCATGTACTGCTCTTCGATACGGGGCCGACGGATTACACCGGCGCACGGACGATTGTCCCCTGGCTGCGGCAGGCCGGACACGATCGTCTGGACCGTCTGGTGATCAGTCACAATGACAGCGATCACAGCGGCGGCGCGCAAGCGGTGATCAACAGCCTGCCGGTGGCGCGCGGGGAATACAGCGCCTGGCCGATGCTGTACGCCTATCCGGCGGATTCGTCGGCCGGCTTCTGCCGGGCAGGCGACCACTGGCAATGGGACAGGGTTGATTTTACCTATCTTTCCCCCGGGGACACTGTGGACGGGCTGGATGAAAACAACCGTTCCTGTGTGCTCAGGGTGCGCGGCCCGGGATGGAGCGCGTTGTTGACGGGGGATATTGAACAGCCGGCGGAGCAGGCGTTGCTGGACTCCGGTGCGGACTTGAAGGCCAGGGTGCTGATCCTCGGGCATCACGGCAGCAAGACGTCCTCAAGCGAAGCCTTCCTGCGCGGCGTCGGGCCGGAGCGGGCCATTGTTTCGGCGGGCTACCGCAACCGTTTCGGCCATCCATCGCCCGTGGTGCTGCAACGCTTGCTGCGGCTGGGAATTCCGGTCGATAGTACGGTGGATCGCGGCACCCTGCAGTATGACTTCGCCCCGGACGGCGAAATCCGGACAACGGGCGCGCGCGATATCCGTCATTACTGGCGGAATTGACGCCGAATGGGTAAAGTAACCGGCGTTTTCCCTGGGGTGTCGAGGAATCAAGCGTGTGGGAATTAGTCAAGGCCGGCGGCTGGCTGATGGCGCCGATCATTCTGGCCTCGATCGCCTCGCTGGCGATCTGTTTCGAACGCGCCTGGGCCCTGCGTAGCAGCCGGGTCAGTCCGCCCAATCTGCTGGCGGAAGTCTGGACAATGATCCGCAACAAGCAGCTCGACGCCGAGCGTCTGAGACGCCTGAAGGAGGGGTCCCCGCTCGGGCAGATCCTGGCTGCCGGGCTGCTGAACTCGCGCCATGGTCGCGAGATGATGAAGGAAAGCATCGAGGAGGCTGCGACCCTGGTCATCCATGAAATGGAACGCTACCTGTCCTTGCTGGGCACCATTGCCACCATTTCCCCGCTGCTCGGCCTGCTCGGGACGGTGGTCGGCATCATCGAGGCCTTCATGGCGATCAACACCGGCGGCATGAGTGATCCCACCTTGCTGGCGACCGGTATTTCCAAGGCGCTGGTGACCACGGCCGGCGGTCTGTTCGTTGCGATTCCGGCCATGGTCATGCACCGCTTCTTCATCCGCCATATTGCCGGGATGTCCATCGAGATGGAGCAGCAGGCGATCAAGCTGGTGGATATCGTCCACGGCGACCGCGAAGTCGATTTCCAGGCGGCAGCGTCATGAAGTTCCGTCGCCCGCAACAGGACGCCCTCGAAATCAATCTGACGCCGTTGATTGACTGCCTGCTGTTCCTGATCATTTTCCTGATGCTGACCACCACGTTCAACAAGGCGGGCAAGTTGCAGATCGTGCTGCCCGAAGCCAAGGGCGAGGCCGCGAAGACCAATCGCGCACAATCGGTTGAAATCGGCGTCAGCCAGAGCGGCGAATACACGGTCAACGGCCAGACGGTACCCGCCCGGCAGCCGCAAGTGCTGCAAAGCGCGATCGAAAAAGCGAGCGGCGGTCGGCGCGACATGCCCTTCGTGATTGAGGCCGACGGCAAGGCGTCGCACCAGTCCGTCGTCACCGTAATGGATATTGCCGGTCAGATGGGCTTCGTCAATCTCAGCATCGGCACGCGCATGTCCGGCGAGACGCCCTGATGCCTGCTTCCGGTTTCCAGGTGTATGTGCGCCTGCTGGGCTACAGCAAGGCGATGTGGGGCGCTTTCCTGCTCGGCATCCTCGGTTTCATCATCAATGCGCAGACCGAATGGGCGGGCGCGCAACTGGTCAAATTCGTCATCAACGCGATCCAGAACAAGGATCAGTCGGCAAAAAACCTGTTTCCCGTGCTGATCGTGCTGATCTTCCTGTTCCGCGGCGTCGGCACCTTCATGGGCAACTATTTCCTGTCCATGGTCGCGCGCAATGTGGTTTACGTGATGCGCAAGCAGCTTTTCGACAAGCTGCTGACCCTGCCGACCCGTTATTTCCAGATTCACTCCTCCGGTCATCTCAGCGCCAAGCTGGTCTACGACGTCGAGCAGGTGACCGGCGCCGCCACCGAGGCGCTGAAAACACTCGTGCGCGAAGGCTCCGTGGTCATCGGGCTTCTGGGTTACCTGTTCTGGACCAACTGGCGGCTGTCGCTGTCGCTGCTGCTGATCGGGCCGTTTGTCGGCGTGCTGGTGCGCAAGGCCAGCCAGCGTTTCCGCAAGCTGTCGCACCGCATCCAGAACTCCATGGGCGATGTCAGCCATATCACCAACGAAACGATCAACGCCTTCCAGGTGGTGAAGAGCTACGGCGGTGAGGACTTCGAGCGCAAGCGCTTTGATACGGCCTCCGAAGAGAACCTGCGCCAGAGCATGAAGATGGTGGTGACCTCGTCGCTGAACACGCCGCTGGTGCAGCTGCTGATGGCAATCGCGATGAGCGGCGTGGTCTGGATGGCGCTGCAACCGGGCATCCTGGGCGATGTCTCCGCCGGTACCTTTGTCGCCTACATCACAGCGGCGGGCTTGCTTTCCAAGCCCATGCGCTCCCTGACCGATGTCAACGAAAAGATCCAGCGCGGCATATCGGCCGCCCAGTCGGTGTTTGATCTGCTGGATACCCCCGGCGAGCGCGATGAAGGGCGTCTGGATGCCGGTCGCGTGCGCGGTGAAATCGAAATCCGTCACCTCAGCTTTGCCTATGATGAAGGCGAGCCGGTGCTGCGCGACATCAACCTGCACGTACTGCCCGGACAGACCGTGGCGCTGGTGGGGCGTTCCGGCTCCGGCAAAAGCACGCTGGTCAATCTGTTGCCGCGGTTCTATGACGCGCCGGCCGGCACGGTGCTGATCGACGGTCACCCGGTCGAGGATTTCAGTCTTGCTTGCCTGCGGCGGCAGATTTCCACGGTCAGCCAGAAAGTGGCGTTGTTTGATACCACCATTGCGGCGAATATCGCCTACGGTGCGCTCGGCGATCGACCGGAAAGCGAGATCGCGGCGGGGGCGCGCGCGGCCTACGCGCACGAGTTCATCGAGAAGCTGCCCGAGGGATACCGTACCCGCATCGGTCAGGACGGCACGCAATTGTCCGGCGGTCAGCGCCAGCGCATCGCCATCGCGCGCGCGTTGCTCAAGGATGCGCCGATCCTGATTCTTGACGAAGCGACCAGCGCCCTCGACAACGAGTCGGAGTACTACATCCAGGCAGCCCTGGAAGGGGTGATGAAAGACCGTACGACGTTGGTGATCGCCCACCGCCTGTCCACCATCGAGCGCGCCGACCTGATTGTTGTCATGGAAAAGGGCCGCATTGTCGAGACCGGCACGCACGCCGACCTCCTGGCGAAGGGCGGTCTCTACGCCCAGTTGCACAGCCGCCAGTTCGAGGATGTGGTCGGGGAAGACGGATGAGCCGGGGCCTGGTCGAGGCCTGGTATCGACCGGGCAGCCGGCTGTACGGGCTGGCCCCGCTGGCTTGGCTGTATGGTTTTGTCGCACGGGTCCGGCGGTGGCTGTACCGGTCGGGGATCCTGCGCGTTTACCGCGCGGCCGCACCGGTGATCGTGATCGGCAACATCACGGCGGGCGGCGCCGGCAAGACGCCGCTGACCGGCGCGATTGTCAACCAGTTGCGCCGGTTGGGCCGCAGGCCGGTGGTCATCAGCCGCGGTTACGGCGGACATGCGGGACATTACCCCTTGCTGGTCGGCCCGGACAGCATGCCCGATGTGACGGGCGATGAACCGCTGATGCTTTGCCGCCAGACCGGCGCGCCGGTGGTGGTGGACCCCCGTCGCGGACGCGGAGCGGCCTGGGCTCTGGCGCAGGGGCTGGGGGATACGGTGGTCTGCGATGACGGGCTCCAGCATCTGGCGCTGGCGCGCGACCTGGAACTGGTGGTGATCGACGGGGCGCGCGGGCTCGGCAACGGCCGCCTGCTGCCGCAAGGTCCGTTGCGTGAATCCGCCGGTCGCCTCGGGACGGTCGATGCGGTCATCATCAACGGGGTCGAAGCGCAGGCCGCGTTATGGCGAACCCGGACCAGCGCACCGGTGTTTGTCATGGGGCTGGTTCCCGACGCGCTGACGCCGCTTCATGAGCAGAGCGGTCCGGCGCCCCTGCCGGGCGATACCGTGCACGCCGTGGCGGGCATCGGCAATCCCGACCGGTTTTTCCGGACGCTGGAGTCCTTGGGGTTCAAGGTCATTCCGCATCCCTTTCCGGATCATCATGATTTCCGGCGCGAAGAACTGGTCTTGACCGGCGCGCCACTGGTGATGACTGCCAAGGATGCGGTCAAGTGCAGCCGCTTTACCGATCTGGATGCCTGGGTGCTGCCGGTGACGGCCGAACTCGGGCCGGATTTCGAAAATTTCCTGCGCGAGCGCCTCGCGCCTTTGCTGGAGTCACGCGATCATGCTGGATAAGAAACTGCTGGCCATTCTCGTTTGCCCCCTGTGCAAGGGGCCGCTGCATTACGACGCCGCGCGCCAGGAGCTCGTCTGTCGCGCCGACAGCCTGGCCTTCCCGATCCGTGACGGAATCCCGGTCATGCTGGAGAACGAGGCGCGTACCCTGTCGCTCGATGAAAAGCTGGCTTGAGGAGACAGTCGATGATCCCGCCGTTCCATGTCGTCATCCCCGCGCGCTTCGGCTCCAGCCGCCTGCCGGGCAAGCCCTTGCTGGATATCGCCGGCAAGCCGATGGTGATCCGCGTCTATGAGCGCGCCGTGCACAGCGGCGCCGCCAGTGTGCTGATCGCCACCGATGACGAGCGGATCGCGCAGGCCGCCGAGCAGGCGGGCGCCCCGTGGGTGATGACCTCGCCGGATCATCCGTCGGGGACGGACCGCTTGCAGGAAGTTGCCCGCTTGAAAGGCTGGGGGGATGACGAGATCGTCGTTAACGTTCAGGGCGACGAACCCCTGATTCCGGCCGCCGTGATTGATCAGGTGGCCGCCAATCTTGCCGCCGCTCCGGACGCCGCGATTGCCACGCTGGCCGAACCGCTGCACGACGTTGCGCAACTGGCGAATCCGAATATCGTCAAGCTGGTGCGCGACTGCCGCAACAGGGCCCTCTACTTCAGTCGCGCGCCCATTCCGTGGGCGCGCGACGCCTTCCAGAGCGGCCTCGGGGCACTGCCCGCCGTGAACGATGTCTATCTGCGGCATCTGGGAATCTATGCGTATCGCGTCGGCTTCCTCCACCGTTATGTCGAATGGCCTCCCGCCATCCTCGAACAGCTGGAGGCGCTCGAGCAACTCCGCGCACTCGCCAACGGCGCCGGGATTCATGTGGATATCGCGGCGGCCAACTTGCCGCCCGGCGTGGACACGCAGGCGGATCTGGATCGTGTCCGTGGCCTGTTCGAAAAAGGTACCCCTGATGAGTGAAAAGATTGCGGTCCTGTTTGTCTGTCTGGGCAACATTTGCCGGTCGCCGACGGCGGAAGGCGTTTTCAGGACAATGGTGGAAAAGTCCGGCTGGCAGGATCTGTTCAAGATCGATTCCGCAGGCACCGCCGCCTATTACGTGGGCGAACCTCCCGAGCGTCGCGCCCAGAGGTTCGCCAAGGCCCGCGGTTACGACCTCTCCAAGCTGCGCGCACGCTTCATCTCACCGCTGGATTTCGAACGCTTCGACTATGTGCTGGTCATGGACCGCAAGAACATGAGGGAGATGGAGAAGGCGCGGAGTTTCAGTCGTAACCCCAAGGCCAAGCTGCAGTATTTCCTTGATTATTATCCGGGCAAGGAAGGGCAGGAGGTTCCCGATCCCTACGGAGGCGAGGATCAGGATTTCGAACATGTGCTGGACTTGGCCGAGATTGCCGCCGCCAATCTGCTGAGGAAGCTGCTGGAAGAAAAAGGGCTTACCCACTGCGGCTGCTAGGTTGACAACATGTTCCGCGAAAATGCCCCCCTGCGTCATCTCAACACCCTGCGTCTGCCCGGAAAGGCACATTATCTTGCGATGGCGGCCTCACGGGAGGAACTGCGTTATTACCTGACCAGCGTTACGGCACGGAATCTTCCGGTGCTGGTCCTGGGCGGCGGCAGCAACATCATCCTGCGCGGGGATTTCGCGGGCCTGGTCATCCGTCCCGACCTGCGCGGCATCCGCGTGGTCGAGGAGCAGGGCGATGCCGTCGTCGTCGAGGCGGCGGCAGGTGAAAACTGGCATGGTTTTGTCCAGAGCTGCCTGGCCCGCGGCTGGTACGGCCTCGAAAACCTGTCACTGATTCCCGGCACCGTGGGTGCGGCGCCTGTGCAGAACATCGGCGCCTACGGCGTCGAAATCAAGGATATCATGGTGTCCTTGACCGCCATGGCGCGGCAGACCGGCGAACTCCGCGAGTTCAGCCTCGAGGAATGCCGCTTCGGCTATCGGGACAGTGTCTTCAAGCAGGGGGAGCGCGACCGCTGGGTCATTGTCGCGGTCCGGTTCCGCCTGTCGCGAAAGGCCGCCCCTCGTCTTGGCTACGGGGACATCCGGCGAACCCTGGAAGCCTCCGGGGTGACGAATCCGGGACCCCGCGACGTGGCCCGCGCGGTCATGGCGATCCGGCGGTCCAAATTGCCGGACCCGGCAGTGATCGGCAACGCCGGCAGCTTCTTCAAGAATCCGGTGGTCAGCCGTGAAACCCTGGCGGCCCTTCAGGTTATTCATCCCGGTGCCCCCTTCTATGAACAGGGCGAGCGCGTCAAGCTGGCGGCAGGCTGGCTGATTGATCAGTGCGGCTGGAAAGGCAGGTCCCTCGGCCGCGCGGCCGTGCATCGCGATCAGGCGCTGGTGCTGGTCAATCCCGGCGATGCGGACAGTGACGACATCCTCGGGCTGGCGCAAGCCATTCGCGCGGATGTGTTGGCCCGCTTCGGAGTCATGCTGGAAATCGAACCCGATCTCGTCTAAGCCTTTGTTTTCATTTGGCACGTGATTTCACGGCATCTTGATATTGATCAATAAATAACCATTCAAACTATAGGCCTATAAAAATTGTGGAAAAATCGAAACAAGGTATGTACATTCGTAACTGTAGTTACAGAATTTTCAGGAAATTGGAGAAACTCTATGCGTACCTTGTCCCTCGTTACCGCTGCCGCCCTGATTGCCGGTCTGCCGATGCTGGCCAGCGCCGGTGAGTCTCCTTGGGTTGTGAAACTCGGCGCCAGCTATGTGAAGCCGAAAAGCCAGAACGGGGACTCCGATCTGAAGGCGACCGTGGCCACGCTTGGCGTCACGAATCCCAGCATCGAAGTCAGCAAGGAATATAACCTGACGCCTTCGATTGAGTATCTGATCAGCGACACGCTGTCCACCGAAGTCCTGCTGGCCCTGCCGTTCAGTCACGATGTGAAGACCAACGGCATCAAGATCGGCGAGTTCAAGCATCTGCCCCCGACGGTGACCGTGAAATACCGTATGGCCGGCAAGGAAGGCTTCCTGCCGTATGTCGGCGTCGGTCTGAACTACACCAAGACTTGGGGCGAGACAGCTGTTGGTCCGATTGCCGGTAACGCTTTGTCGGCCTCTGACAGCTTCGGTCCCGCCGTGCTGATCGGTGCGGAGTACCGTCCTGCGGGCAGCCAGTGGGGTGTCGCGGCGGACCTGCGCTACATCAAGATCAAGAGCGACCTGAAGCTGAACGGCTCCAAGATCGGCGCTCTGGAAGTCGATCCGCTGGTGCTGGGCGTGAGCGCGGTCTATCACTACTGATCGCTTCCACGGAAACAGAAAGGGCGATCATCTGATCGCCCTTTTTGCTTTGGCCGAGGCCGGCGCATCAGTGGTGATGGCCGCCCGCGCCATGCACGTGGCCATGATCCAGTTCTTCCTGGCTGGCGGTGCGGATGGACATGACTTCGACGTCGAAGTTCAGCGGCACGCCGGCGAGCGGGTGGTTGCCGTCCACGGTGATGTCGTCGCCTTCCACGGCGGCGATGGTCACGACCTGCATGCCGTGATCGGTCTGGGCATGGAACTGCATGCCGACTTCCACTTGCTCCACACCGGCGAACAGGTGCTTGGGCACCACTTGCACCAGTTGCGGATTGTATTCGCCGTAGCCTTCGCCCGGTTCGACCTTGACGGTCAGCTTGTCGCCGACAACTTTGCCGACCAGGGCCTTTTCCAGACCGGGAATGATGTTTTGCGCGCCATGGAGATAAACCAGCGGCTCGCCACCGGCGGAAGTGTCAATGACCTGTCCGTCGTTATCGGTCAGGGTGTAGGCAATAGCGACCACGCTGTTGTTGGCAATTTGCATGATGTACCTTGAAGGCCCGGGGGCCGGTTGATGAAAGCCGGAATCATAACCGATCCCGGCAGGCCTTGCGCGGCTGTTTCGTTGAATGTCGGTATGCTCAATGGAGCTTGAGCGTCGGTCCCGATGTACGGCTCAACTGGTCCTTGAAAAAGATCACCGCCGCTTTGAGCAAGCCGTGCAGCGCCTTCTGGTGCAGGCGGTACAGGGTCACGTACATCAGCCGGGCCAGTCGTCCCTGTACATTGATGTTCCCCGCGATATGTCCCACGGAGCCGGAGGCGCTGAGCGAAACCAGCGATCCCATGTCGCTGAACGCGAACGCGGGCAGTGGGCGTCCTTCCAGACGGGCGCGGAGCGCCTTGACCAGGAAAACCGCTTGCTGGTGCGCCACTTGCGCGCGCGGAGGCACCGGCCTTTCCGAGCCGGGCAGGGTGCAACTGGCGCAATCGCCCATCGCAAAAATGTGGTCGTCGCGGGTGACCTGAAGCGTCTGGCGCACCACCAGCTGGTGTATCCGGTTGGTCTCAAGCCCCAGACCGTCCAGAAACTCCGGCGCCTTGATCCCGGCGGCCCAGACACGCAGGCTGGCCGGCACCAGCCGGTCGCCTTCGCATTCCACGCCGTCGGCATGGATGGCCTTGACTCGCGTGGAGGTCAGCACCTGCACGCCCAGTTGCTCCAGTTGTCGCTGCGCTGCGGCGGAGGTCTTGGGCGACAGCACCGGCAGGATGCGATCCGCGGCTTCGATCAGGTGCTGCGGCGGGATGTCGTCGAGCCCGTAGCGTTCGAACTCGTGCGCCGCGTGATGCAGTTCCGCCGCCAATTCGACGCCGGTCGCGCCCGCGCCGATGATGGCGATGTTCAGGCCGGGCGGCATCGTGTCGTTGCTGCCCAGGGCATGTGCTTGCAGATACATGTTCAGGAACTGTTGCTGGAAGCGGTCGGCCTGCGGGCGCGAGTCCAGGAAAATGCAGTGTTCGCGCGCGCCGGGAGTGCCGAAATCATTGGCGGTGGAGCCGATGGCCATCACCAGCGTGTCATAGGCGAGATCGCGTCCGGGCGCGATCTCCTGACCCTGTTCGTCCTGAAGCGGTGCGAGCCGGATGCGGCGGCTGTCGCGGTCGAGACCGGTCATGCGGCCCAGCTGGAACTCGAAGTGATGGCGCGAGCCGTGCGCGAAGTAATTCAGCTCATCCTCGTAGGAGTTAAGCGTTCCGGCCGCGACTTCGTGCAGCAGGGGCTTCCAGATGTGGGTCAGCTGGGCGTCCACCAGGATGACTTTGGCTTTGCCTTTTTTGCCGAAACGATGGCCCAGTTGCGTTGCCAGTTCCAGTCCGCCGGCGCCGCCGCCGACAATCACGATACGGTGTGGATTACGCATGATGTTTCCGAAAGTCAAAATGATCACAGCAACGCACTGCCATGCGCTGTTGGCATCACTCTGGATTGTCGGAGTTATCGTTAGGGTGCAGCGATACGCCTAGGGTAAGGCGTCAGGGAGCGTCCGGGCTTGTGGCCGGGCGCCGGGAACAAAACGGCGCGGATTCTACGGATCGGAAAGGAGGCACGCAAGCGGGAGCGCGCGACCTGTGCATTTTGCATGCATAGGTCGCGTGAAGACCCAGGATCAGGCGGGAAGGTGGGTGTTGATCCAGTCGAGCAGCTTGCCGCGCACTTCGTCGGCATTGGTTTCGTGCAGGATGTCATGGCGAGCGCCGGGATACAGCGCCAGGGTGACCTTGGCGTGACCGCGCTTCTCCAGCAGGCGGGCCAGACGCTTGACGCCCTTGCCCATGTGGCCGACCGGGTCGCGGTCGCCGGCCACCACGTAGACCGGCAGGCCGGGCGAGAGGCGGGCGACATTGGACGGCGTGTAGATTTCCGCCAGGGTCCGGAGCATGTCCATCCAGTAGCCGTTGGCCATGCGGAAGCCGCACAGCGGATCGGCGACATAGCGATCCACGAAGGCTTCGTCGCGGCTCAGCCAGTCGAATTCGGTGCGCGCCGGATGGAAGGCCTGGTTGAATTTGCCGAAGCCGAGACCGTGGATGACATCGCTGCGCCCGTTGCGTCCGCCGCGCCAGCATTCCAGGCAAGCGACACGGCTGGAAATTCGCGTGAACCACGGCGGAAGGTAATCGGAACCGGCCAGTGCCAGCACGTTCACCCGGTCCGGGTAATGCTGGGCGAACCACTGGCTTACGAAGGAGCCCATGCTGTGACCGATGACGATCACCGGCAGGCCGGTATAGGTGGCGCGCAGCCAGTTGTTGATCAGCAGCATGTCCGGCAGCAGGCCGGGCCAGTTCTCGACGCTGTCGGTCGCGCCAAGGTCTTCTTCCTTCTGCACCGAGAGGCCGTGGCAGCGATGGTCGTGCGCGACCACCGAGAAGCCGTGCCGGTTGAAGAACTCCGCCAGGTCCGCATAGTTGCCGCTGTGCTCCGCCATGCCGTGCACGCAGTGGATGACCGCGCGGGGTGACGCCACGGGCCAGTGCCGCAGGGGAATGCGGTGACCGTCGGGCGAGGGGAGGTAGATCAGGGTGGACTCTTTGCTTAAGTGGGGGTTTTTCATTAGTCTCTCGGTGTCGCTTCGTGGATAACCGTCATGCGTGCAAACCGCCATTACACGGTCTCGGCCCGGCATCCGGCCAGTCACTTCTTCACTGTTTCCCTGCGTATTGCCCATCCGGACCCCGGGGGACAGACGCTCTGGCTGCCGAACTGGATTCTCGGCAGCTACATGATCCGCGATTTCGCGCGGCATATTGTGAGTGTAAGCGCGCGCAACCCGCAAGGATTGTTATTAGATGTCAAGAAAATCGCAAAGAACCGGTGGTTCGTCGCCCCGACGAATGGCGAGCTGCTGATCGAATACGACGTCTACGCCTGGGACCTGTCGGTGCGCGGCTCCCATCTGGACCAGACCCACGGCTATTTCAATCCGCCCTGCCTGTTGCTGGGCGTTGCCGGACAGGAGTCCGAGCCCGTCACCCTGGAGCTGATGCCGCCGCTGGGCAGCGAGGACTGGCGGGTGGCGACCGGACTGGAACCGCAGCAGGTGGACGGCAACGGTTTCGGCATCTATCGCGCCGCCGATTACGAGACGCTGCTCGATCACCCGGTTGAAATGGGCCTGTTCACGGATATCCGCTTTCAGGCATGTGAAGTGCCGCATCGCGTGGCGATTACCGGGCGTCATCGGGCGGACCGCGAGCGGCTGGCCGCCGACCTGACGCGCATCTGCTCGACCATTATCGGTTTCTGGCAGGATGCCGCGCCGTTCACGGACTACCTGTTCCAGGTGATGGCGGTCGGCAACGGCTATGGCGGGCTGGAGCACCGCAACAGCACCAGCCTGCTGTGTTCCCGCGACGACCTGCCGCTGGCCGGAATGTCCGTCAATCCGCTGCCGGATAAGTACAAGGCCTTCCTCGGGCTGTGCAGTCACGAGTACTTTCACGCCTGGCTGGTGAAACGCATCCGCCCGGCGGAACTGTGTCCGCCCGACTGGGAGCAGGAGAACTACACCCGGCTGCTCTGGGTGTTCGAGGGATTTACTTCCTATTATGACGACCTGATGCTGGCGCGCGCGGGCGTGCTGACGCCGCAAGAATATCTCGACACGCTGGCCCAGACGATCACCCGCTACCTGAAGAATCCCGGACGGTACGTGCAGTCGGTGACGGACTCTAGCTTCGACGCCTGGACCAAGTACTACAAGCCGGACGAGAACACGCCGAACAGCGTGGTCAGCTACTACGTGAAGGGATCGCTGGTGGCGCTGTGCATCGACCTGACCCTGCGCGACGCGACCGGAGGACAGGCGTCACTGGACACGCTGATGCGGCGGCTGTGGCGCGAACACGGCCGGACGGGGCGCGGCGTGGAACCGGACAGCGTGCAGAAGATTGCCGAAGAGCTTGCGCCCGGCGCGTTTGAGGGGAAATGGGCGGACTGGCTGTACGGCACCGCCGAACTGCCGCTGAAACCGCTGCTGGAACAGGCCGGGGTGCGGATCACGCTACGTGCTGAGCCGGGCGGCGAACGTCCGGCGGCGAGTCTCGGCATTCGCGGCCAGATGTCGGACGGGGCGTTCCTGATCCAGCAGGTGGTGCGCGGCGGCGCGGCGGAAGCCGCCGGATTGTCCGCCGGGGACGCGATCATCGCCGTAGATGGTCTGAAAGTGTCGTCCGCGCTGGAAAAAACGATTGCCTCCTATGCCGTGGATGCTACCCTTTGCATCCACGCTTTCCGGCGCGACGAACTGATGACGTTCGATGTCCGCCTGAAGGCCGCCGCTTTTGATTCCTGCAGCCTCGCGCTCGGGGACGGGGCCGCCCGCGAACGGGCGGAGCAATGGATTCTGGACCAGCACTAGACATTCGGAGATCACGCATGGATTCCAAAGACTTCTGGCACGACAAGTATCCCGAGGGCATCGCCCGCGAAATCAACGCCGAGGTGTATCCCACGGTGTTGCACCTGTTCAAGGATGCCTGCCGGAAATACGCGAACAAGCCCGCCTTTTCCAACATGGGCCGCACGCTGACATTCGCCGAGGTCGACAAGTACAGCGCTGCCGTGGCGGCCTGGTTCCAGAACTGCACCGACCTGGTCCCCGGCGACCGCGTCGCGGTGCAGATGCCCAACCTGCTGCAATATCCGGTCGTGGTGTTCGGCATCCTGCGCGCCGGGCTGGTGGTGGTGAACACCAACCCGCTCTACACCGCGCGCGAGATGCAGCACCAGTTCAAGGACGCCGGCTGCAAGGCGCTGGTGGCGCTGGCCAACTTCGGCCACATGGTGGAGGAAGTGCTGCCGCAGACCGGCATCCGTTACCTGATCATGACCGAAATCGGCGACATGATGCCGCCGCTGAAGCGCCTGCTGGTCAACAACGTGGTGCGCTACGTCAAGAAGATGGTGCCGGACTACAACCTGCCGGACGCCATCCCGTTCACGCGCCTGCTGCGCATGAGCCCGCACCGCCTGAAGGAACACACCCCGCAAGCTGACGAGATCGCCTGCCTGCAATACACCGGCGGCACCACCGGCGTTTCCAAGGGCGCCATGCTGACGCACCGCTCGATCACCTCGAACATGATGCAGACCCACGCCTTCCTGAGCACGGCGCTGACGCCGGGCCGCGAAACGATGATCTGCCCGCTGCCGCTGTACCACATCTTCGCCTTCGGCGTGTCCTGCATCGGCATGGTGCTGGGCATGCACACCGTGCTGGTGACCAACCCGCGCGACATTCCGGCCTTTGTCGCCGAACTCAAAAAGTATCCGTTCACCGCGATGATGGGTCTCAACACCTTGTTTGTGGCCCTGATGAACAACGCCGAGTTCCGCGCCCTCGACTTCAAGCGCCTGAAAGTCACCATCGCGGGCGGCATGGCGATGCAGACCGCCGTCGCCAACGACTGGGAAAAGCTGACCGGCTGCAAGGTGTGCGAAGGCTACGGCATGACCGAATCCTCGCCGGTGATCACCATCAACCCGCCCTCGGCGATCCAGATCGGCACTATCGGCGTGCCGGTGCCCAACACCGAGATCCGCATCGTCAATGACGCGGGCGAGGACCTGCCGTTGGGCGAGGCGGGCGAGCTGTGGGCACGCGGTCCGCAGGTGATGAAGGGCTACTGGCAGCGTCCGGAAGCCACCGCCGACACCGTGACGGTGGACGGCTGGCTGAAGACCGGCGACGTGGCCGTGGTGCAGGCTGACGGTTATATCCGCATCGTTGACCGCAAGAAAGACATGATCCTGGTGTCCGGCTTCAACGTGTATCCGAACGAGATCGAGGAAGTGGCCGTGCAGCACGCGGGCGTGCTGGAATGCGCGGCGGTCGGTGTGCCGGATACCAAGTCGGGCGAGTCGGTGCGGCTGTTCGTTGTGCGCAAGGACGAGTCGCTGAGCGAGGAGGAGCTGATGATCCACCTCAAGAACAACCTGACCGGGTACAAGGTGCCGAAGACCATCGTGTTCAAGACGGAGTTGCCGAAGTCGCCGGTGGGCAAGATCCTGCGGCGGGAGCTGCGGGACAACGGTTGAGGAAAACAGACGGGGCTTCGGCCCCGTTTTTCATGGAACGAAACCTGACTGGACGACGCGTATCCTTTCGGATACATTTTCAAAGATGAATCAATTTCTTCGTACAACCGAATTTGATGCGTGGTTGAGAGCTTTGCGAGACCCTATTGCCAAGGCTCGCATTATTGCCCGCATCCGCTCCGCAGAGCAGGGAAATTTCGGTGATTGCGAACCTGTCGGCGATGGCATCTCCGAGATGCGAATCCATGTCGGGCCGGGTTACCGGCTGTACTACTGCCGTCGGGGTGATGTGATCTATCTGCTGTTGTGCGGCGGAGACAAGTCAACCCAGCCCCGCGACATCCGACAGGCGAAAGCCTTGCTCAAGAGTCTGGAGAGTTAAGCCATGAAAAAGATTGCCCCGTTCGACGCCGCTGATTATCTGGAAAATGAAGAGGTTATCGCGGAATACCTGAATGCCGCGCTGGAAGACGAAAATCCCGATGTCTTCCTGGTCGCGGTTGGCGATGTGGCGAAGGCCAGAGGCATGGCGCAGCTGGCGAGGGAAACCGGGCTGGGGCGTGAAAGTCTGTACAAGGCTTTAACCCCGGGGGCCAAGCCGCGTTACGACACGGTGTTGAAGCTGATGCGGGCGCTTGGCGTACAGCTGCATGCGGTTCCCGCGCACAAGTGAGCGGGCTTTGCCGGGGCTAATAATGCTTTGCCGAACACGGCCGGGAAACACCGGGCCTGTTTTTCGAGGGGAGGATATGGATATGCAGCTGAGAAAATCGGTAATTCTTGGCGGGATACTGGCTGGCCTGATGTTGCCGGGCGCTTGGGCCTGGGCGGACAGCGCCGTCGGAACCGTGACGCTGGTGGACGGTCCGGCCAACGTGGTGTCGGCCGGGGGCCAGACGCGTCCGGCGATCGTGAACGGTCCGGTGGCGGAGGGGGATACGGTGGTGACCGGGGCGAACGGTCAGGTGCACCTGCGCATGGCGGATGACGCCTACCTGGCGGTGCGCGCCAATTCCCGCCTGACGCTGACGCATTACCGCGCGCCGGAGGATGGCAACGGCGAGAGCGTGGTGAACCTGCTCAAAGGGTCGTTCCGGGCGGTGAGCGGCTGGATCGGCAAGCTGCATCCGGAGAAGTACCGTATCCAGACGCCGACGGCGAGTATCGGGATTCGCGGGACGGATCATGAGCCGCTGGTGGTGGGCGAGGAGGAGGCGACGGCGGAGTTGCCGGCGGGGACCTACGATCATGTGAACGAGGGGGAGACAGTGCTGGAGGCGGGCGGCGCGGAGGTGCATGTGCTGCCGGAGAAGACTGGGTTTGCGGCGTTGCGGGATCATCCGCGGTTGTTGGCGTTGCGGCCGCCTTTCTTTGACCATCCGCCGGCGCTGGATGAGAAGCTGGAGGCGTTGAAGCCGGTGTTGAAGGCGAGGATTGAGGTGCGGATGGAGAGGTTCAGGGCGTTGCGGAGTTCGATTCGGGATCGTGTGGATGGGGTGCTGCCGGATCGGGTGAAGCGGCATCGGCATTGATGGCGGGGAGGCAACCGGGATGAATCCGTTCAGGACACGATGGATATCTGGCGTACAGCAATCGGCCGCATGCCGACGGGCTCTCTTGCCGATCATTATTGCTTCATCACTGTATATCCCCTCCCTGGCGTTCGCCGAGACAGGCAACGTACATGCCGCTCAGGCTTTCCAGCGTTACATGGAGGCCGAGAAAGCCAGCACGCGCGCTATCCAGGACAGCCTGAAATTCGTGAACAAGACGCACTGGGACTTTTCGACCCCCTCGGGAGGCTACGCGGCTTCGAAGGAGCAGACGCCTGTTGCAAGGCCGGATCCGCAGGACCAATTGCGCCGGTATATGGCGTTGCAGGATGCCTCGAAGATCCGCCTGCTTCGTGATCTGGCATCCTCAGGCGATGTCGCCGCCATGGCGGAGTTGGGCGCCGCCATGCTGAATCATGCGTATGGGCTGGACTCCACGGTTGAGCAGGCTCTGCAGATACTTTCCAGGGCGGCTGTTGCGGGTGATGGTTCCGCCGCCTTCAATGCAGGGCTGGCGGAACAGCGACTGGGCCATCCCGCGGCGGCGTTGGCCTGGTTCGAACAAGCCATGAAGGCCGGGGTTGCGGGCGCGGATCATCAGGCGATGCTCTCCGCCGTGGATCTGAGGGATTACGGGCGGATGTCCCTGTACGGCAAGCAGGCAGCCGCCCATGGCAACGCGATGGCGGCCTACGTGGTCTGCATCGTCGCGCTAGAGCAAAAGGATGGTTCTGTCGGTGCGGAATATTGTCCCCGCGCCTATGATCTGGGCTTCCACGAAGCGGCCGGGGATGCCGGAATCGCCTTGGCCAACCGGGGGGAATGGGAACGCGCCTGGCCGTATGTCCTTGCCTGTGCATCCGGCGAGGGCAAGGCGGACTGCAAGCGTAATGCCGGAATCGTCGCCCACCAGACCTTTCGCCACGATGAATCGATCCGCTGGCTTGAAGCGGCTCGCCGGATGGGCGATAAAGACCCGACCGGGCGGATGGTGCTGGCGCGGGAATGGCTGATGGCGGAACAGAAACCCTGGGATATGATCGAGACGGTTCTGACCGGCCTGCTTGAGGAGGCGGGCTTTGCCGCCCAGGCGCATTTCTATCTGGCGGTGACGTACGAACTCCGGCCGGACAGGACCTACAGCGATCAGGATATCAATTCGCATCTGATCGCGGCTGCCCGGGGGGGCTATCCCGATGCGCGCGAGGCGCTGCGCAAGGCCGGGATTTCCTGGGAATGACGAAAAAATTAGGAGTGAGAAGGAGAAGACCATGAAAAAGCGAATGATCCAGGGGCTGGCAGCCGTGGCAATGTGCGTAGCCGGAACCACGGTGCATGCTGCATCATGCAACCTCGGTGCTGCCGGCAAGTCAACCGCGTTCAACTACCAGGGTTTCAATCAATCTGACGCGGACTGGGACGAGATCACCTGCGCGGGCCGATCCACCCAGGAAGCGGCCAAGTTGATGCTGGATGCAGCGGAAGCGCAGAACCGCGGTGAGACTGGCCGGATGTGTGAGCTGGCCTATAAGTCCATGATGACCATGGACCCTTACAATAAAGGCGGATGGCGTGATCGGTTCCCTGATAATGCCCGGCTCTTTGATGACCAGTATGAAAAAATATTCGCCCAGTTCCGGAAACTCTCGTGCCCGCAGAAGGTAACCTACTACACGAAGTATGCCGAAGCCGGCGAGGCTTGGGCGATGAACAACCTGGGGTTCACCTATCTGAACGGCACCGGCGTGGCCCCTGACATCACCAAGGCGATCAGCTGGCTGGAAAAGGCTGCCGAGAAAAACTATTTGCTCGCGATGAACAATCTGGGCGACACATACCGCAAGGGCGAGAAGCTCCCGGAGGATCCGGTGAAGGCTTGCCAGTGGTATCTGAAATCGGCGGAGCAGGAGAGCTCCTATGGCCAGTATTACGCGGGCAAGTGTTTTCAGGACGGCAAGGGCGTCACTCAGGATTTCGAGAAGGCGGCGGATTATTACCGGAAGGCGGCCAAGCAGGGGGATGAAGATGCCGAGGAGCGCCTGAAGGAAATGAAAAAGAACGGTCAGATCAAGAAACGCTTCGGTCTCTTCTAGACACAATGGCGGGATTGGTCGGGCATGCGAGCCGTGCTCGGTGTGTCCGACTTATCCCTCAAACCGCCGATTTCTTCAACCTCGCCCAAAAAAGTAATCTTTTCACAACCAACGCCGTCACCGGAAAACTCACCACAAACATCCCCAAAACCGGCAGAGGAGCCCCCAGCACCACCCCATACGCCACCGCCACCCCAACCCCCGAATCCAGCTGATCCAACAACACAAACAACCACTTAGCCTTGTCCGGCGACTCTCCCGGCGCAATCCCCAACCGCCGCTTCAGAAACGAATTCGGCAACTCCGCCAGCACATACCCCACACCCGCCGCAAACGCCGCCAGTCCCAACGAATGCCCCGCCAACGGCGACGCATCCGCCAGCACCGCCTCGAACGGCAACCACACCAACGCCCCCAATAGCGTCAGCAAAGGCACCGCCAGCATCCCGCGCCAGGTCTTGTTCGCCCCGAACGCCGCCCGCCACACCGGCACCGCCAGTGACGGCGCCAGATTGCGCGTCACCACCACCATGTGCAGCACGCCCCCCACAATCACCGGCAATTGCAGATACCAGGCCTGCCACAACGCCTCAAACATGCCCCGGCCCCCGCACAAAATGCAGCACCGTAAACAGCAGCGCGCCCCCGATGGTCAGCCCCAGTATCTGCCACAACTTCTTGAACTTGAAGAACGGCCGCCGCAACAGCATTGCCGTACTGAACGCGACCAGCACCACCGCCAGTAACCCGCGACCGGCCAGCACCGGCAACGCCGGTTCCAGCAGCAGATAGCCCGCCAGCAGGAACACGCTCCAGAACACCGGCATGCCCAGATAAGCCAGCCCGTTGCTTTCCTGGATATTGCCGATGTCGTTGAACACCGACAGCCGGATGCAACCGCACATCACCATCCCCAGCAGGAACAGCGCCCAAAGGCCGTTGAAGCCATGCGCCATCAGGATCAGGGAGGGGGCGACCAGATAGATCAGCACATCCATGAACCCGTCGAGGTAGCGGCCGAAAGGGCGCTCCAGCCGGTACTTGCGCGCCAGCATGCCGTCCAGCGCGTCGCCGAGCATCGCCACGAACAGGATCGCCGTCGCCAGATAGGCATAGCCCTGCAGGCCGAGGATCATCGCCACGCCGCTGGTGAACACGCCGCTGAGCGTCAGGCAGTCCACCGGATTAAGCCGGATGATGAAACGGGAGTCGCTCATATCAGATGCCGTTGGCCGCGATGGTCAGCGCCTGCGGCTTCAAGCGGTCGGCTTGCAGCAGGTTGCGCAGGGCGGGCCGGTCGATCTTGCTGTTGTGGCGGCCGTCCACCGGCATCAGCGGGATCAGCGCCCACTGCGCGGCGGTCACCTGATGGTCGATCAGCAGACGGCGCACCGCGTCTTCGGAGGGCAGCAGGTCGCCTTCGATCACCAGCAGCAACTGTTTCTGCCAGAGGATCGCGGCGCTGCGGCGCACGCCGGGCAGGGCGTCCAGCGCTTTTTCCAGCGGATAGGGCCACAGGCGCACTTCGCCCAGTTGCAGCACGTCCTTCATGCGACCGACCAGCCACAGGCGGCCTCTCTCGTCGAGGAAGCCGGCGTCGCCGGTGCGGTGCCAGACTTCGCCGTCGTGGCGGGGAATCTTGTTTTCGCGCGTCGCTTCGGGGTTGTCGACATAGCCTTTCAGCACATGCGGCCCGGCGACGAGGATTTCACCGACCTGGAAGAAGGGCAGCCGGGCGGCGAGCACGGTGATTTCGTCGCACACCATGGCGTCCGGCGACACCACCGCGATCTGCACGTCCGGCACCGGCAGGCCGACCAGATGGCCGGGATGCAGGTCGCCGTCGGCGCGCAATTCGCTCAGGCCGATCACCGCCACCGGTTCGGCCTCGGTCGAGCCGTACACCAGACTGAAATCCGCGTGCGGAAAGACAGCGGGCAGTTTCTCGATCAGGTCGGCGAACAGCGTCGAGCCGCCGATGGCCACGGCGCGGACATGCGGCAATTCCAGTTTCTGCTCGATGGCGTGGTTGACCAGCCGCCGCATGTAGGCGGGAGCGCCGGACACGCGGGTGATCCCGTCCTGACCGATCTGGCCCAGCACTTGCGCGGCATCCACCTGGCCCGGCGCGGCGAGGTCCACGCGAGGCAGGACGGTCGTAATGCCGCAGCAGAGGTTGTGCAGCACCATGACAGGAAAACAGGGGCTGTCGATGTCGTCGGGGATGTCGCGCCAGTGCTCGCGGATGGCGTCGTGCTGCGCGATCAGGCTGGCGTGCGTGCGGTCCGCGCCCTTAGGCTGGCCGGTGCTGCCGGAGGTAAAGGTGATCAGGCCGTGCGCGTGTTCGTCCAGATCGACGGCTTGCGGATCGGCATGATCGGGTTTCCAGGTGCGCAGGTCGTCCACGCCGATCAGGCGGTCGTCGATGGCCAGGCGCTTGATGAACCACAGGGGCGGAAACAGCCACCACAGGCGCAGGATGCGCGCCTCGCCGATGGCCGCGCGCGCCTTGCTGAGACGGATGGACTGGCGGATGCGGTCGGGACTCATGCCGCGGTCGATCAGGACGGGCACCATGCCCAGACCGAGCAGGGCGATCATCAGGGTGTAGATCTCGCTGCGGACCCGAGACAGGATCAGTACGCGGTCGCCCTGCTTGAGGCCCATGGCCTGCAAGGCGCGTTGCAGGCGGCCGACTTCCACGCCGAGGTCGCCGTAGGTCATCACCTGTTCGCCGGCGCACCGTTGCCCTTCCATCTGCGGGATGCGCAGGGCCATGCGCTCCGGATGGTCGCGGCAGGCGTCAAGGATGGGGCGGATGAGGTTGATTCCGGTCATAGCGGGCTTCCATAAAGAGCATAGTGGTGCTGTCGGGCCTGGCCGTGGCGGGCCGCGAAATGGAGCGAGGCGTTGTCCTCGCGCACCAGCGTGCCCGCTATCTCGTCATAAATCCCGTCGGCGCGCAAGGTCAGTTCGCAGCCCATGGCGGTAAAAAGACCGATCGCGCGGAAATCGGGATGCACGCCGCCGGTCTTGGCCAGCGCCAGCCGGGGCGCGGGCAGTTGCGGGAAGTGCTCCGCCCAGTTGACGGCTCCGGCATCCACCCGTGACGGATTCGCCTGCCGTAGCAGCGGTGCGTAGTCCGGATAGACGAGGAAAAACCCGGCAATACGCCCGTCGTGCGCGCGGGCCAGGATGGAGGTTTTCGGGCAGAATTTTCGCGCGAAGGACGCGCCGCAGACCTGCCGGAACGTCTCCAGGGTGATCGGCGTGTAGGCGAAATTGGCGCCGAACACCTGATGGACAAAGCCGTAGAGCTCGTCGAGGTTCTCCAGCCAGAATTCCGGCGTCATTTCAGAAAAGCGGACCGCCTGTTCGAGCTTGGGGCGGACGCGCAGGTAATCGCGCTGCACATCGGGCAGGATGTCCGCAACCTTGGCGAAGGTGGACAGGTACTTGTACCGGATGTCGAAACCCTGCCGCGCCAGCAGGGCGGGATAGTACGGCGGATTCCAGGGCTCGCCGGGAAACGCGCCGTGTTCGAAGGCATCCAGCCGCAGGCGGTTGGCGCCGAAGGTGGTGAAGTTGATCGGGCCGTAGAGGCGGGTGGCGCCGGACGCACGCGCCCAGTCTTTGAGGGCGGCGAACAGGGCGTCGTTGGGTGCGTCGTCGTCGATGCTGTCCCAGAAACCGAAAAAAGCGGCTTCCTCGCCGTCGATGACCTGGCCCGGCACGCGGAAGCCCGCCAGCCGCGCCTGTCCGGGGATGACGCCGATCCAGGCTTTACCCTGGGCGAACCACGGGTTGGCGGGGCTGAACTGGCGGGTGAGGTCCTGCGGATCTTCGCCGAGCCAGAAGGGATCGTCCCGGTAGATGCGGGCGGGCAGGGCGAGGAAGGCGTCCGGGAGGGGGGAGCCGGGGGGCCATGGACCGCAGGTCAGCATGTTCATCGTCATCACCGTAGGGGCGCACGGCGTGCGCCCTTTTGCTGTAGGTCGGGCTTGAGCCCGACAACACCCTGTGATCGGAGGACTTTGTCGGGCTGAAGCCCGACCTACAGGGGCATGTTCGTTTCGAGAGGGCGCACGCAGTGCGCCCCTACATCATTCCTGTTCGAGACGCACCACCGTTCCCTTCGCCCCGTCCATCCGCACTTTCTCGCCATCCCGCAGCAGCTTCGTGATGCCCGGCACGCCGACAATCGCCGGGATGCCCAGCTCCCGCGCCACCACGGCGGAATGCGACAGCGTGGAGCCGCGTTCGACCAGGATGCCGCCGGCGGTGGGGAACAGCGGCGCCCAGCCCGGATCGGTGCGCACGGTGCAGAGGATCTGGCCGTTCAGCGACAGTTCGTCGTCGGGCGAGAAGATCAGCCGAACCTTCTCCTCGACCACGCCGGGATAGCAGCCGGTGCCCTTGAGTTCGTTGCCGCTCGGCGCTTCCGGTTCGGCAAAGGGGTACTCGTAACGGTTCTGGTAGTAAACCATGCCCCGGGTGTGAAAATGGTGAGGCAGGTCGTGTTTCTCGTATTCGGCGAACTCGGCCTTGCGTCCGGCCACCAGCGGCTTGAGGCTGACCTGCGCGGCGCGCCCGTCCTGCAAGGCGTAGAGCTCGTCCACGGTCAGCCAGAAAATGTCGCGCGGGTCGTCCAGCCAGCCGCTGAAGGCGAACTGGCGGCCGATTTCGAGGTAGAGATCGCGGTACAGCCCGAAGACCCGCGTGCGGGCAAGGCGCATGTTCTCGCGGTTGCGGATGGCGTCGCGCAGTTTGGCGAGATTCTTCCTGAAGGTCGCCAGGACCCGCGCGCCAAGCTTGTCGCGGATGGCGGTGAAGGCTTCGTGTTCGGCGGAGTCACGGAACTGCGCTTCCTTGGCGGCCAGCGTTTCCGGAGTCAGGTCGTCGCGGGTCAGGTAGTTCTTCAGCACGGCGAACAGGAAGGCGGTGTCCTGACGCAGGGTGACCGATTCCAGCTTGAGTTCGCCGATGGTGCGGTCGCCGTAGCGTTCGATGTAATCCAGACATTGGGCGTGGAAGGCCGGATCGGCAATCTGCACGCGGTCGAGCAGGGTGGCGTTGTCGCCCTGTTCCACCAGCGCGCGCAAGGCGGGACGCGCGCGGATGAAGGCGCACATGCGCAGCAGCATCTTGGTCGGCTCGGTACTTTCGATGTCGTCCTCGCCGGAAAGCAGGTTGTTCTGCAGCACCGACGGCTCGTCAAAGCCCGCCTGCACCAGCGTGCGGTGGACCTTGCCGTTCATCATCATCACGTAGAAGTCGTTGAGGATGGGCGTGGTCCAGCGTTGCAGCAGGTCGCGGTCGAGGCGGCGAGCTTCGTCAATCAGCTCGCCGGGCGTGCGCGTATGCAGGTGCTTGCGGTCGATGCTGCGGTAAGCTTCCTCGAAAAGTGCGCGGAAGGCGGCAACCAGCATGGCCATGCGCCGGAAGCCGCGCAGCAGGTTGAACAGTGCGCGCAGCACCTGAGGCAGGCGAAGCAGTTTCTCGCCGGTTGTCAGTTCGCGGTCCTGCACCAGATCGACCGGATCGGTGAGGCCCATCATGCGTTCCATGTCCGCCTTGTTGGTCTTGAAGGCGGGCAGCAGCAGCAGGCCGCGATACCAGTTGTTGATGTTGTAGTACACACGGCCGTGCACCAGCCCGAGCATGTTGTCGAGCATGTCGCGGTGGTCGGCGATGCGCTTCTCGCTGACGCCGAGCACGCGCATGGTCTGTTCGTAGACGGTGGCGTAGGCGCGGTTGGCGAAGCTGAAGGTCAGCGGGGTGGTGACGCCGCAGTAGGACTCCTGGATGTTGGAGTTGTCGAAGACGATGCGGCGGCCGGGTGGTTGCTCCGGATCAGGAAGGCGCGTGACCGGCCGGGTTTGCAGGATGTAAGGCTTGCCGTCGCGCAGCGTCCATTCGATGTCCTGCGGGAAGCGTTGCAGCGTCGCGATCTTCAGGCCGAGGTCGCGCAGCGCCAGCGCCTGCGTGTCCGTCAGGCAGGGGATATGCCGCTGCGCTTCCGACACGGCGACTTCCCGCGTGCCGCGCCCGGCATCGCGGTCGAAGACCACGGCTTCGTCCTTGTCGGCGAGCTGCACGGTCAGGGCGTTGTCGAACAGCGGCACGGTGAATTCATCGGTGTTGCAGATGCCGGCGACGATCCCTTCCCCCACGCCCCAGGCGGCGGAGATCAGCGCGTGGCGACGGCTGCCGGTGAGCGGATGCGCGGTGAACATCACGCCCGACACCTCGCCCTCGACCATTTCCTGCAGGATCACGGCGGCGCGGATGTCGTCCAGCGCGATGCCCTTGGCCAGCCGGTATTGCAGCGCGCGGGTGTTGAAGGCGGAGGCGGCGACCTGCTTCAGGCTGTCGGCGATGGCGTCGAGGCCGCGCTGGAACAGGTAGCTGTCCATCTGCCCGGCGAACGAGGCGCCCTCGGCGTCTTCCCCGAGCACCGAGGACCGGACGGCGAAAAAGCCGTCTTCCTGCCCGGCCAGCCAGTCGCGCAGTTCGGCCATCAGGCCGTCCGGCAGGCGCGCCGCGAGCACGCGGGCGCGCAGGCGTTCGGCCACCGGTTCGACAGCGGCCGGGTCGGGGTTCACGCCCAGCGCCGCCAGTTCGGTTTGCACCAGCTCCGACAAGCCGTTTTCCCGCAACAGCGTCGTAAAAGCCTCCGTGGTGACCACCGACCAGCGCGGCACCGGCAGCCCTTCGCGGGTCAGCCAGGCCAGGTTGGCAGCCTTGCCGCCAAGCAGCGCCGGATCGAGGAACAGCGCGTCTTCCTGCCGGTACAGCGTGCGGCTCATGGCTTCACTCCCGGCTGACCGACCTGTTCGATATCCAGCAGCGCGCGGAAGGCGCGGTAGACGCGCTCCATGAACTCGTAGTGGCGGAAGGTGTGCGCCATCATGTACATCGGCAGGCGGTTGACCAGCAGGTCCATCAGCGCCAGCACGTAGCCGCGCTTCCACATCACCGGGTCCAGCGTCATGCCGCTGTGGCGTTCCAGTTCGACGCGGTGCAGCTCGATGTAGGACTCGACCTCGGCGGGATCGATCGGGTCGTACATGGTGAAGCCGAGCAGCTCGACCAGGTCATGCTGCGGCAGGTGCATCGTCGCCATTTCCCAGTCGTAGGCGCACAGGCGCAGCGAGCCGTCCGCCTCGTGGCGGAAGGCGATGTTGCGCGGATTGAAGTCATTGTGGATCAGCGTGCGCGGCATCTGTTCGATCAACCCCCACCATTCGCTGATGCTGTGCACGATATCGCGGTAGTTGGACAGGTCCTGCTCGGAGAACCATTCCGGGAACTCTTCGCGCGAATGGACGCCCAGTAGCTCCCACAGGCGCAGTTTCTCGGCCATGTTGGCTGCGGTGGGATAGCCGACCATCCATGGCTGCTGCTGCAGTTCGTCCTCGCGGCCCAGCCAGATGGCATGGACTTCGGCGATACCCTTGATCGCCGCTTCCAGATGCTCACGCGTCCAGCCCGAGGTGTTGTCGGCGGAGTCCATGTGCACCAGGCCTTGCAGCTTTTCCTGGATGATCACGTAGGCCTCGCGCTCGTCGTCGCGCACCACGCCGTACACGGTCGGCGCATGGCGGACGAAACGCGGGTCGGTCTGGCTCATCACCGCCAGTTCACGCACGTGGCAGCCCTTGAAGCCGAGCTGGTCGCGGAAGTGGTTGAACTCCTGCGCCAGACGCGGGCTGCACATCGCGGCCATGCTGTTGACCATCAGGATGACTTCCGAATCCAGCGGCTTCACCTTGATCATGACGTCGATGTCGCCGCGATCGGTGTGCATGCGGTAGGGGAAATGGCCGACCAGCTTGTTGATCTTGTGCGAAGTCAGTTCGGTGATGATGCTGGAGCCGGTGGTGCCCCGGCTCAGCGGGGTCAGCTCGCGTACGGTCAGCGCGTGACCCGCGCGGTGCAGCGCCTCGTTGAACAGGTCCGGATCGAGGTCGCCCAGCTTGAGGTAGTTGACCGGCCGGTTGCGGCCCAGCTTTTCATGGGCGCGGGCGAACTGGTCGGAGGCCACGGCAGACAGCGTAGAAATATCAAGCGCCAGACAGAAAGCGGCGATGACTTCCGCCAGCTTGTGCGCCTTGCCGGGACCGGCGCAGCCGATCATTTCCAGGCATTCGCGCTGCTGCGGCAGGTTGGTGCCGCCGCCGACGGTGCCGATGACCAGCGAGGGCAGCATCATCGTGCAATAGACATCGTCGTCGTCGGTCAGTTCCATATGCAGCTGGGCGAGTGAGGATTCGTGCACGCAGGCGATGTCCTGGCCGAGCGCGGTGAACATGGCGGCGATGATGTTGGCGACGTTGATGTTGATGCCGATCATCCCGCCCGCGATGGAGCCTGAGACAATGTAGTGGTAGGCGGCGACCATCTGCTTGGGTTGGATCTTGAGGATCTTCTCGCAGGTTTCCCTGGTCAGCACCGCTTCCGCCACCACGCGCACGCCGCGCCCCTTGAGGAAGGTCTGGTAGGTGACCTTCTTGTCGTTGGAGAGGTTGGCTTCGATCAGGAAGTTCTCGATGCGCAATCCGGAGAAGCGCTTGATGCCCTTGAGGATCCACTGGCAGGCCTGCCAGGTGCAGGTGGTGGTCATGTTCTGGCCGGCGGCGTCGCCGGTTTCGTAGATGAAGTGCACATGCACCGCGCGGCCGAGCACGTAGGGCTGTACTTCCTCCAGCGAAGCGTAGTTGGAGTACTTTTGCACTTCGTCGGCAAGATTACGGTAGTTGTCCTTGATCCATTCCGCGAAGAACAGCGCGTTACTCATGGATTCAAAAACGAATACCGGTACGCGCATCATGCGCTGGCCGAGCACGCGGGTGCGCACGCCGCCGGAGCGCGACAGCGCCGTGGCGCCGCGCGAGGCCGAGGCCACCAGCGCGCCTTCCGAGGTCGCCAGCGGCGCGTAGAACAGCCCGCCCGCGTGCGTGCCCTTGATGTGCAGCGGTCCGGCAATGCCCACCGGCACTTCCACCGACCCGATCAGCGCCTCGATGTTGCTGACCAGCTTGCGCGGGTCCAGACGGATCTGCGAGACCTCGGTCAGCGCCGCGCCGGTTTCCTCGCGCACGAAGTCCAGCCGCGCCTGACGGGCTTCCTCGGTGTAGAGGCCGCGCGCCGGGATTTTCGGCAGGGTGTGGTCGGTGTACTCGGTATCGCCGTCCAGCGCGGGCTGGTTGCGCAGCGCGTAACTGATCTCCCACAGCACGGCGGCGGAATCCTCGCAGTCGCCCAGTGACAGGTCGAGTTCGGTCGGCGTCCACATTTCCTCGCGCAGCGCCTTCACGTACAGGCAGGGCAGCACGTAGGTCCGGCCGAGAATCTCGACTTCGATTTTCGGCAGGCGGGTGCCCACCGGCGGCAGCGGCGTCGAACTGTCGGCGGACACCGTCAGGTGGTTCAGCGAGACATCGACCGGATCGGTGACGAAGTCCATGCCATCCAGCGAGAAACGGCAGACAGCCTGATGCTCTTCGCCGAACAGGTAATGCGGCGTGAAGGCGTAAGGACGGATCGGGAGCATGACAGTTTCTCCTCAGGCTGCAAACGCGACGCCATGCGCCAACAGGACCACGGCAATCACCACGGCGTAACCGGCCAGCATGGTCAGGGCCACCGCCGCCTCGTTCTTTTCTCGGCCTTTGGCCGTCGGCGTCTTGATGAAGCTCGCCAGCTGGTTCAGGCCCAAGGCCCAGAACAGCGCCAGGATCACGCCCGCCCAGACCGGAAACGCGGTCGTCAGCAGGGTGATCAGCCAGACCTGGTTGGCCACCATGGCCGTGACCAGACCGGTAACGACCAAGGCCGAGCCTTGCGTGCCGAAGATCTTCGAATAGGAGTCGATGGTGTCGCGCTCTTCTTCCGGCCCCTTGGTCTTGCGGGTGATCTCGAAACAGAAGCCGCTGACAAAGGCGAGCAGCATCAGCGCCTCCAGCGGCAGGCTCAGCGCCACGCCGGGCACGGCCAGATTGGCCAGCCACCAGACCACCAGCGGCATCACCAGCATGTGGGACACGGCGTACCACGTCAGGTGGCGGTTCAGCCATGCCTCGACGAAGAACTCCTTGCCCATCAGGCAGGTCCAGACGAACATCGCGATCCATGCAATGGAGGTCGCGCCGACACCGCCGTCGCGCGCCAGCGAATAGGCCACCTGCAGGACCAGCGCTACGCCGCCGACGATCTTCAGGTGATCCAGCGTGATCAGGCCGCTTTGCAGTACGCGCTGCGGGTGGTTCTTGCAGTCCAGTGCATAATCCTTGTGCTCGTCGAAGACACGCAGCAACAGGAAGAAGGACCAGGTGACCAGGCAACCCACGACATCCGCCAGACCCAGCGCCACCGCGCCTTCCTGACCGGCGCGCGCCACCACGGCGACCGTCAGGTACAGGATGAAGAACAGCAGCGCGTTCGGCAGCGCGAAACGCTGGTGCACCCAGGCCATGAAGCGGGCGGGCCAGGGGGAGGCGAGGGTGAGCGTGGATTCGGTCATATCAAGATCTCATTAATCAATTCGTTGGTTTGTAGTTTGTAGGGTGGGTCAAGACCCACCATCATCCGTTGATCGGAGGCAGCCGGTGGGTCTTGACCCACCCTACACCCTGCCTCATCACGCAACCTTCCGCCGATCCATCACCAAAAACAGACACGGCAGCAAAAACACATCGATCAGCAGCGCGATCAGGATCGTCGTGCAGGTCACGATCGCCGTGTTCACCGTCAGCTGGATGGCCGAGTTGGCCAGCCAGGCATAGCCGGTACCCAGCACCGCCGTGGTCGAGAACAGCGCGAAACCCACATGGCTGAAGGCGTAGCGCACCGCGTCTTCCGGACTCTTGCCTTCCACGGATCGCGCGCGTTCGTACTTGGCGATGAAGTGGATGGTGTCGTCCACCACCACGCTGAACGAGATGCCGAGCACCACGGTGAGGCCGACATCGATATTGCCGTTGATGATGCCCCACGCGCCAAAGGCCGCGCCGATCGGAATCAGGTTGCCGAGGAAGCTGGCCAGACCAAGGCGAAAGGCGCGGAACACCAGCATCACGAACAACGATTCCGCGACCAGCGAGCCGAGCATGCCGCCGAACATGCCGTTGATCGAGCGCGCGCCGATGTTGGCGAACATCAGGTTCAGGGAACTGCCCTGCACCTGCATGGCGGCCGGGGCGTTGGCCTTCAGCCAGCCTTGCGCGGCATTGTCCACGGCGATGATCTTCTGGCCGCTGGAGGTGCCGACCGAGACCCGCACGCGACTCTCCGAGCGGTCGAAACGGATCAGGTAATTCAGGTCGGCGCCGTTGGGCAGCGACAGCTCGTATTGCAGCAGGTACTGCGCGATCTCTTCGCGGGAGTCCGGGATGCGGTACCAGGCCGGGTCGTTGCCGTGCATGACCTGGTTGATACGCTTGATGATGTCGGCCAGCGAGTTGACCTGACGCACATCGGGCTGGGTTTTCAGCCAGGCGCTGAACTGGTCGACTTTTTTCAGGTAGGCAGGATCGACGATGTTGTCCGGGCCGCCGGCGGGCAACGAATAATTGACCTCCGCGATGCCGGTCAGGTGGTTGTTGACGAACTCCATGTCCTGCCGGAACTGCGCCTGCGGCGTGTAGTACTTCACGATGTCGTCGTTGATCTGGTTGCGCAGGCTGAACAGGCTGAGCGCGCCGGTAGCGATCAGGCAGGTCACCAGCACCGGCACACGGTGCGCGATCAGGAAATCAGCGAAACGGGCCACGGCCGGGGAGTCCTCGCGCATTAGCGGCGAGATCTTGCGTGGCGGTTCGCCCGGCAGCACGGCCAGTAGCGGCGCGGTGAAGAAGAAGGTCAGGATCAGCGCGAACACCACCCCGGCGGAGACGATCAGGCCCATGACCTGGAAGGGCGGCGAGTCGTTGAACAGCAGGGTCAGGAAGCCGACGGCGGTCATCACCGAGGTGACGGTCATCGGTCCCATGTTGACGGCGAGGCTGTTCGCCATGGCCGTACGCTTGTCCTGGCCGTTGTTGACGTTCTGGATCCAGTTGACGACCACGTGGATGCCGTCCGCGAAGGCCATCGACAGGATCATCACCGGGGCGACAATGACGCCGTCATTGATCACGAAACGGAAGAAGCCCACCGCGCCCGCGCCGCCGAACACCGCCAGCAGGCAGGCGACCACGGTGATGATCATGGCTTTCACGCTGCGGAACAGCACGGTCAGCATGCCCATCATGGTCAGCAGGAACCACGGCCAGACGCGCACACCGTCGGCCTGCGATTCTTCCGGATAGGCCTTGTTGGCGATCGGTTGCCCGGCCAGATGGACTTTCAAACCGGGATGTTCCTTGACCAACGCGGCGGTGATCGTGCGCACCTTGTCGACGACTTCCGGAATTTCCACCTTGGGATTCTTGCCCGGCATGTTCAGGGTGATGCGCACCCCGGCGACCGTGCCTTCGGCGTTGACCAGCGAATCGACCAGGAAAGGCTCGTGCACGGCAATGTCGCGGATGCGCGCCAGCGCGGCGGGATCCAGCGATTGTCCGGCGGGCACCAGATCGCGGGTGGCGATGTTGTCGCCGTCGACTTCAACATGCTGGAAGTTGGTCAACGATTCCACACGCTGGGCATGCGGGACCTGCCAGGCTTGTTCCGTGAGTTCGCGGACCGTGCCGAGAAACCCGGCCGTGAAGACCTGCCCTTGCGGCGGTTCCAGCCCGATCAGCACGGTGTCGGTGCGGGTATAGTCTTCCTGCAGCTTCTCGAAGGCCTTGAGCTGGGGATTGTCCGGGCCGAAGAAGACCCGGTGGTCCATCGAATAGATGAACCCGGCGCTGCCTGCGCTGACCACCAGTGTCAGCAACAGCGAACCCAGGATGCTGGTCCAGGGATGGTCGACGATCCACGCGGCCAGTTGCCGCCAGAAGCGGTCGGTGCGGGATTCGGGGCCGGATGACGACATGAACGGGTTTCCTTAGTAGTACCAGGTCAGTTCCGCGCGGACATGGCTGTCGTCGGCGAAACTGCGCAGGGGGTAATCGGTGTCCGCGCCGGCAAGCAGGTCGAAAGCGGACTGCGGGTCACGGCTGCGGATCAGGCGGCTCTCCAGTGACAGCCGCAGGCGGTCGTTGAGCCGGGTGGAGCCCTTGAGCCGCGTGTAGCTTTCGGGATGCCGGGTATCGCGGACGATCACCAGCAGCAAATCGCTGGAGGCGGCATCGTTGAAGGCCAGCCGCCAGCCGAGCAGGATGTCGCGGGCGAACGGGGTCGTTGCCTTCGTGTCACGACTGTCGTACAGCCCCTCGCCTAACCAGCCGAGATCAAAACGGCTGCCGAACACGCCGACCTGCGTGTATTCAAAACCGGCGTTGGCGGCCTGATAGCGACCCGGGCCGAAGCCGTCACGGTCGATGGCTTCCAGCTTCCACAGCCAGTCGCCGCGCGTGATCTGCGCGTCCAGACCTATCTGGCGGGTCAGCGGGTAGTAGGGTTGAAGCACCGGCTGATAACCCGGTGCGAAGCCGCCGGGGCCGAACTGCGTGAAATCGACCATGGGCCGCAGTTCCGGCTCACGGGAGGTGCCCCGGAAGGCGCTCAGGCCCAGGCGCACGCCGTCACGGCTGAACTGGTAGCGGGCGGCGATATCGACATGGCGGCGGCCGCGTCCGGATTCATAGGCGGGATGATCGGTATCCACCACCCACGGCAGGCGCAGGCGGCCGTCAAACCCGGCGTAGGGCCGCGTCCGGAAGCCCGGCAGCACGAAGACATCGACCAGATGGCTGTCCCGTTCCCAGGCGGCGTTCACCAGCGGCTGCCCGAGCCGGGCGTCGCCTTCGGGGTTTTCCAGTGTGTCGGTCTGGTTGACGATATCGACCAGATGCGCGCCTTCAGTGACGCCCCAGAACACCTGGCCGATGCCGGCACGTTGCTGCCACTCTCCGGCAGCATGCGTCCACACCGCTTCGCGCAGGTCGCTGTGGGTGCGCTCGTCATCCTGCCGATCGGCACGGTAGAACGGTTTCAGGGTGAAACGGTCCTGACGGCCGTTCCAGGCCCAGTCCGCCTGGCCGAGCAGGCGCAGCGAAGCATCCATCCGCGTTTGCCCTTGCGCGCCCGATTGGCTGTAGCCGGTCAGCTCGAGACCGGCTTCGGCCTTGACATCGGGTGCGGCGAGAGCGCACACCGGAACGGTCAGGCTCAGCAGGCTGATGCAAATCCGCCGCTTCATCAGCGGGCCCGCTTCAGTGCGTTTTCGGTGAAGTCATCCTTGCCCAGACCGGTCTTGAACCGGTAGTCCGACCAGTCCAGCCGGGTCTGTTTCCGGTTCTGCTGGTTGACCATCAGCATCGACGACGGCCGCCAGTTGCCGCTGATTTTCTGGAAACCGGTCGCGGTATAGGTCTTGAGCAGTTCGTTCTTGCGGTCGTAGTAGTCGATGCGGCGGATCAGGTAATCCTGCCGGTCGATCCACACCAGCTGGCGGGTGTAGCCGGAGGCGGGATCCTTGGGCGTCCGTTCGATGACGGCGCAGGTCAGCGCTTCGCATTTTTCATCGCGGACGAAGCGGTAGCCGTATTTCTGCCAGTAGGGCGTCACGATGTCTTCAAACGCGAACTCCGAGCCCATGAACGGCCCGGACTTGTTACCGGCGGCAATCTGTTTGACCCGGCTGATCGCGGGCAGGTACAGCCATTGCAGGTCGTCCGCGCCGGGTTTGGTGTGGGTCAGCAGCGCCGTTCCGGCGACATCGCGCGGGGTGTCGAAAACCATCAGGCTGCGGTCGCCTTCGGCGCCCAGTTCCAGGTTCTGGACGTGCAATGCCCGCTCGGCGGTCTGGCCCGAAGGACTGACCAGCGTCATGCGCAGGGCGGCGGTGGCGTCGCCGAAGCCGTGCAGACGCTTGTCGGCTTCCTGGGCAAGGGTTTCGGCCTGGTCGGCCTGGGCGCGGGCCAGCAGCATCAGGGCCGAAAAGGCAAAGGCGGGCAAACGGCGCATGGACTCACCTGTATCGGATCAATGTGGGGTTCGGAACAATCAGTTCCCTTCAGCCTAGACGTTGCGGCAAAAGGGGCAACCCTGGGGTGCAGGACAATCCGGCCTTTCGACCGATGACCGGTGCGCGGACGGGCTTGTCGCAACCCGTCCATGGGGGAAAATCCTAAGGAGAATCAAAAACGAGGAGGCACGCTCGGGTGCAAGGCCATTGTAGGGCAGGGGGATAGGGCGGGCTTGAAGATTGGCGACGGAAATGTGGCGTTGAAAATCAAATTGCCGTGAGTGCGCGGTGAGTAAGCGGCTGTTTTGAAAAGAAATCAGCGCGAAGTCGTATCGTCAGGCTTGCCGGTTTCGGCGCGCTCGCGCTCATGAGCCAGCCAGTCCTCATGGCCGAAGCGCCGGTAGAGCGCTTCGACCTCCGCGCGCGCCCACGGCGTGCGGCGCAGGAAGGTGAGGCTGGACTTGATACTCGGGTCCTGGCTGAAACAGCGGATCTTCACGAAGCGCGCCATTTCCGGCCAGCCGTACAGCGTGACCAACCGCGTGAGCAGGGCCTCCAGCGTCAATCCCTGAAGGGGGTCGGCGGAAGGGCGCACCGGGGAGGAATCAGGCGTAGTCATACGGTCCGCCCGCCTTGAGGCCGCGCTTGTAGGCCGGACGTTCCTGCACTTTCTTCACCCAGGCCTTGATGGCCGGGTAATTTCCGCCCGCGGCGCGCCCGGCCATCGCGGCTTCCAGCGGGAAGCTCAGCTGGAAGTCCGCGCCGCTCAGCGCATCCCCGGCAAACCACGGATGCTTCGCCAGATGCGCCTCGATGAAATCCAGGTTGCCGCGGATGTTCGGCCCGACAAAGGACGACATGACCTTGTCGGCAATACCCTTGGTCACCGGCTTGATGAAAAAGGGGACCGGCGCTTCGCGCACCTTGTCGAAAACCAGCTTCATCACCAGCGGCGGCATCAGCGACCCTTCGGCGAAGTGCATCCAGTAGGTGTAATCCGGGAAGGCCGGGCTGTCCTCGGCCGGGCGGAATTGCGTCCCGTACTTGCGCACCAGGTATTCGATGATTGCCCCGGACTCGGCCACGGTGACGCCGTCGTCGGTAATCACCGGCGACTTGCCGAGCGGATGCACTTTTTTCAGTTCCGGCGGCGCGAGTTGCGTTTTGCGGTCACGCTGGTAGTGACGGATTTCGTAAGGGACACCCAGTTCTTCCAGCAGCCAGAGGATGCGCTGCGAACGGGAGTTGTTGAGGTGGTGCAGGGTAATCATGACGGATTTCCATCCCTTGCCGTGCTGGGTTGGCGGCAGTCTAGCAGGCCGGGAGGGAAAGGGCAGCCGGACAGGAATCGCCTCGGCTACATTTCGTTACATAGCCGGTGTCGTCCACGGAGAGGCTCGGGCGTTTATACCGTATCCCGACCGGAAGTCCGGCGGCGGCGGGGCGATGCGCCCCATTCAAACATGCCAAGAGGATTGCACCATGCGCCATGCACCCCACGCGCTTCGCGCGGCCGGATTCACGCTCACCCTGCTCAGTCTGTCCCTGTTGTCCGCCTGCGGCGGCGGAGGCGGCAGTTCCGATACGGCCGCTGCCGCGACGGGCACGGTCCAGGTGGGCGTGACCGATGCGCCGACCCCCGATTTTGATCACGTCTGGGTGACGATCAAGGAAATCCGTTTCCATACCAGCGATGCCGCCGGACCGGATGAGGCGGGCTGGTTGAAGTATCCGCTGGCGACACCGATGACGGTGGACCTCACGACGCTCAACTCCGGCCAGATCGCCAACTTCCTGAACCAGATCGCGCTGCCGGTGGGCCATTACCAGCAGATCCGTCTGGTGCTGGCGGATTCGAATGACGCCCTGACCGCTTCCGCCGCGGCGCACTCGCTGAATTACAACGATCAGGTGGACTTCACCCTCGGCGGCACCGGCATCAGCATGCCGCTGGAGATTCCGACCCCGGGCGACGGCATCGCCGTGGGCGGCAGCTTCGATGTGGCGGCGGGCAAGACCCTGCGACTGATTTTCGATTTCAACCTCAAGAACGATGTCGTGAAGTTCCTGCACGGCGGTTCGCCGGCCTTCACCTTGAAGCCGAATCTCCATTACTTCGATCTGGATCATGTCGGCGCCATCAACGGGCGGATCGACACCGCGTCGCTGACGGCGGCGGGTGGCTACAATCTGGTGATCAAGGCGGAAAAGCTGGATGCGGACGGTACGCGCCACGAAGTCGTGCGGGAAACCGGCGTGCGGCCCGACGGCAGTTTCACCTTGTTCCCGGTGCCCGTGTCCTCGACGAGCGACACCGTGGACGTAGTGGTGCGCGGCCGCAACATCGAGACCACCATCATCAAGGGCGTGACCGTGACCCAGGGGTCGGATGCGACCCACAACGCCACCGTGCTGACCCTGAACCCCTTGCCGGTCAAGGCTTCGACAGAGTACGCGGCGAATCTGGCCACGGGCGGCCTGGTGCCCACCGGCGGGTGGGTGGATTTCTACCAGACCCTGCCGGTCGTGTCCGGGCCGGAAGTGCCTTATGAGGTGCGCTTCCGCAATGCCAACCCCTACACCGGCAATTTCACCAATGATCTCGAACTGTCGTCGGGCAAGCTGCAATACGGTAACTTCACGCCGGGCGGCGATGTGAGCCTGACGGAAACCGATCCGCAGGAGGGCGCGGGCTCGTTCCAGGCGCTGGCGCGCGCACCCTGGTTCACCGCGACCGCCGCGACCACGACCGTGACTCCGATGGTGGGAGCGACGACCATGGTGACCTTCCCGGCGCTGACCCCGGTGGCCGGCGCGACCGGTGACAGTATCTCCGGCACGATCACCCAGACGGCCGGGACCTATGACAAGGGCTATGTGGTGGTGACCCGGCGCGGCGCCGTGATCAGTACGATGCCGCTCGACAGCGTGCTGGCGCAGGCCGGAGGCACCGGCGGTGCGTTCACGGTCAGCAACATCCCGGGCGGCAGTACGTCGACGCCGAGGCCGGGCGCGGTGTACAGCCTGTTTGTCCGGGCCTGGAGCTCGGCGCATCCGATGCGGGTGCATACCCAGTGGCTGACCGCCCGGGCGGATCTCCGCAACGGCAGCGCCTCTGGCATCGCCTTCACCCTGCAATAAGCGTCCGGTGTTCCGGGCGGAGCGCTCCGCCCGGAACACATGTCACTCAGTGGGTATGCGGGTGCGCGTTTTCCAGCAGGAAGGCCGCGCCCAGTCCGCCGCCCGCGCAGGTCGAGATCACCGCATGGCGCTTGCCGGTCTGGCGCAGGCGCTGCACGGCGGTCTGGAACAGGCGCACCCCGGTGGCGGCAAAAGGATTGCCCATCGACAGCGATCCGCCCCAGATATTCAGTTTGTCGAGCGGAATGTCGCCGTGCGGGAATTCCGCACCGAAGCGTTGCGTCACGAACTCGCGCGAGGCCAGGCACTGGCGATTGATCAGGATCTGCGTGGCGAAGGCTTCGTGGATTTCCCAGACGTCGATATCGTCAAAGCCCAGACCATTGCGCTGCAGCAGGCGCGGAATCGTCATCGCCGGACCCAGCAGCATTTCCGTTTCCAGGCTTTCCACCCCGGCGAACTGGTAATCGCGGATCACCGCGCGGGCATGCAGCCCGGCCTTTTCGGCGGCCGACCGGCTGGCCAGCAGCAACGCGCCCGCGCCGTCGGAGAAGCGCGAACTGTTCCCGGCGGTAATCACGCCGTGCTCGCGGTCGAACACCGGCTTCAGCCTGCCCAACGTATCCACCGTCGCGTCAGCGCGCGCGGTGTTGTCCTCGGTGACGTTCACGCCATCCACAAACACCGGCGCAATCTGTTCTGCGTAGACGCCTGCCGCCGTGGCGGCGATGGCGCGCGCATGGCTTTCCGCCGCGTAGGCGTCGCTGGCCTCACGGGTCATGCCGAACTTGCGCACCATGGCCTCGCAGGCCTCGCCCATGGTCAGCTTGGTGGTGAAATCGGAGCTGGTCGGCACATCCAGCATCAGGTCGCGCGGCCGCAGCGAGCCCAGCACTTTCAGGCGGTCCTGGGTCGAACGGCTCTGGCGGATCTTCATCAGGCTGCGGCGTACGTTCTGCGACAGGCGAACCGGCACGTCGGAGAAGTTCTCAGTACCGCCTGCAATGCCCATCTCAATGCGGCCCAGGCTGATCATGTCGCACAGGTTCGCCACGCCCACGCTCGGGGAAATGCCCGCCATCGCCACCGTGTAGGCCGGAATGGTGCTCGGAAGACCGGCGGCGAGCATGCACTCGCGCGCCACGTTGGTGGTGTTGATCTCGTGCAGCACGGTGCCCATCACCACCAGGCCCAGATGGTGCGGATCGACATGCGCGCGATCCATCAGCGCGGCGATGGCGCGCGCGCCCAGTTCATAACTCATCAACGGGGAATAGGCCCCGGCGCTGTCCAGGAAGGGTGTGCGCACGCCCTCGACGAAGACGGGCTGGTTCTCGAAGGGAATCGCGCTCATCACAGGGCCTCCACCGGCAGGTAGCTGCCGACCTGGTACAGGTTGCCCTGCACGTCGGTCAGACGGAACGGGACGCTGCCGTCCGCATTGGCGGGCGCGGTCTGGATCAACAGGTCCGGGCTCGGCAACGGCAGCGGTTTCACGAATCGGGTCTCGATTTCCGTGATCGTCACGCCGCTGTTCTGGATGGCGGCGTAAATCTGCGAGAACGCGCCGTAGCCATGCATGATGCAGCCCTTGAAACGGGTGCGGCGGGCCACGGCGGGCAGGGTGTGGATCGGGTTGAAGTCGCCGGTGAGCAGAAAGAACTTCACGCCTTCGTCCGGTCCGGCCTGCCAGTGCGCCAGCGTTTCCCAGGCGGGTTCGGTGCGCTTTTCCTTGCCTTCGTCAGGGCGCTTCTTCAACACCACGGCGGCATAGGCGTCGATGTGCAGCGCGTCCGGCTGGCTGGCCGAACCGACCACCACATGGGAGTGGATGCGCGCGCGATAGCCGTCGTCCGAAGCGTCCACCAGTTCGCCGGACACCGTCAGCGGCTCGCCGATCGGCAGCGGCTGGCGGATGACCAGACGCAGCCCCTGATTGAGCACGCCGAGCAGCGGGTAAGGGCATTTCGCCGTCAGTTCCGACACCACGGCCAGCGCGGTCTGGCTGACCAGCAGCGGCGGCGGCAGGTAGCCGTCCGGCCGGGTCACGCCCGACCAGAGATTGAACGCCTCCACCAGCGGGGCAGAGGGCGAGGCCAGGCGACGGCTGACCGTAACGCCGGACTGGTGCTTCCTGACGAAGGGCAGTACGGAGCGCGCGCCGCCCAGCAGCATGGCGCTGATGGTGGCAGTGTGTTCGGTAACGAAGCGAACGGGGATGCTGGCGGTCATGACCGGATCTCGGGGTGGGGGAATCGTACCGATCATGCGTGAAATCCGGCAGGTGCGAAAGGGTGACAGATGTCATTACCCATGCAGAAAGTGACAAGCCCGGCATTAGCGCGTAGTCTCGGGACCTGATCCCCCGTCGCGAAGGGCCCGGACCCATGCATTATCCCGTCACCTATTCCCGCCTGATCGCCCGCGAATTGCGGCTGGACGAGGCCGGCCAGCGCGCGTTGCTGGCGGGCACGCGACTCGGTCCGGCGGATCTGCTGGCGCTGGACCAGGCGATCAGCGCCGACGAGCAGGCGACGATCCTGTGCAATGCCATCTCCTTATCCGGCCGTCCGACCTTCGCGCTGGAAGTGAGCAGCCGCCTTTCCGTGGCGGCGCACGGGCCCTTGGGACAGTTGCTGGCGTGCAGTCCGACCCTGGGTGACGCCTGGGAGGCGCTGGAACGCTATCATGCGTTGCGCGTACCGCTGGTAGCCATGCGGCGCCGGTTCACGGCGGACAGCCTGGAACTGTGCCTCGACATCCAGACCGGAAACGTGTTGCTGGCGCGCATGCTCACCGAGGCCATGGTGGTGACCATCCAGCGCGGCATCGAGCTGATCATCGGCCGCAAATTGCGCGAGGCGCAGTACCATTTCGCCGGTCCCGCCCCGGCACATGCCGGGGAGTATGGCCGCTTCCTGCACAGTCCCTGTCACTTCCAGTCCGATGAGACGCGGGTATCCATCCCGCTATCGCTGCTGACCCAGCCCAATCCGTTCCGCGACCTGCCGTTGTACCGGCAAGCCGTGGCGCAATGCGAGCAACTGGAGCAGGCGATGAAGGCCGATCGCGGCGAGAACTGGAGCGCCCGCATCCTGCACCTGCTGCAACAGCATCCCGGCAAGTTGTGGGCGTTGGCCGAAGTGGCCGATCATTTCCACGTCTCCCCGCGTACGTTGATGCGCCATCTCAAGGCAGAGCAGACGTCCTATCAGGACCTGCTGGACCGTGAACTGGCGCGACAGGCGATTGAACTGCTGCGCGCCCCCGGACATACCGTCGATTCGGTCGCCGTCTCGCTGGGTTACCAGGAAGCCACCGCCTTTCGGCGCGCTTTCAAGCGCTGGTTCGGCGTTCCGCCCTCGGAGTATCTGTCACAGGGGTAAAACGGCAGGAGTTGGCAGTATCTGCATGGCGGCTGGCAGCATTCGCGCCTCGCCACCCGGCGCTTTCTTTGCCATGATGGCGACATGATCAGTCTTCCCGCCCGCCTGTTCCGGCAATTCCTGCGCACCCAGCAACCCGTATTGCGGCTGATGCGCCATCCCTCCCACGTCGCGCTGGTGGAACCGGCGCTGACCGCGTTGCAGCCCTTGCCGTCCGGCTGCTCCCTGAAAACCGAGCGTATCGCTGGTCGGCGCGTGCTGGTCGTGCACAACCAGCGGATGGTGGGCGGCGATGACCGCAGCGTGGTCTACCTGCATGGCGGCGGCTACAACGTCGGCTCGCCATGGACTCACCGGACGCTGGCGGCGCGGCTGATGCAAGCGGGCGGCTTCGCGCGGGTCTACATTCCTTCCTACCGGCTGGCCCCGAAGCATCCCTATCCGGCCGGTCTGAAGGACATGCACGCGGTCTGGCGGGCCTTGCAGGAACGTCATCCGGTGTCCGGCCTGCTGCTGGCCGGAGAATCGGCCGGCGCAGGCATGTCGCTGGCGTTGTGCCAGCTGCTGCGCAATCATGGCGAGCCCTTGCCGGAACGGGTCTTCCTGCATTCGCCCTGGCTGGATGTCGGCTTGTCCGGACGCAGTTATCACGACCCCGGGCATTACGATGCCTTCCTGGGACGTCATCCCGGTCGCCGCAAGTGGCTGGAGCGGGTGTTTGCGCGCCATTACCGGGGAGGAGGCGATCCGACCGATCCGCTGATGTCGCCGGTGCACGCGGACCCGTCGGGGCTGCCGCCGGTGTATGCGCAGGTCGGTAGCGAGGAAATCTTCCTGGACGACAGCCGGACGCTGGAGTACCGGTTCCGCACGCATGGCGTGCCTTTCCATCTGGAAGTGTGGCAGGGCATGTGGCACGCGTGGGGCATGCTGGCGCCACTGATTCCCGAAGCCAACGAGGCCCTGACGCGCGGCGGGCGCTGGCTGGCTCACGGCGTCGTGTCTCCGGGACGTTAAACGCCGCTTTTCCAACCGGGTTTGTTCACCCCCTGTAACAAGTCGCATGGTCTACACTCCAAGTCAGGTCCTATCCTGAGTCGAGTTTCGCCATGCATGTTGTCGCCCGTTTTGCCGTTCCCGCCTTGTTGGCCCTGTGCGCCTTGCCGGTCAGCGCGGAGATGGAAATTACCGAGAAATCCTTTCACTGCCTGCAGGACATGAAGCCGGTGCGCGGTTTCTTTGTGGATAACCTGACCGGGAATATCGAGGACACCCTGAAAGTCGCCAATTCACCCACCGGCGGCGTGTATCCGCCTGGTTCGGTGGTGCAGCTGGTGCCGACGGAGGTGATGGTGAAGCGGGAGACGGGCTTTAATCCGGTGACCAAGGACTGGGAATTTTTCGAGCTGGACGTGGATCAGAACGGGTCGAAGATCCGCAAGCGCGGATTTGCGGATGTGAACAACCGCTTCAAGAAGAACTGTTTCGTATGTCATGTGGCGGCGAAGCCCGAGTGGGACATGATTTGCGAGGAGAATCATGGCTGTGAAAAGCTGCCGATTCCGCATAGCGTGATTACGGCGTTGCAGAAGACCGATCCGCGCTGCAAGGCCAGTGATGCGTCGTCCTGGCAGCGGTTCCAGTCGTGGATGGTGCGGAAGTTGTCGCCGAATTGAAGGCATTGGGCAGGGATGCCTGGAGATACGGCTGGCGTTGCAGGAGCCCACGGCGCTGAGCCGGTTGGTGAATCATAGTCCGGGGATTCCGGAGGCGCGGATGTATGCGCGGCAGGACAAGATGGTGCCTCCGGGGGTTGGGGAGCAGTTGGCGATGCTGATTCCGGATGCGCGGTTTGTTTGGCTGGAGCGTGCGTCGCACTTTGCGCAGGTGGATGCGCCGGAGGCGTTTTTGCAGGCGGCTTTGCCGTTTTTGCAGGAGGGGAAGTGATTGGGATGTGCGGGCGGTCTAGTGGTTTGGGTTGACGGGAAGGGGGCTTGGCTCTATTTTGCTGGGGAGAGCAGCACGCGGATTTAGGTCGCATAACAAGGCTGAGATCATTGTAATGAATTGTTTATAAAAGATATTATATATTTATTTCTGGTCAGACAACGTGTGAGGCGAACTGTGTCGCCAAATTATAGGACTGAGAAGGAGTTGTGGCATCCCATGAAAGCAATACTGAAACCGCCAAGGGGGAACTTCTACGGCAACTTGCTATGGAATAAAGGCGAGGCCGAGAAGGTCTCAAGTCGGTTGCGACTAGCCATAGAGAAAATTAGGAGCCGTGGCTACTACGCAAGCCAATACCCGGAAGGAGATGGACTAGCATTCGGCGATGAGTCAAAGAGAAGAAAGGACGTGGAGATTGTCGGAGACTTTCGTGAATGTTTTGATTGGGTGGATATTTCCGTAGATCTGACGTTCGCGGTTCCAGATAAATCGGAAAAGTCACCGCCACCAACGCTTGGCTATGAAGATGATGTGCTGTTAAGTAAGGCAGATATCGCACTTACCCAACTCCAAGATGCCATCGATTTGTTTATTAATGGAAGCCGAATATCGGCGGTGACTTTGGCGGGCGCGGCAGACGGAATTTTCTCCGGCCTACTCAAGCAACAAGGTCAGACGCCACCAGCAGAAGATACGTGGAGCCATATAGAGCACGTAAGAGAGATCACTGGGCTGTCTTATGCAGGCGATAGAACCCAAAGAGATGCTTTTAATGAGTGGAATGACGCAAGGAATCGACTAAAGCATCACGATGGCCGTGATGAAGAACATCTTAAAATCAACGTCTTTGATGAAGCGTACTTCGCCATTGAGAGGGCTTGTCTCGGTGCCGAAAAGCTAGGCCTGAAGGTCGCCAATCATCAAGTGTATAAGAACTGGTTAATCTCTAACGTCTTTATGTAGAAAGTCACATAACAACTCGCTGCACGCGGCCGCTGCCGGAACTCAAACGTTGTGCGCATAAGAAAATTTTTCAATAATTCATGAGGGAACTCGAATGGCAGAGTTGGTCGCAGACTGCCCGCGATGCGGTGCAAAGCACATCACGTTTGAAGTTCTGTCAGCAATAGTCGTTGGGGTCAGGTATGAATGGCAGCATTGGTATGAGGCTTTCTCTGTCTGCCGTCACTGTTCCAAAGCATCCATATTCCTTCTTAGTGAGTCATCAAGTTCTGACTATAGGTATGTGCAAAAAGTTGGTCTTCTGAAAGTGGAGGGATCGCTCAATAACTATGTGAAAGTCGAGAGATTCATCAGTGTCAGAGATCGGGTGTCAGTGGAGTCACCAGCGCATGTCCCTGCGGACATATCTGCGGTATTCCAAGAAGCAGCCGTTTGCCTGTCGGTTGCGTGTCACAACGCTTCGGGAACAATGTTTCGTCTCTGCGTAGACCTTTCAACCCGTGCACTATTGCCAAACGAAGAGGTTCAGGGGCTGAACGCCAAGGTTCGTCGCGATCTCGGCTTGAGGCTTCCGTGGCTCATCGAAAATGGCTATCTCCCCAAGGAGTTAAAGGGCCTGTCATCTTGCATAAAAGAAGACGGAAACGATGGTGCCCACGCTGGAACGCTCACAAAGGAGGACGCAGAAGATCTTCTGGATTTCACCATGGCGTTGCTAGAGCGGCTATACACCGAACCAGAGCGTCTCCGCATTGCAGAGGCTAGGCGGAACGAGCGGCGAGGAAAGTAACGGTCCCGCTGGAGCCCAACAATTCGCAGCAGGGTCGACCGCCCCTGACTGGCCGCGGCCTGATCTCAAGCTTTCACCCCCTCACTCCCTCGAACCTCCGACCATGCCCTCCATAAAACACCTCAATCACCTCGGCTCCGCCAGCCTGCTCGCCGCCGTCATACTCCTGACCGCCGTACTCGTCATGCCCGGCCTCGGCCTCATCATCGACTGGAAGCCAAAGACAACCCCCTGGCGGCTTGTCAGCAACCCCTTCATCGGCTGGTCGCTGGTCATCGCGCTTTCCACCGGTCTGGCCCTTATCCGCAAGGGAACAGAACTCATGCAATGCGTCACCGCACTGGTCTTCGTCGGATTGGTTTTCGGCCTGGCCATCACCAGCGCGTTGTTCTGGGACGCCTGGCTGGCCCCCATGCTGGTATACGCAGCGCTGCCAATCCTTTACGCCGCCGTGAACCAGCTGAAGTCGCTCGCCCATCCATCCGTCACAGGCTCGCAAGGTTCGGGCTCCGCCTAAGTTCCCCGGTCACAATCCGTCGCCCCCCCCAAGACACCCCTGACATCCTTCCGTCACCCCCCCAAAAAAAACAGCCCCCGCAATTGCGGGGGCCATTTTCCTCAATCAACCCGACAGAATCAGGTCAACTGCGCCACATTGATCTTGTCCGCCTTGGCGGTGTACTCGCTCATGCGGTCAAAGTTCAGGTAGCGGTAGATGTCGCCGGACATGCTGTTGATCTTGGCGGCGTACTGCATGTACTCCTCCACGGTCGGCAGCTTGCCCAGCACGGCGGCCACGGAAGCCAGCTCGGCGGACGCCAGGTACACGTTGGAACCCTGACCCAGACGGTTCGGGAAGTTACGCGTAGAGGTCGACACGCAAGTGGTGTTCGGCGCCACACGGGCCTGGTTGCCCATGCACAGCGAGCAGCCCGGCATTTCCGTACGCGCACCGGCGCGGCCGTAAATGTTGTAGTAGCCTTCGTCCATCAGCTGGTGCTGGTCCATCTTGGTGGGCGGAGCCAGCCACAGGCGGGTGCTCAGCGAACCGCCTTCCACCTTCTCCAGCAGCTTGCCGGCGGCACGGAAGTGGCCGATGTTGGTCATGCAGGAGCCGATGAACACTTCGTCGATCTTGGCGCCGGCCACTTGCGACAGGGGCTTGGCATCGTCCGGATCGTTCGGGCAGCACAGGATCGGTTCCTTGATTTCGTTCAGGTCGATCTCGTACACGGCGGCGTATTCGGCGTCCTTGTCGGCGCGCAGCAGGCTCGGGTTGGCCAGCCAGGCTTCCATCGCTTCGATACGGCGGGCGATGGTGCGGGCGTCGCCGTAACCTTCCGAGATCATCCACTTCAGCATGGTGATGTTGGAGGTCAGGTATTCCTTCACCGAGGCTTCGCTCAGGGTGATGGAGCAACCGGCGGCGGAACGCTCGGCGGAGGCGTCGGACAGCTCGAAAGCCTGTTCCACGGTCAGGTCTTCCAGACCTTCGATTTCGAGGATGCGGCCGTTGAAGACGTTCTTCTTGCCCTTCTTCTCGATGGTCAGCTCGCCACGCTGGATGGCGGCGTAGGGGATGGCATGCACGAGGTCACGCAGGGTGATGCCGGGCTGCATCTTGCCCTTGAAGCGGACCAGCACCGATTCCGGCATGTCCAGCGGCATCACGCCGGTGGCGGCGGCAAAGGCCACCAGGCCGGAACCGGCCGGGAAGGAAATGCCGATCGGGAAACGGGTGTGCGAGTCGCCGCCGGTGCCGACGGTGTCCGGCAGCAGCATGCGGTTCAGCCAGGAGTGGATGATGCCGTCGCCCGGACGCAGGGCCACGCCGCCGCGGTTCATGATGAAGTCCGGCAGGGTGTGGTGGGTCTGCACGTCCACCGGCTTCGGGTAGGCGGCGGTGTGGCAGAAGGACTGCATGACCAGACCGGCGGAGAAGCCGAGGCAGGCCAGATCCTTCAGTTCGTCGCGGGTCATCGGGCCGGTGGTGTCCTGGGAACCGACGGTGGTCATCTTCGGTTCGCAGTAGGTGCCCGGACGGATGCCCTTGCCTTCCGGCAGGCCGCAGGCGCGACCGACCATCTTCTGGGCCTGGGTGTAGCCCTTGCCGGTGTCGGCGGGCTGCTGCGGCAGGCGGAACAGGGTGGAGGCGGGCAGGCCCAGCGATTCGCGGGCCTTGGAGGTCAGCGAACGGCCGATGATCAGGTTGATGCGGCCGCCGGCGCGGACTTCGTCCAGCAGCACGGGGGTCTTCAGCGGGGCCTTGGCGATTTCAGCGCCGTTCTTGAAGGCGGTGACCAGAGCGGTGGCGTGGTCGATCTTCAGGACGATTTCGTCGCCCATGTTCATCTGCGACACGTCCAGTTCGATCGGCAGCGCGCCGGCGTCTTCCATGGTGTTGAAGAAGATCGGGGCAATCTTGGAGCCGATGCAGACGCCGCCGTCACGCTTGTTCGGGATGTGCGGGATGTCGTTGCCGAAGAACCACAGCACGGAGTTGGTGGCGGACTTGCGGCTGGAGCCGGTGCCGACCACGTCGCCGACGTAGGCGACCAGGTTGCCCTTGGCCTTGATGGCTTCGATCTGCTTGATCGGGCCCTTGACGGTGGGCTCTTCGGGGTTGATGCCGTCACGTACGTTCTTCAGCATGGCGTTGGCGTGCAGCGGGATGTCCGGGCGGCTCCAGGCATCCTGGGCGGGGGACAGGTCGTCGGTGTTGGTCTCGCCGGTGACCTTGAACACGGTCAGCTTGATTTCGGTCGGGACTTCCGGACGGTTGGTGAACCATTCGGCATCGGCCCAGGATTGCAGCACGGCCTTGGCGTAGGCGTTGCCGGCCTTGGCCTTTTCTTCCACGTCATGGAAGGAATCGAACATCAGCAGGGTGGACTTCAGCGCGGTGGCGGCGTCGGCGGCCAGTTCGGCGTTGTCCAGCAGGGAAACCAGCGGTTCGACGTTGTAACCGCCCAGCATGGTGCCCAGCAGGTACACGGCGCGCTTTGCGCTCACCAGCGGGGAGGTCGCTTCGCCCTTGGCGACGGCGGCCAGGAAGGCGGCCTTCACGTAGGCGGCGGGGTCCACACCGGCAGGAACGCGGTTTTCCAGCAGGTCGACCAGGAAGGCCTCTTCGCCCTTGGGCGGGTTCTTCAGCAACGCAACCAGATCGGCGGTTTGCTTTTCATCGAGCGGCTTCGGGGGAACGCCCTGGGCGGCGCGTTCGGCGACATGTTGGCGATAGGCTTCAAGCACGGTGATGTCCTCGTATCGGCTGGGGTGGTTCCGGCGATTGTCCGGCAAGGCTTGGCAGCCGGCGGCAATGCGGAGAAATTCGGTGGCGGAATGTTAGCCGAAAAGGGCTGAAAAGTGTAGGAAGTGTTATACGGCTGGCGATATAGTCGTCTTTCAGCAAGAAAATACCGCTGCCGTCCGGCGCGGATTTTCCGCGCCGGAGCCGCCCGATCAGAAGCGGACGTTGACGCCGACGTTCAGGCTGTTGAGCGTGACATCGCCGTTGTCGACCAGGCTCTGGTATTCCGCCTGGATCCAGACCGTCTTGTCGATCTTGAAGGTCGCGCCCGCGCCGTAGGAGAACTCCGTGCCGGACTCCGTGGCGGTGGCGCTGAAGCCGCCCACCGATCCCTTGCCGGTGGTCTGGATGGCCGTGAATCCGGCCAGTCCGTAGATATGGAAAGCCTCGCCCAGCGGGAGCTCCGGTCGGATGTAGCCGCTGAAAAAGCTGTCGATCTTGATGGAGGGGGACACCATCACCGTCCCGCCGGGCACTGAAACTGGCATCGGTCTGAACGAGGTTTCGCCGAGGCCCAGGCCGACCCGGCCCTCAAGGGCGATGGCCGGATCAATAAAGCTGCCCAAACGGAATTGCACGCCGTCGGGATTGACCGACTCGGAAATCCCGTTCTCCTCGTAAGTCATGCGCATGTAATCCATGCCGCCATAGAGGTCGCCGGCCTGGGCGCCGGTTGCACTCGCAGTCAGCAATAATGTCGCAGCGACGGCTGCGGGACGAATGGTTTTCATGATCGGTGTAACTCCAGTAAACGGTGTCGAGGATCATAGCCCATTCCGTGCTCCGCTCAGGTTGCGATCATGACGCCTTCTCGAAAATCCGGACCCGTGACGGCTTCAGGAAAACCTGCTGCCCCGAGTGGACATTGAGCCGCTGCAAGTCGTTGCGGGTCAATTCCACCTCGAAGTGCCGCTGGTCCGCGCCGGTGAGTTCCGCGCGTACGCTCGCGCCGAACGCCAGGATGCGGGTGACGGTGGCGGGGATGCCGCCGGAAACACTGTCGCCCACCACGATTTCAAGATCATGCGGCCGCACGAAACCGGTGACCTCCGCGCCTTGCACCAGACCATGCTCGCCGACCGGCAGCGCCAGTTCGCCGGTGTGGAGGCTGTCGCCGTGGATCCTGCCGTGGAAGAGGTTCACCGCGCCCAGGAAGCCGTACACAAACGGCGTTTCCGGATGGTCGTACACCTGGTCCGGAGAGCCGATCTGTTCGACTTTGCCCTTGTTCATCAGCACGACGCGATCGGCGACTTCCAGCGCTTCTTCCTGGTCGTGAGTCACGAAAATGCTGGTGATGTGCAGTTCGTCGTGCAACTGGCGCAACCAGCGGCGAAGCTCCTTGCGCACCTTGGCGTCCAGCGCGCCGAACGGTTCGTCGAGCAGGAGCACGCGCGGCTCGACCGCCAGCGCGCGGGCGAGGGCGATACGCTGGCGCTGGCCGCCCGACAATTGCGAGGGATAGCGGTCGGACAACCAGTCCAGCTGCACCAGCTTCAGCAGATCCATCACTTTCTTGCGAATGTCCGATTCCGACGGGCGTTGCTTGCGCGGCTTCATGCGCAGGCCGAAAGCGACGTTGTCGTACACCGTCATGTGCCGGAACAGCGCATAGTGCTGGAACACAAACCCGACCTGACGCTCGCGCACATGCGCCTGCGAGGCGTTGTCGCCGTCCAGGAACACTTCGCCGCTGTCCGGACTTTCCAGACCGGCGATGATGCGGAGCAGGGTGGTCTTGCCGCAGCCGGACGGACCGAGCAGCGCCACCAGTTCGCCGGAGTTGAAATCCAGACTGATGTTGTCCAGCGCGACAAAACCGCCGAAACGCTTGTTGATGTTCTTGACCTGGATGCTCATGGTGTTTCTCTCAGGGAATCGGAGTGTCATTCATCCGGCTTGAAGGCCAGTTTGCCGCTTTGCCATTCCACCACGGCTTTGAGCACCATGGTCAGCAGCGCCAGCAGGGCCAGCAGCGAGGCCACCGCGAACGCCGCCGTAAAGTTGTATTCGTTGTAAAGGATCTCGACGTGCAGCGGCATGGTGTTGGTTTCGCCGCGTATGTGGCCGGAGACCACGGACACTGCGCCGAACTCGCCCATGGCGCGCGCGTTGCACAGCACCACGCCGTACAGCAGGCCCCATTTGATGTTCGGCAGCGTGACATGCCAGAAGGTCTTGAGGCCCGACGCGCCCAGCACGATCGCAGCTTCCTCCTCTTCCTTGCCCTGGGCTTCCATCAGCGGAATCAGTTCGCGCGCCACGAAGGGGAAGGTCACGAAAATGGTCGCCAGGACGATGCCCGGCACGGCAAAGATGATCGAGATATCGTGATCGAACAGCCAGTCCCCGAACCAGCCTTGCGCGCCGAAAACGAGGACGTAAATCAGGCCCGCGACGACTGGCGAGACGGAGAAGGGCAGGTCGATCAGGGTGATCAGCAGGCTCTTGCCGCGGAACTCGAACTTGGCGATCGCCCAGGCCGCCATGACACCGAAGACCAGGTTGAACGGCACCGCGATCGCGGCGATCAGCAGGGTCAGCTTGATGGCGGACAAGGCATCCGGTTCCACCAGCGCCGCCAGATAAACGTCAACACCCTTGCGCAGCGCCTCGACAAACACGGTCAGCAGCGGCATCAGCAGGAATATGGCAAAGAATGCCAGCCCGACGATAATCAGCGTATAGCGGACCCAGGCGGGTTCCCGGGTGGCGGGGCGGACGGCCTGACGACCGCCCTGATAGCTTGCTCCGATAGCGCCGGCCATTACACAGCCTCCTTCAGCCGGTTCATCCAGGCTTGCAGCGAGTTGATGACAAACAGCAGGATGAACGACACCACCAGCATGACGGCGGCAATCGCGGTGGCGCCGGCGTAGTCGTACTGCTCCAGTTTGGTGATGATCATCAGCGGGGTGATTTCCGACACCATGGGAATATTTCCGGCAATGAAGATCACCGATCCGTATTCGCCGACGGCGCGGGCGAAGGCGAGCGCGAATCCGGTCAGCAACGCGGGCGAAATGATCGGCAGCAACACCCGGCGAAACGTCTGCCAGCGGTTGGCGCCCAGGCTGGCGGCGGCTTCTTCCAGCTCGCTGTCGATATCGGCCAGCACCGGTTGCACGGTACGCACGACAAAGGGCAAGCCGATGAAGATCAACGCCACGAGAACGCCTGCAGGCTTGAAAGCGATCTGGATGCCGTACGGGGCCAGATATTCGCCAATCCACCCGTTGGGCGCATAGATCGCGGTGAGGGCGATACCGGCCACCGCCGTGGGCAGGGCGAAGGGCAGGTCGATCAGGGAGTCGACCAGCTTTTTCCCCGGGAACTCGTATCGCACCAGGATCCACGCCAGAATCAAACCGAACACCGTGTTGATGAAGGCGGCCAGCAGCGAAGCGCCGAACGTCAGCTTGTAGGTTGCGACAACACGGGGTGCGGTGATCGTGGCCCACAGATGGTCCATATCCATGGTGGCGGTCTTCAGGAAAACCGCACTCAGCGGAATCAGCACAATCAGGGTGAGGTACACGAGCGTGTAACCCAGCGCCAGCGGAAAGCCCGGCAGGACGCGGTGTTTCATGAGGCGGATTCTCCCGGAGAATCGGATCGTGGGATGCGGCATTCTAAGTAGCCGTCTATAGCCATCAAAATAACGAATGGTTGCTTGCTTATTCCCAGGGGAAATATCAAGCGGAAAGTCGCCAGGCAAACGGCGTAACTGTCTCGAATTGGGAACGGAAATGGTCAAACAGCCATTTGCCGCGCGGCCAGGGCCCATGGCCGGAAGCCACGTTGATGTGTCCCACCGGCCCCAGGTTCACAAACTGGCTGCCCCAGCGTTTTGACCAGTCCCATGCCCGGACGATGTTCAGGTACGGGTCGGTGGTGCTGCCGATCACCATGGACGGCGCCGGCAATGAAAAGTTCAGGCATTCATCGGCAATCGCAAAGCGGGCAGGGTCCGCCGGCGCGACCAGGAAGAGTCCGGCAATGCGGTCCGGGCGCTGACGCGCGGCTTCGACACTGGCAAGACAGCCGAAGCTGTGCGCAATCAGCCAGACCGGTTCCGGCGACTCATCGATTGCGTGAATGACGGCGGATGACCAGCGGGAAAGTTCGCCAAGATGCCAGTCCGCCTGCTCGACGCGGCGGATCGACGGATCCAGACGCTCCCACCAAGACTGCCAGTGCTCCGGCTCGCTGCCGCGAAGACCGGGAACCATCAATAACCGACTCATGACGAATCTCCCGCGTACCGGCCTTATTTCACGCCCGGGGTGTAGATCTGGTCGAAAATGCCGCCGTCGGCGAAATGCGCGTCCTGAGCCGCGCTCCAGCCGCCGAAGTCCTTGATACTGAAAAGTTTGACCGGAGCGAACTGCTTGGCGTACTTGGCGGCCACCGTCGGATCAATGGGACGGTAGTAGTTCTTGGCGGCAATTTCCTGCGCTTCCGGCGAA